>DASUSJ010000170.1:0-21612 GCA_036375155.1 Pyrinomonadaceae bacterium
ATCACCATTCTCATGTCGTCGGCTGCGGCGTGGCTCGTCACGTGGGAGTACGACCGTCTGAAACCTCTTGTTTTTCACAAACGGTTTGAGCGCACGCGACCGCTTCCACTCCAGATCTTCGCCATACCGTTGTTCTTTGCAGCCGGCGGAATTGCGATGGCAGTTCTATGGAAGCTGATCGGGCTGGGTAACTTCGCGAATTATTTCAACGTCGGAATTGCATTAACTCTGATCGGAGCGATCTTTGGCTCCATCGTCGCCTTGCACTATAGGTTCATGCGTGTTGGCCGCCTCGAGACGGGTGATGACGGATTACTTTAGCGACCCCATGGAAGATCAAATATTGCACGGGCGGCTGACCGTAAGAACGGGTGATATCACCGACGAGGCGGTCGATGCGATCGTGAACGCGGCCAACTCCACGCTGCTCGGTGGAGGCGGTGTCGATGGTGCGATCCACCGGCGCGGCGGTTCGGCAATTCTTGAAGAATGCAAGGCCATCCGTCAAACGCAGTTTCCGGACGGACTGCCGATCGGCGAGGCGGTCATCACGACCGGTGGTGATCTTCCGGCGCGATATGTTATCCACACGGTCGGGCCAATCTATGGAATGTCCGGTGGCCGTGACGCCGAACTGCTCGCCGGCTGTTACCGGAATTCAGTCGGGCTGGCGGCCGCACAGGACCTGGCAACGATCTCGTTTCCCTCCATCTCGACCGGAGCGTACGGCTTTCCGAAACATGAGGCCGCCCCGGTGGTTTACAGAACGCTTGTCGAGGTTCTCGAAAGGCATTCGCTCATCCACGTCGCTCTGGTCTTCTTCACACGATCCGACGCCAGCTTATTTCTCAAACACTATCGATAAACACAGAATTTTCTTTGTTTGCCAGCCAGAACCAGTTGCTTTATAGTTCTTGGAAACCTTACCCATTTGATGACCGACGTTTCCACTGAATCAATGCAACAAGCTGTTCAAGCCGGGGTCGAAAGACCTTTTCGTACGGGTTTTGTCGAGATCGAGAATTTACCCGAGGCTCTCAGGGCCCTTGATAGGATCTCGGGGAATTTCTATTGGTCGTGGCATCCCGAGGGAGTTGAACTATTCCGTGAGCTGGATCCCCGCCTCTGGTCACAGTATGAGCAAAATCCAAGACTGTTGCTTAAAAATGTCTCGGAACTAAGACTCACGCAAAAGTCACTCGACGACACCTACGTCACGAAGTTGCGATTGTTCGCGGAAAAGTTCGACAGCTATATGTCAAACGCTGCCGAGCCGCCCTCGATCGCGTACTTCTGCGCCGAATACGGTGTTCATAATTCCCTGCCCAACTACTCCGGTGGACTCGGGATCCTCGCGGGTGACCATCTCAAATCGGCGAGCGATCTCAACCTTCCGCTCGCCGCTGTCGGCCTGCTATATCGTTACGGTTATTTTCGGCAGCGTATCTCGCATGACGGCTGGCAAGAGGAACGCTACGCGGATGTATTCGAATCAGAGCTTGCTCTCACACCTGTCCTTGACTCGACAGGTGAGAGGCTGACGGTCGCAGTTCACATCCGGGGCCGAGAGGTGGTCGCGCAGGCGTGGCTCGCGAAGATCGGTCGGATTTCTCTGTACCTGCTTGACACGAACGTCACGCAGAATGCGGAGATCGATCGGCTCATTACGGGACATCTGTACGGTGGCAGTACCGAAACCAGGATAGTTCAGGAAAAGGTTCTGGGGATCGGTGGTGTGCGGTTCCTGCGGAAGCTGGGCGTCGCTCCATCGGTCTTTCATTTGAACGAAGGACACTCGGCGTTTCTCACTCTCGAGCTGGCCCGGGAATTTCTATCGGTCAATCCCGAGGCGTCTTTTGACGACGCCGTCGACGCGGTCCGCCGGCAATGTGTTTTCACGACGCATACGCCCGTCGCCGCCGGGAATGACGCATTTTCAACCGATGAGCTTCGATCCTGCTTTGATTCGGAGTTCATCGCGAGCCTGAAGCTTTCTGAGGACGCACTGTTCGATCTCGGGCGCATCGACACCGGAAACGACGCGGAACCGTTTGGAATGACACCTTTCGCGCTTCGCATGTCTCGTTCCGCAAATGGCGTTAGCGAAAAGCACGGTGAGGTTTCGCGGGAGCTATGGCTGCGAATGTTCTCGGAGAATGCAGAGCCGAACGACGTTCCAATCACACACGTCACAAACGGTGTTCACGCACCGACTTGGATCGCGCCCCAATTTCAGAGCCTCTTCACCGAATATGTCGGGCCCGAGTGGCCTGAACTTTTGAGAGATCTCAGTTCATGGTCTTCGGCTGTCGAACAGATCTCCGACAAGGAGATCTGGCGTACCCATCAACAACTAAAGAGACTCCTTATCGCGTTTGTCCGCGAACGGACGAGCGCGAAGGATACAGGCTCGCGGGAAACGATCAACGAACACATCGATACTCACAATCTTTTTTCCCCAGACGTGCTGACGATCGGCTTCGCCCGCCGTGTCGCAGCGTACAAGCGTTGGAATCTACTGCTTTCGGATCTGGACCGCCTCTTGAGACTTGTTGATCACGCCGAGCGTCCTGTGCAGTTCGTGTTTGCGGGGAAAGCCCACCCTCAGGACCGTACCGCAAAACAGATCCTGCAGCAGCTGATGAGTATTAATCACGATTCGAACTGGCAGAGGCGAGCTGTATTCATCGAGGACTACGATCAGGAGATCGCCCGCTATCTTGTCCAGGGTGTCGATGTCTGGATGAATGTACCTAGGCGCCCTCTTGAGGCAAGCGGTACCAGCGGTATGAAGGCGGCGATGAATGGTGTTTTGAATCTCTCGGTTCTCGACGGATGGTGGATGGAAGGCCATAACGGCCAGAACGGATATGCGATCGGTGGTGTCAGCGAAGAGGACGACGAAACAGCAGACGCCAACGACGCCGAATCTCTCTATGCTACCTTGGAAAACCAGGTAATTCCGGAGTTTTATGCTCTTGACAGCTCCGGCATTCCGGCGGGCTGGATTCGAAAGATGAAGAACTCCATCGCGACCCTTACTCCGCAATTCTCCAGCGACCGGATGGTGAGAGATTACGTCGAGAGAATTTACAGAGTTGACAGTTGACAACTGACAGTCGACAGTTCGGATCCAGAGCATCGGCACGTGCACCTAACCCTAAGAAATAATGACCAGTGACCAATGCCTACTGACCACCGACTGCTGACCGCTGATCGCTGACCGCTACTATGACAAATACAGAGTTCCGGACCGGTGTTATCAATCCCGTCGAGTGCGTGAAGGAAGGATTTGAGCTGATCAAAAAGGATTACTGGTTGCTCTTCGCGATCACAATGGTCGGAGCACTGATCGGCGGATTCACGATGTACATCCTTGGCGGTGCGATGTTTTGCGGGATCTTCTATAGCTACCTTAGGTCTATTGATGGAAAGCCGGTAGCGTTTGACGATCTTTGGAAGGGCATGAATTACTTTGCACCGGGACTGGTTGTTGTCCTTCTTATTGTCGTCCCGGCGTTCGCGTATTACCTTTTCGTTTACATCAGTCTGATCGCGGCGATGTTCGGCGGATCTCAGGCCGGAGAGGCAGGTCTGGTAGGTGCCCTGGTCGTCGTGGGCATCATTGATCTCGTCGTGTTGATCGCGATGGTCTGTTTCCACACGCTACTGACGTTCTCATTCCCGCTTATTGTCGACCGCAACCTCGGCGCCATCGACGCGATGAAGACAAGCGCCCGTGCCGTCTGGCAGAACCTAGGCGGTGTCGCGGGATTGGTCGTCGTCAACTTCGGACTCATGTTCCTCGGTTATCTGGCCTTGTGCGTCGGTATGTATTTTGTGATCCCGATCATGATAGCGGGCAACGCAGTGGCTTACAGAAGAGTCTTTCCATCTTTGGAAATGCGGACGAACATGCATCCTCCGCCACCCGACTCCTATAATTGGTCATAAACTATGCCGGCAACTTTTGTTAATGTCGATTCCCTCGACACCCTTGATCGTTTGTTCGCGGACTCATTTCGTCGACCCGTCGTTTTGCTAAAGCACAGCACGACGTGCGGTATCAGCTCGGGTGTTTACCGGGAGGTGAGCCTCGTCGCCGGCGATGTAAACGTGGTCGTCATCCAGACCCACCGCTCTCTTTCGAACGAGATCGCGTCCCGCACAGGGATCCGTCATGAATCGCCGCAGGCCATAGTCCTGAAGGACGGAATGCCGGTTTACCACGCGTCGCATTACGACATCGAGGCTACCCATATCGAGGAGCGGCTCCTCCTTGGTGAAGAACAGCAGTGCTAGAACCCGTTCAGATAATCGAGGAAAGCGATTCCGAGATCTCGATAAAGTGGTCGGACGACGCAGAGACTAACTTTCACGCTCCTGCGTTGCGGCGCTCTTGCCCATGTGCGGCCTGTATCAACGAGTGGACGGGCGAGAAGATGCTTGACGACAAAGTCGTTCCCGACGACCTGACGATAAGGCACGTCTCGATCGTCGGTCGCTACGCTTTGAATTTTCATTTCTCCGACGGTCACGACACCGGGATCTTCAGCTTCGCTTATTTAAGAAATCTGGCAGGGCGTTAGACAGTAGGAGACTGGGGACTAAGGAACACGGACTCACGTTTTTCTGCTGCCCGTATGGATGGCCGCAATGCCGCCGGTCAGGTTTGTATATTCGACTGCCTCAAACCCGGTTTCTTTCAATAATCTCGAGAGACCGCCCTGGTCCGGGAACCTGGCCACAGAATCCGGCAGGTACTCGTAGGCCAGACGCGAGCCACTGACCGCGCCGCCGATCCTTGGCAGCACCTGATTGAAATAGAAATTAAATAACCCGCGAAAACCAGGAAGAACGGGGCTGGAAAACTCCAGAATTGCAAGGACAGCACCCGGTTTAAGAACACGGCGCAACTCTACCAAGCCGTCTCTGACGTTCGAGAGATTTCGAAGCCCGAAACCGATTGTAACAGCATCGAAACTCTCCGCTTTGAAGGGCAGGTCCAACGCGTCGGCTTCGATATACGGTACCATTACCGTAGAGGCTGAGGTCTTTTCCTTCGCCACCGCGAGCATCGGCCGGCAAAAGTCTGAGCCGATAACCATCGCGTTCGACCCTCGTTTCAGCTCAAGGGAGAGGTCACCGGTACCGCATGCGACATCGAGAACAAGCGCGCTTGGATCCTGCAGAATCTTGGCGAGCTTACCGCGAACCACGCGACGCCATCGCTTATCGATGTTGACGGAAAGAAGATGATTGAGGAGGTCATACCGTCGTGCAATGCCGGAAAACATGGTGCGCACCGCCTCGGCATGCGCGATCTCGCTGGCCGTTCGTTCAGTGCTCATACATCTACTGTGCGGAGGTTGCCGGCCTTATCAAAACCGAGGCGATGGGATTCTTGGCAAGCCGGCCCGCCAACCGCTGAACATCGGCCACCGTTAGGTTCTGGAGGGCGAGGTTATCGCCTGCAACTGTCGTTCGGTAAGTGTCGACATCAAGCCACTGATCCATAAGGCTTCGCTTACCAAAGTCGGCCGCAACCTGGCTCCGGGCTCTGGAGAATTCTGCGTCAGTGATCCGATCGCCCAACAGGTTGAACGGAAATCCGGTGGATCCGGAGAAATTGACCATCACGAAGCCGGGGAGAACTCGGGCGTGATGGGCGATCGAGCGAACGCCGGGGATCTTTGTCGAACGATCCTTCAAAATGTCCGCTAGCACCATTGACGCAAAGTAGTCCGGATCGTTCCGGGCAACACCCCGCAGTACGAAGCTTGACTGTGGGCTCGCACCTTGGACTACCATTTCAAGCGGTCTGGCATCCGGCGCATCGGGTTGGCGGAATGTGGGCGGGACGCGCTTTTCAGATTTCAGCCACGCACCGAAGTACCGCCTGGCAGCCCGGAAGGCAAGATCAGTGTTGAAGTTGCCGGTTATAGCCACGGTCGCATTGTCAGCCGACAGAAATCGCTCCTTGGCGAACAAGAGATCCGCAAAGTCGATTCGCTCGAGAGACTCGACGGATCCCATCTGAGGCCGGCCGTACGGAAAAGTTCCAAACAACCTCTTCAGGGCCGCATGTTCAGCGATGTAATCCGGGTCTTTTTCCAAACGAACGAGTTGCTCCGTCAGCGATTTCTTTAACGCTGCCGTCGTCTCCTTGTCGATCGTTGGGTTTGAGACGGCCTCGGCAAGCGTTTCGAACAGGGTCAGAAACTCGGAGGCCTTGCCGCTCGCATTAATCTGAATGTAGTCGTAGTTGCTGATCACCTCGAGATTGCCGTTCAGGTCTTCCGAGAAAAACGACCGCGAAACCGGTGTTGGGAAGATGTTTTCAGCAAGAAGCTTCATCACACCCTCTTTCCCTTGCGGATCGAACGCGGAACCGCTGTGAACCCGGATGCTGACCTTGACGTCGGATGCCGCCGGGTCGCTCCACATCAGAACCTTCAACCCGTTCAGCAGCTTTTCCTGACGCGGCACACCGCTCCCGGGCCGCTGAGCATGTGCCCCAGCGGCTAGAAAAACGAGGCACATGGTGACCAGGGAAAGATTCCGGAATAAAGTTCGCAATTTCATCGTATAAACAATTTGGAAAGTGAGATGTTACCTGTTTTAGTTGCAAAACTCCATCGAAGTGTTGTAACCGGGAACCAGCAAAAACCGTCCAAAATTTTGATGGGCAGTGGGCATCGCGTCAATCCGGTAGAGCATCTATCTCTCTTGAACAAGCCGGGTTTAAAGCGAAGTCTCGGAAAAGGATAAATCGCTTAACATCTGCGGAAAACGCGTTATAATTAGAATTCAAACTGGCTGCCCGCCCCCCGGGCAAGTAATTCGAGAGGCCTAAAGATGGGAAAGATTGTTAAGTACTGCAGTTCGTGCGATGAAGGATTCGCTGAGAGGTTTGGGTTTTGTCCTGATTGCGGAGCTCCACTGCAAGCTTTCGAGATGAATCCGGTTGAGAATGAGATCGGTCTTGAAGAGAACTCTGTCGAGACCGTATCCGCAGAACCTACTCCGGTCGATAACGAGATAGACGCAACGCCCGTGGAGGTCGAGCCCGAGGCACCGACACCGGTGTTTTTGGAGGCGGATGAGGATGAATTCGGCGACGAAGAGGTCGATGAGCCTGCGTATGAAAGCGTTTCGGCTCGGGCGGCTTCTCCGGCTTTGTTTCAGTCTTCTCCGATGTACGCCGACGAGCCGAGAGGTTCCGTGGACGACGCGACGAATTGGGATTATACCCACGCCGATGACGGGGGCTTCTACGTAACCGTTATCCAGGAGAAGAATGGCAAGCAGCGCAACGTGCTTCTGCTTGGTGCGGCGGCGTTGATGCTGGTCCTGACCGTCGGCAGCTGGGGCGTCTCGCTCTTTCAAAAGAGTCTTGACGTCGGTGCGATCGGAAGCGAGGGCTCGCTGGCCTACTTGATCGACGAAGTTCCGATGCCGGTCGAGGAAGAACCGAAGAAAGCCAAGGATGATGACGCTGGCGGCGGCGGCGGCGGCGGTAAGCAGCAGCCTGACCCCGTCAACCAGGGCGATCTACCGGATCAAACAAAGAATCCGATCAGACCACCGGATCCAAATGTCCATCGTTCAGACAACTTTGAATTGCAGACCCCTCCCCCCTCAACCGAAGGCGAACGCAAGTTCGAAAAGAAGTTCGGACAGTGGGGAGATCCGACCTCGACGTACGGTAAGCTCTCGAGCGGCCCGGGCAGCGGCGGCGGAATGGGTACCGGTTATGGAACTGGTGTCGGCAGCGGTAGCGGTACGGGTACCGGCAGCGGCAGCGGATCGGGATACGGAAGCGGTAACGGCGACGGCGATGGTGATGGCTCAGGATCGGGCCGCGGCGGCGGAAGTCCTCCGGCACCGATCGTTGCGAAGGTAACTTCACCGCTGCGTATCATCTCGAAGCCGAGAGCGACTTATACGGATGCGGCGAGAACGAACGCGGTCACGGGTAGTGTGCTTCTGAAGGTTACTCTACTTGCATCAGGACAGGTCGGAAGCATTACGCCGGTGAAGCGTCTTCCGCACGGACTGACCGAGCAGGCGATCGCGGCGGCACGTCAGATCAAATTCGAACCAAAGAAAGTGAATGGCGTACCTGTTTCGAGCATCATCACGCTGGATTACGGGTTTACGATCTACTAAGCCAAGAGCCGGGAATTAGACAAAAAAAGAGGTTGCCTGGAAGGGCAGCCTCTTTTTCATCTAACCCCCTTACGCTTACTCGAAGCCATTTTCGCTTCTGGAGCAGAGGCCAAACTCCTCAGATCCGTGTAATCCGTTCTAATCCGTTAAAGCCATGTTCATGAATATTCCGTGTGGAGAAACCGGGGCGGTACGCCGACCATTCGCGGGCATCTACTGCCAATACGCGGGTGGTGATAAATAAGAGAGGCTGCCCTTTTCGGACAGCCTCTGTGGATTTTCATCTCCTCAAACGTCGGGAAAGAGACTAGATCATATCCCGATTCGTCTTCGAATTCTCGTTCAACTCATACCGGTCGCGGTCTCGTTTTTCGATCTTTTCAAGGATGTCCAGTGGCTCGTTGTCTTCGTAATCGATGCCCATCGCGTGCGCATTCTCTTCAACATCCGACTGATCCGGCGTCGGGTTATGTCCGAAAACGCTCTCCGCTCCGGAGTCGTTCACATCTTCCCACTCCGCGTCGATATCACCGCCCGCATCGGCGGGTGACGCCGCACGGTTTTCGTTGATCCTTTCGAGCAGCTCCTGCGGCGCCTTGGGCGCATGCGAGATCTCTTCGTCGATAAACGCCTGGGTCTCTTCGTCCGGAACATCTTCCCGTTCGTAAAATTCCAAATTCTTTCCGTTTATCATATGACCTCCTTGAACCGATCCTGGTTTAGGGAAGAATACCACACGCTTTATAGATCACCTAGAAATTTAGATAAAGACGACCGTCTGTGAAGATGGTATCTCGAAACGCTTTCTGCACCGCATATTCTTACACATCAGTTGGTCGTCTACCCTCACCATATAGTCTCGAGATTTCTCGAAGCGGGCGCGATCGTGTTCATTCAGATGTCGAGGGGCGTTACGCTTCTTTACCCGTTTCAGCCATCGGACTTCATAGTCATTCCGCTCGCGGCAAAACGGGCACGAGTAACTCGCTTTCTTGATCTCTTGCTTCTCGTCAAAGATATCGCGTTCCTGCATCATGAAAGTATTGTAGCTTTTTCCTGTGCAGTGACAGAAGCCGGGCCCCATGTCCGTCCAGTACTATACGGGATATCAGAGTGTGGCCGGTGGATCGGTGTCGCTTTCGGCGACGATGCGTTTCGGTGCGCTCGGGTGTCTTCCTTGGTTCATGTTCTGGCTAACCACGGAACACATCGAGCGCACCGAAAGATATCTACGTAGATAGCCGGCGCTATCGGTCAAATTCAAACTTACGCCACTACACCCAGTGTGAGATGACTCGCGTTTCACTTCTCATAACGCTAGAATTTCGTATTCGGGCGGGGACCGACCCCAACGGAACGGGAACCGATTTTTGAAATTGGAATTTCGGGATCTGGTGACCGGAGAAGTGCCGCCGGTCGATGTTCGTTATCCGCGGATCCATAGCTCCGGCGCTACGCGTACCTTGCAAAGCTGCTGTCTGTAATTAAATGCAACACAAGCTTCGAAACTTCTCCCGTCAACTAGGTCTAATGCTGCTGGTCATCTGGACGGTCGTGTCGCTGGTGACCTTGCTGATCGAGCTTGTTCCGGGTGATCCGGCGACGACAATCCTCGGGGAGACGGCGACGCCGGAACAGATCGCAAACTTCAACGAGAAACACGGTCTTGACCGGCCCGCGTTCTTCTTCTCTTATTCGCGTGAAAAAGGCTTCAGATGGAATGGTGCTGACAATCGATACATCGATTACTGGGCAGGGTTGCTGCAGGGCGACCTGGGAAGATCGTTTCGCACCGACAGGCCGGTCCTCGACATGATCCTGGAACGGTATCCGTCGACGATCCAACTGGCCCTGGCGTCGATGCTGGTCGCGATCGGAATCGCCATACCTCTCGGAGTGCTCGCGGGCACAAACAAGAACGGCCTTATCGATAACTTCGCATCGTTCATTGCGCTGCTCGGCATTTCCCTTCCGACCTTCGTTATCGGCCCATTTCTTGTCTACATATTCGCGGTCAACCTTCGATGGTTTTCGCCGACCGGGAGTGCTAATCCCGAAGACATAATCCTCCCGGCCGTGACTTTAGGTGCCGCTCTTTCGGCGATCCTTACGAGAATGGTCCGCTCTAGCGTGATCGAAGAACTTGGTGAAGATTATGTCCGAACAGCGCGGGCAAAAGGGTTGAGCGAACGAAAGGTGATTTACAAACACGTTCTGAAGAACGGACTGATCCCGGTAGTAACCGTGCTCGGTTTGCAACTCGGCGTCCTTCTCGCCGGTGCGATCATCACCGAAAAGATCTTCAGCTGGCAGGGCCTCGGGCTGCTGCTTTTGGAAGACGGGATCGGCAAACGCGATTACCGTCTCGTGCAGGGCTGTGTTCTGGTGATCTCGGTTACATACATTCTGGCTAATGCTTTGACCGATCTGGTTTACAGGAGGCTCGACCCGCGTATTCGATTGTCCTGAACCCTGAATCGATGATCTGCTGGATAAAGGCCGGGTTGAAGCCGAGCGTCGACACGAAAACGAACGGTTTGGTTTAGTGTCGTTTCTGTAATTTCGTGTCGTGGTTCCAGGCCAGTTGACGGGGGTGAACCACACGACACGCACGGAGTCACACGAAACGAGTTATGAACGAAAAATGCAATAGACTTCAATGCAGAAGAAGATAGTTAGGTTCGCTAAGCATGAGTAGGCTTTCGTACATCGGCGTTGCTGTAGCGGCGATCGTCATATTGACGGCGATCTTTGCGCCCTGGATCGCGACGCACGATGTGGCGGCCCAAAATCTCGTCGACCGTTATGCTGACCCCTCTGCGTCACATTACTTCGGAACAGACGCACTGGGTCGCGATGTTTTTTCCCGGGTGGTTTACGGTGCCAGAATATCTCTTCAGGTCGGCATCACCGTTGTCACTGTCTCGTCGATAATCGGCATCCTGATCGGAGCGATCGCCGGGTTCTACGGCGGTTTCGTGGACAAATTCTTGTCCGGCTATGTCTTCAATGTCTTTCTGGCTTTCCCAGGCCTGCTCCTTGCGATCGCGTTAGTCGCATTTCTCGGCGCCGGTCTCGGAAAAATGATTCTCGCTCTCTGCGTTATCGGATGGGTAGGTTACGCGCGGGTCATGCGAGGGCAAGTGCTGAAAGTCCGCGAATACGATTTTGTACAGGCGGCGCGTGCGCTTGGCGCAAGTAACATGCGCATCCTTTTTACGCACATCATGCCGAACGCAGTTCAGCCTTTGATCGTACAGGCATCGCTCGGTATGGCTGGTGCTGTTCTATCCGAAGCGTCGCTGTCCTTCCTCGGTTTGGGAATACCGCCGCCAGCGCCGAGTTGGGGAACGATGATCGAAGAAGCACGCGGCTTCGACATTCTCTACAACGCCCCGCACGTCCTCTTCTTCCCTGGCATCGCGATCGCGCTCACCGTTCTGGCGTTCAACTTCATCGGTGACGGGCTGCGTGAGTATCTTGACCCCAAGCAGCGGACCCGATAAGTGCATGGCCGATACCCCGAAGATCTTTCCACTGGGCGAAAGTGCTCTCACAATCGACTTCGGCAACGCGATCTCAGTTGATCTTAACGACAAAGCGATCGCAGCCGCCGGCTGGTTTCAGAATGAGCGATTCCCCGGGTTTATAGAAGCCGTACCGGCATATTCTTCGGTCGTGGTCTACTTCGACCTGATCGAAGTTCGCCGGCATTTTTCGCAATACAGGACAGCGTTCGAAGCGGTCCTTACCATAGCCCAAAGGTCCTTAAATTCACTCAGACACAAGACAGAATCAGATAAGCGCATCGTCGACATTCCCGTGGATTTTGGAAATAGTTCAGCACTGGATCTGGACGTTATCTCCGACCAGAGCGGGCTGCCAAAGCACGAAGTACTGGACATATTCACCGCCACAACGTATCGCGTTTTCATGCTTGGCTTTCTGCCTGGCTTCGCTTACATGGGTGAGGTCGACGAACGGATAGCGATACCCCGGCGAGACACGCCGCGGCTGAGAGTCCCCAAAGGAAGCGTTGGTATCGCCGGTCGGCAGACGGGCGTTTATCCACTCGAATCGCCCGGCGGTTGGCAGATAATCGGGCGAACAAATGCCGAGCTTTTCACACCTGATAAAGACGAACTCTGTCTATTGCATGCGGGTGATCTGGTGAGATTTCACCCTGTGAGCCGATGACTTTGTTGATCAGAAAGCCGGGGATACTTACGACCGTGCAGGATCTCGGCCGAGTGGGTGAGCAGCGTTCCGGGCTGAATCCCAGTGGCGTCATGGACTGCGCAGCCGCACGTATTCTGAATATCATTCTCGGAAACGAGGAGCGCGACGCCGTTCTCGAGACCCACTTCCCGGCTGCCGGAATCGAGTTTGAAGTTGACGTTGCGATTGCTGTAGGCGGGGCGGATTTTGCTGCGGAGATCGACGGTCGGCCGATCCGAAATGGGATTACTGTCTTTGCAAAGACGGGGAGCGTGCTCAGTTTTCCAAAACGTATCCGCGGCCAGCGAGCATATCTCGCGGTACGCGGAGGGGTACAAGTCGACGAGTGGCGAGGCAGTCGGAGTACAAATTTGATTGCCGGTATCGGCGGCTTTGCGGGGCGAGCATTGTCGACAGGCGACCGGATCCCGTGTGCGTCGTCTCCGGAAACTCGACCGGTCGCGTTGGGTAACTCACTGCAGCCCGGATTTGTGCAATGTCCAACGATCCGTATTGTCGCCGGGAATGAGTATGAGTTTCTGACCGCGCTTAGCGAACGGAGTTTTCTTCGTGAAGAATTCCTCCTAACGAACGACTGTAATCGGATGGGCTACCGTCTCGCAGGAGAACCACTTTACCTTTTAGACTCGCGTGACATGGTCTCGTCCGCGGTTACGTTCGGCACGATTCAGCTGTTGCCGGACGGCCAGATGATCATCTTGATGGCGGATCATCAAACCTCGGGCGGATATCCGCGTGTCGGCAATGTCGTCTCGGTCGATCTGCCTGTTCTAGCACAATGCGGTCCGGGAGACCGCCTACGTTTTGAACTGGTCTCAACTGCCCAAGCCGAGCGTCTGGCTCTGCAGTTCGAGAGAGAATTGAATTTTCTGCGCGTGGGGTGTAGATTGCAGGGACAAAATGCGGACTATTGATCTCAACTGCGATATGGGAGAGGGCTATCCAGACGATGTGGAGCTCATGAAGCTGATCTCATCGGCCAGCATCGCGTGCGGTTATCATGCGGGCGACGTCGACACCATGCGACGAACCGTTGAGCTCGCTCTGGCAAATGGCGTGGCGATCGGCGCTCATCCCGGTTATCAGGACAGGGAGAACTTCGGGCGTCGGCCGATGGCACTTTCAGCCACAGCGGTGATCAAGATCGTGCGGGAACAGATCGCGATGATACAACGAGTCTGCAACGAGTTCGACGCGGCACTGCATCACGTCAAACCGCATGGTGCGCTTTACAATCAAGCCGCCAAAGATGAAGAACTAGCGGCGGCGATCGCGGTCGCGGTAAAGGATGTTGACGATCGACTGATCCTGTACGGACTCTCGGGGAGTCATCTGATCTCGCAGGCGGAACTCGCAGGTTTGAGGACCGCCAGTGAGGTTTTCGCCGATAGAACATATGCGACCGACGGGACACTCACACCCCGATCGGAAGCAAACGCCTTGATCACGAACGCCTCTGCAGCTGCGGAGCAGGCGATCAGGATGGTAGCGGACGGCTCGGTCCTCTCGACGAGTGGCGAAGTCGTGCCTCTAAAGGCCGAGACGATCTGCATTCATGGCGACGGTCCACACGCATTAGAATTTGCAACATCGATTCGTTCCGCCCTCGAGACCAACAAGATCACGATCCGCGCGCTGTAGAAAGATGCCAGACACTTCAAACAAAACGCGCTCTCTCCGATCGGTTATCCTGGGCGCGGCTTTCCTGATGGCGACGTCCGCTGTTGGACCCGGCTTCCTTACACAGACGACCGTTTTCACCAGCCAGCTTTTGGCAAGCTTCGGCTTTGTGATCCTTGTTTCAGTCGTCCTTGATATATTTGCTCAGCTAAATATCTGGCGCGTGCTCACGGTCACCGGAAAACGTGCGCAGGATGTTGCAAACGAAACTATCGCCGGCACCGGATACGTTCTCGCGATCCTGGTCGGGTTCGGTGGACTCGTTTTCAATATTGGAAACATCGCGGGATGTGGACTCGGGCTCAACGTACTTTTCGATATTCCGGTTTGGCTGGGAGCGGTGATCAGTGCCGGCGTCGCGATCTGTATCTTTGTCTTCAAGGAAGCCGGACGTGCGATGGATGTCTTCGTAAAGGTGCTCGGCGTGGTGATGCTCGGGTTGATCGTTTACGTCGTTTTCGAGGCCCGGCCACCGCTGCAGGAGGCGGCGTATCGCACTTTCATTCCAGAACGCATCGATGCCCACGCGATCGTTACCCTGGTTGGTGGCACGGTCGGCGGCTACATCACCTTCGCCGGTGCACATCGGCTGATCGACGCCGGAATTACCGGAGTAGATTCGTTGCACGAAGTAAACCGCAGCGCGACTACCGGAATCCTGCTGACCGCAGCGATACGTATGATGCTTTTCCTGGCCGCTCTCGGCGTTATATCTCTCGGTTTCTCAATCGATGAATCGAACCCACCGGCGTCCGTCTTTCGAAACGCGGCCGGGATCGTCGGCTACAGAATTTTCGGGATCGTTATGTGGTCCGCGGCGATCACATCGGTTGTCGGGGCAGCCTACACATCAGTGTCGTTCTTTAGAAGTCTCAGCTCAACGATCGAACAGAAAGGTAGTTTTGTCATAATCGGGTTCATCGTGTTCTCGACGATCATCTTCCTTGCGGTCGGGCGCCCGGTAAGCGTGCTCGTATGGGCGGGAACAATTAACGGTTTCATTCTTCCCATCGGCCTCGCGCTGGTGCTCCTTGCCTCGCGAAAATCGTCGGTGGTGAACGACTATCGTCACCCTATCTTTCTCCAGGTGGCGGGGTGGATCGTGGTCGCGGTGATGACGTACTTCAGCGTTCAAACACTGATCGGTGCGGCGAAAGCGATGTGATCCTTTTTCAGGTAGATGGCATCAAAAAGAAAACTTCGAGTCGGGGAGATTCACCAGAGGATGCGTATTTATGCGGTTATTTTTGGAATTTTTGCGTTCGCGGCGGTGATCGCGGGTCAGTCCGGTCGACGGATAACTCCCGAATCAACGCCGGTACCGGCAGTCGCTGAAGATCCGCAAACTTATTCCGAGTCGACACCGCAGAAGAAACGGCCGGTGTCGGTGTGGCCGTCCCTTCGCAATGTCCGTGGAGCACGACAGCCGGACTCCTCGAACGGTGGGACCGAGTCAGCGATCACGTTGGATACCGATGAGATTGTGCGCGTCGATACGAATCTCGTTACCATCCCGGTTTCGGTGTTCGATCGAAACGGCCTCTATATCCCAAATCTAAGAAAGGAAGATTTCAAGATCTTCGAGGACGGAAAGGAGCAGCAGGTCGAATATTTCGGAACATCAGAGAAACCCTTCACGGTTGTCCTACTTCTCGACACTAGTCCATCGACCGAGTATGAGATCGACGAGATCCGGGCTGCAGCGAGAGCATTCGTCGACCAGCTGAAGCCGCAGGATAAAGTGATGGTGATCGAGTTCGACGGCAATGTACATGTGTTAGCTGAACCGACAGGTGACCGCCCGGCGATCTACAAGGCGATCAAGAAGGCGGACTTCGGTTGGGGCACCGCCCTGTACGACGCAGTCAATTTCTCTCTTTCGAAGCGTCTGAATGCGATCAGCGGCAGAAAGGCGATCGTCCTGTTTACCGACGGTGTCGACACTCAGTCCTCAAAATCAAACTACGATTCGACGCTTGCTCTTGCCGAAGAATCTGATTCTTTGATCTTCCCGATCTACTACAACACCTACAACAGGAATCAAGATGACGCCACGATCTGGGGTCCACCGCCGGCAGGAACGACTGCACGCGAATACGCGGTCGGGAAAAAATATCTTGAGGAGTTGGCAGCATATACGGGCGGACGGGTTTTTAGGCCCGAAGCGACACCAGGTGGATTAAGAGCCGCGTTCGAGGGGATCGCCGAAGAGCTCCGCCGGCAATACAACATCGGTTACATTCCGACCGAGGACGGAAAGCCGGGGCAGCGAAAGCAGATCAAGGTGCGTGTAAATCGTCCGAATCTCGTTCTGCGGGCTCGCGACAGCTACATCGTGGGCGCAAGGTAGTTGAGATCTAGTCAAATTCTTCTTGCGAGAAAGAGGCTGTCCGAAAAGGCAGCCTCTTGTCTTTCGGCCATCGGTGGGATTCAGCATCCCCGCCGGAAACCGCATCTGGGCGCTGCCGATGTGCGTCGAGGCCGCGAAGATCGCATCAATAAAGCGAATTCTGTCCGACCTCGATCTGTCGCCGCACCTGTTCGTTCAGTCGGCACGAAATCGGTAACAAGACTTCCCCGCTCGTTAAAGACCGTTACGAAAGATCATCTTCGGTCCCAACTCCTCGGCAAACCTTTTGAGCCCGCCGAGGACGCTCGCCGGCTGTTCGTCCGTCGTCGGATGGAGATCGTAAATATCACCGTAAGAAACCGGCGACGCCCCGCTTGAAACCGTATCGATCTCCTGACGGACGCCGTCGTCGAAAGTCGCGAAGTCCGATCTTTAGAGCCCGCGTACGCTCCGTCCCTGTCTGTCCGTGACAGCGCCATTCAGTGTCACGAGGTTCGTCTCGAGTCGCACGACCTGCTCCTACGCATAAACACCGATACTCGAGAGTACGGTCAAGCCGATCGTTAACAGGTGCCTCGTACGCGGTGTTACGCGGATGACGGGGCGGGTAATGCGTTTGATTATTTCCGAAGTTAAGTAAGGGCCTTAAGCGACCCCTCGTTATCGCTCCACTAGGGTCCATAACCTGTCACCAAAGGAGCGTGCATGATCAAACAGGTCTCACACTCATGCCTATTCCATAGTCTTTTTTCCGGCTCTCCAGAAATTGTTTTACATCGTTGGCAAATTATCTTCTCCTCGCGCGTCCAGCGACGGACGACAAATTCGAGCTCGGCATATGCGGAGCTCTTAATGAGGCCGCAGGCTCCGCAGGTAGGGTTTTCTGCCGACCTCTCATCTCTAGATCGCAAAGAGGTTTGATGCAGACGATCTACGACACAACTTTTAACTCAAGCAGCGCAGTCAACGACGTCCCTCGTTTTTCCGCGGCCGGAAGTACCGGGCAAGGGTTCGCGCCCGAGACCCAATTTTCTGATGTGGGCAACTGAACGAAAGGGATCGTTGTCCGGGAATAGGTCTAAACGATCAAGGGCGGATGTAGCGAGCGATCGCGAGTAATACTCACGCCGCTCGCAATACTGACTTTCATATTTTTTATCCCGGCGACCAGTATTCGCCGACAGGAGAGACGCACTATGGCAAGAGAAAAAGACACAGGCTTACTAACCGTCGCGACGATCCGCAAGGGAAAAGACGGTGAAGAGATCCTTTTTAATGAGCGCCAGCAAATTTTCACTTTTGGCAAAGCCGTAAAGTCACCAAAAGACGCATCCGGGTATCTGAAGGAGGCGATCAAGAAAAAGACCCCCGTACGGGCGGTGCTCGATCCGAAGCGAGCGTCGATCGACAAGATCGAGATCCCCGATGCCGAAGAGATCAGAGAGTTTCGCAAAAACCTGGTCCTTGAAAAGAGACCAGCAAAGCCCGTGAAGCTCGATCTCAGAGAGATCGATCCGACGACCTTTAACGTAGCCGATGTCAAATTGAAGTGGCCGGTCTTCAGACTGTGTAAGAAGTTCGTTCCCAACTACGCAAAGGCCAAAGAGATATTCGATTTCTGCGCCGAACAATCGTGTCACCTTTCGCCGCCCTACGACATCAGTCCGTGCATTCCTTTTCAGTACGTTCGCGACGGGTGCTACGCCAGGGCGCACAAGATGCGGCGAATAATCACGACAAAATACGGTTACTGCTGTGAAAAGGTGTTCAGTTTTGCGAACCAGGGCCAGGACAGGCTTGCCGTAAAAGCGGACAAGTGGGGCGGATGCTGCGTTACCTGGTGGTATCACGTCGCCCCGCTGATCCGCGTAAAGGTCAGGATCCTGCGATGTAATTTTGTTCTCGCAATGGTGATCGATCCGGGGATGTTCAATAACCCGGTGCTTCTGAGCACATGGCTAGCGGCACAAGAGAACACCGCGTGTCACGCGAGCGCGAATGTATCCATGTATTCGATACAGGCGGGGTCAGCCTACACACCGGCGAGCTATACCGGCACGTCTTTCAGCACCGATCCAGCCTATACGCATACCGACGCGACGTTGGTTAACTACGCAGGACTTACTACCTGCTAACGGAGAGTTGAGGCCAAAGGAGGTTTATATGGCACAAGAAACACAACAACGCAAGGGGTTTAAACTTGAAATACCGCTGGATGCGTCCGGCATTGAAGACTTCAAGCCTGACATGGCAGTACGGGTGCTGCTGGTAGACCGGGCCGGGAAAATGTACTCACAAGTGACAAAGCTCAACGACAAGGGGTCGGGGCTTGCAACTTTTGAGTTTCGGGAGAACCCGGGTAGCCTGCGTCTTCTGATGGGACCGGAAAGCGCCTCCGATGAGGAGCTGAAGGGCCTGCAGACCATTAGCCTTCAGCTACCGGTCAATCGAGTTACGGAACGTATTTTAAGACTCGAGCCTGTAATTATCTCGCCTTATTACTGGTGGTGGTGGCATTGGTGGTGCCGGACGTTCACGATCACTGGCCGTGTAGTCTGTCCCGACGGCAGTCCGGTTCCCGGAGCGAACGTATGCGCGTACGATGTCGACTGGTTCTGGTGGTGGAGCTCCAAAAGCCTCGTCAAGTGTGCGACTACGGACGCAACCGGGTCTTTCTCAATGACCTTCAAATGGTGCTGCGGATTCTGGCCCTGGTGGTGGTGGT
This sequence comes from Pyrinomonadaceae bacterium, assembly GCA_036375155.1. Taxonomy (GTDB): domain Bacteria; phylum Acidobacteriota; class Blastocatellia; order Pyrinomonadales; family Pyrinomonadaceae; genus OLB17. The sequence continues at coordinate 19,167 of DASUSJ010000170.1, forward strand.
CGCGACGTTACTGGCAGCTCGAGCCGAAGCTGATCGAACTCATCGGTCCGCAGATTCAGCGTATCCCGAAACTGCGCGGTATACCGTCCCCGCAGTCTGAACCTGATTTCAGGATGTTCGAGCGCTTGATAGGCGAGGAAGGCTCCGCCGCAAACCTGAGCAGCCCGGAGACAGCTCTGACACACCTCGACGAGCTGCGCACCGCGCTGGTCAAACGACTACCGGCCTCTGTCGAGCTGGAGCGTCTGCGTATCTGGCCATGGTGGCCGTTTTACCCATGGCTCGATTGCACTCCAGATATCATCTTCAAGGTCACCCAAAGCTGCGAAGGCGTGCAGAAGGTGATCATCGATGAGAGCATCTTCGATACGCGCGCAAATATCCCGACGTCGCTCAACGTGACCCTCGTCGCGGAGGATGCATGCTGCATTCCGCCCGACGACACGCCCGAAGGAAACTGCATGGTCATCAGTCAGGCCTGCAGCACGTTGCTTGCAAACATCGGAGGTAACCCGGGAGCTCCGGCTTCCCCGGTCGGATTCGCGAATCCGGCAGTCATAGCGGACAGCGGGGACCGACCGTTTGCCGGAAACGTCCCCATCTCAGGTTTGTTCGGCGATACGGCAGGCGTCGATTACTACGAGTTCGAGTGGGCGCTAAACCCGGCCGGACCGTGGAATACTATGCCCCCGGCCGCAGCCGGAGGTTTTACACGCTGGTACTGGGAAAATGTGCCGCCCGCAACGGCGGGTCCGGAGGACTGGCACCCTGTCGGCTTCAGCTTCGCATCGATCAGCGGACGTAACGTCGTTGAGAGTCGCGAACATTTCGAAGCGAACAACAGTCCGCTCAGCTGGGGACTGACCCGGTTCTGGGTGTCCAACCGGGACCTTCTGATGCAGTGGCTCACTGAGAATAACTTCTCGGACGGAACGTACTATCTTCGCGTAAAAGGTTGGGATCTTGTGGCGGGCAATCTTGCGAATCCGCGCGTCCTTCCGCTCTGCGGGACCGAGGACGACAACTACGTCACACTCCGGATCGACAACCGGCTGGATCCGGATCCCGGCCATGTACCGCCAGGTACGCTGACGCACCCGTGCGGATCAGGTACCGTCCACACCTGCACGCTGGAACCCGACACCGATTTCCTTGCCGTCAAACTCATTCGCGATGGCTCGGAGATCAATATTGCGGCGTGCGGAAACGAGAAGATCCAGGGGGGCGATATTCTTCGCATCGATTTCATCGCCGACGACCCGCACAATCATCTCGCGTACTACACGCTAAGCGCCATATACGCGGAGAATCTCGCGGTCGATCTGCTGGACCTCGGCGGCACGCTTACCCCACTCGGCGGCGCACCGGTTCCCGCGGCCGTACAGGTTGGACCGAATTACGGCACGCCCGTCTACGGGCCAGGTTCGACGGCGTTGAGCCAGGGTGCCACAGCTCCGGTCTGGCGAGGCGGTGCGATCCGGCTCGAGGTTTCGGCCGCAGATGCTTTCCCCGAGACCTGCTGTTATCAGCTGGAACTCATTGCTCACAAGCGAACGATCGTCAGTTGCGATTATTCCTTGTGGGGTCATTCGAACAAGAGTACTTACGCTCTTGGGATCACTGTCTGATTGCTAAAACCAATGGCCCGCTTTCCTGGCGAGAGCGGGCCTTTGAATGATCAACGTAATGAACTTTTACTGGCTGCTGATCGGCACTCTCACCGTCTGGAGAATAACGTCTCTCGTCGGTTCGGAGGACGGACCGTGGGATGCTTTTGTGAACCTGCGAGAATGGGCGGGTAACGGCCATCTTGGCAAAGGGCTTAGCTGCTTTTATTGTCTTAGCCTTTGGATCGCCGCTCCGTTTGCGCTGCTGATCGGCGAAACGTGGATAGAAAGACTATTGTTGTGGCCGGCGCTATCGGCCGGAGCAATTTTGCTCCACCGCGTTACACAACCGGACCGTGTTGAATCGCCAGCCCTGTACTTCGAAGATAAGGAGAGTTAAAAAATGTCGTGTTGCGGAAAACAGAATACTGAATTCGGCTCTCGTGGCCGGGCTTCACAATCCCGCAGACCGGTCGCCGTGAGCGGGGTGCGAACCAACTACCGGTATACCGTCCACTTTGAATACGTCGGAAAGACCGGCCTGACCGTTATCGGCTCGGCAACGAAAAAGAAATACCGGTTCGAACGGCCGGGCAGCCGTGTGGAGATCGATCCAAGGGATCGTCCGTCGCTTGCCAAGGTTCCGAACTTGCGAGAAGTAACGACCACGCACGGGATATAAAGAGTCATATATGAACGAAGACGACCCATATTTCCGAAGAATGACGGCGGCCCGCGTATTGGACGACGAAAGCGGTGTCGATGTCGTTTTCCTGGAGTCAGCACAATTCTACCGGCTCTCCAGGGAGCATCCGGAATTTGATGCACTAACGGCGACC
>DASUSJ010000171.1:0-8775 GCA_036375155.1 Pyrinomonadaceae bacterium
ACGGCAAGGCTCTTGATCCCATCATTGTTCGAAGTCGAGCTGTCAGTCCGCGGCGGGCCAACGAAAAACCATATACCTACTGATAACGTTAAAGCTAAGACCACGCCAAGCAGGCTGAGATATCGCCTGCCAGGCAACGCATATGCGTCCTCCTCCGAGGTGCCATTTTCAATGTCATTGATCACGACCTCTTGCTCGGCGATAAGTGTTGTCGACGACGTTCGTTTCTCCAGCAGGAAATGGTGCCCGCCCTTCGGCAACTCAAAAACATCGGCGGTAAATCGGTATCCCCTCCGCGGTACTGTCTGAATTAGGTCGTTTCCGAGCGCTTTTCTCAGAGCCGACACAGCGTGATTCAGATTGCCGTCTTCGACAAACGTTTCGGACCAGACTCGATCGATAATTTCCTGACGCTCAACGAGATTTCCATGATTGCTAAGCAGCAAGAGCAGAACCTCGGACGCCTTTGGAGTTAGAGCTACGATGTCACCGTTGCGCCACAACATCCGCTTCCCGGTGTCGAAACGGAACTCGCCAAATTCATAAAAGTGCTGCGGTGTCTGCGACATAGGGGTACTGACAACTTCTTCACAACTTCTTCACAACTTCTACAGGATTTTGCGGATGGGCCAAGGGTAAAACAGGTCGAACGCGGAAATCAAGACGTTTTTGCCTCCCACTGCAACAAAGGAGCTCGAAGCTATGCATCGCAAAAAGATCACCGCAATTAGAACCGACACGATTGAGCAGTGGACATTCCGCCGGCCCATCGGACTATGGGAAAACACTGATTGCGACATGTGCGGAGGCCCGTCCGAATGGCTCACGCTTGCGTGCGCCAGTCAGTCGACCGGGCTTTCCACGGCGGCGGTGTGTGCCTTGGCCGAAAGCGGAGGGTTCCACGCCATTCAAACCTGCGAGGGCCACCTGCTTGTATGCAAGACGTCGCTCGCAAGTAACACAAAACTACAGGAAGGAGAAAAACAATGAGATCAAGATTCAGCATTTTTATGGTAGCCGCGGTGGCGGTAATAACAGTCGGCTTTTTCTTCGCAGTGCAAAACTCTGCCTCGCAGGGAAAGGGTGCGCGATCGCTCGAAGGTTCCTGGCTCGTTCGGCTCACACCGCTGTCTGGCGGAGCTCAGTTTGATGAGTTCATGACATTTTCCACGGGAGGCGGCATCGTGGAAAGCAACAATTTTGCGTTCCATACGATTGGCCTCGTGGCCGGACCGGGGCACGGAACGTGGAGCCATAACGGCGACCAGACGTTTGCGTTCACATTCATCAAGTTCCTCTACCTTCCCACTGGACAGGCGGCCGGCACTCTAAAGGTCAGCGGTACGCTCAACTACAACACCCTGGGAGATACGTGGAGCGGCCCTGGGACAGTCGCGATCTGCGACAACCAGGGAAATAATTGCAACACCATTGACGTGACGAACGGCGCAGCGACGCGGATCACGGCCGGCGAGTGACGCGAACTGTATGGAACAGTTTCAACTAGTACGTATTCATGGGTACGCCTTGAAGAGTGTTGAGAAAAACCAACTGATCGGCCGAAACCACGACATGAAAGGTTGTGCATCAGGCCTATTCGGAACCGAGCGTACAACAGCGACGAGGAGGAGAGTTCGATATTATGATCCGCCCAAAAGAATTTATTGATCTAAGACCAGACAGACCGTTTAGGGGTAAGTCACAAACGTCGCTCAACGCGGCAGCACTTGTTGTCACTTTCCTGGTCTGTTTCGCTGCTTCGCAGATATTCACTTTGCAGGGTGCCGGCGCAACCAGTGTTGGCGGAACCGTGACGACGATAGCTGGCAACGGTGAAGCCGGGTTCTCCGGAGATGGCGGTCCGGCTACGGCCGCGAATCTATTTTTACCTGCTGGGCTTGCGGCAGCGCCGGACGGCACGATTTACTTCGTCGACAACATCAATATTCGCGTTCGTGCCGTCAGTCCGACAGGCATTATTTCCACCGTTGCCGGCAGCGGCGTTTTTGGAAACGAAGGCGATGGAGGTCCGGCGACCGCCGCGAGTTTTGCCAATGTGTTCTCGATCGCTCTACACGCCGCAAGCAACTCGCTTTTTATTAGTGATCGCGACAATTCGCGTGTCCGAAGGGTCGATCTCTCCACCGGCCTGATACATCCATACGCGGGGACCGGTATCGCAGGTTTGTCAGGCGACGGCGGACCGGCAACTGCGGCGCAGATATCGCAGGATGGGATCACGGTCGATCCGAATGGAGATCTGCTGATCGCTGATCTTTTCAATTGCCGTGTCAGGCGCGTTGACGCAACGACCGGTGTCATCAGCACGGTTGGGGGTATCTCCGTGAACGGAGCGCCTGTTTGTCTGTCCGAAGGCGATGGCGGCCCGGCCCTACAAGCGTCATTTTCAGCGCCGACGCGGGTTGAGACGGACAGTGCCGGTAATATCTACGTGATCGATCTTGAGACGAACAGCCCATTCGTACGAAAGATCGATGCCGGGACGGGCGCTATTACAACCATAGCCGGAGGCGGCACGGAGACCCCCGGTACCGCCGCGCCGACCAGCGTAAATCTCGGACTCACCTGGGGTATTGCCGCTGCGTCGGACGGCTCGGTTTTCATCTCGAATTTCACGCAGATCTTCAAACTTGATGCGTCCGGCACCGCGCTCACCATATTTGCCGGCAGCGACCAGCCGGGATACGGCGGTGACGACGGCCCGGCTGCTAATGCACTATTCCACGAGATACTCGGTCTCGACGTCGCTCAAGACGGAGCCTTGATCGTCGCCGACGGGCAGAACCATCGAATCCGTTCGATAGCTGGTGACGGAAATTCGACCCCCAACTGCCCCACTGCAATAAGCACCGACCTTCTGATCGACGGCAACTTACCGCCGGACCTCGATCTTTCCTGTCTGACGGTCATCGAAGGCAATCTCACGGTCACAAACACGGACGGTACGAGTATCGTGCTCCCTCTGACATACATCGACGGCAATCTGAGTGTGATAAACGCCGACAGTACAACCATAATCCTCAATGGTGACTCTGGCTTAGTCATAAATGGAGACTTAAATGTTACAGACTCCACGACGATCGAGATCAGCACCCTGCCAACTTCCGGCGTTGTCATCCAAGGGGATCTGACCGCGACAAGTTCAACGATGATCGATTTGGATTCGATTTCTCATATCGATGGAGATCTCACGGCGACGAATTCACAAACGATCGATCTTAGTAACCTTGAAGTCATAGATGGAAACCTGCATGTTGAAGGCTCCACCACAATTGATCTGAGCGAGCTTGAAGTCATAGACGGAAGCCTGCATGTTGAGGGTTCCACCACAATTGACCTGAACGAGGTTGAAACTATAGACGGATCGGTAACCATTAGTGAAAACACCGAAAGCACGTCGATCGATCTCTCTACGCTCTCGACAGTGGGCGGCGATCTGGACGTATCGGCGAATAGCTCCTGCACTTCGGTCTTGCTTGGTGCGCTGACTCTCGTTAACGGCAGCCTAACGGTAGAATCCTGCGGCACGGGCACATTCACGCCAGGCCCTGTCTCGCCCGGCGGCAACATGCTGCTCAAGACGAAAGGCTACGACTCCGTCACGGGCAAGACCGCTGCCGGGTCGACGACGATCCAAAACACTCAGGACGAAGCGCTCATGACCGTCTCGCTTCCCGCCGGGACGTTTACCACTCCGGTCGGTTTTGCTGTCACGCGGCTCGATGGGGCGAGTCTGCCGAGTGAATATGGCACTGGGCCGACGGGTGCTGTGTTTCTCGATCCGCTCGCGGCATATCAGTTTACCTTCGGTGTTCCCACGCTTAACCAGACTGCATCGCTGACGTTCGATGTAATGCTCGATGCTCTTGACCCGGCAACCAGGGATGCATTGCTTCAGGCATTCGCGGCGGGCAATGCGACGCTCGCGACGAAAGGTGATGCTCCTGACAGCAGCTACCAGGCATTTGCCGTTTGCCAGGTCGGTCAAATACCCGGGCCGGACGGATGTGTCGTCGTCGAGGCGCTCGATGCGAACGGCCAGCCGACCCCGGGGATTCCTTCGATCCTCCGCTTCAGTAACGTCGTCGGGCATTTCTCGACCTGGGCCGTTGCGATAGTTACGCCGGATGCGGACATGGACGGCGTGCCGGATGCTGTCGATAACTGTCCGAACACATCCAACGCTGGCCAGGCCGATGCGGATGCGGACGGTATCGGCGACGTGTGCGACCCGGATGACGATAACGACGGTGTCAACGACGAGTCGGACCTCTGTCCGGGGACGCCTGCGGGAACGCAGGTCAGCTCGGCCGGGTGTCCGGATACGGACGGCGACGGGGTCGCAGATGCGGATGACAACTGCCCAACCATCTCCAATCCGGATCAGGCCGACACGGATGGCGACGGAGTAGGCGATGTATGCGACACGGGATACAACTTCATCGGATTCTTCCAGCCGGTCGATAACCTTCCGATCGTGAACGTTGCAAACGCCGGAAGCGCGATACCGCTCAAGTTCAGCCTTGGCGGCTATCACGGTCTGGCCATCTTTGCTGCGGGGTTCCCGACATCTGGCCAGGTGCAATGCAATGTCAGCGAACCGGCCGGCGAAGTCGAGGAGACGGTGAACTCGGGCGGCAGCAGCCTGACGTATGACGCCGTAACCGACCGGTACACATACGTCTGGAAGACGAACAAGGCGTGGAAGGGAATGTGCCGGTTGATGACGGTGCGCTTCGACGACGGAACAGAGCGATCCGCGAAGTTCCGATTCAAGTGAGCGTCAAGGGCACTTTATCCGAGACCCATCTTTTTGAGGATTTGTTGATAGCGGGGGTTCGGAGCGGAGCCGTTCGAAGACGGGCTCGGCTTTGACGAAAGCTGCGAGGAACATATGCGCGTCGGTCGACTTCTCAAGATAATCGAGAACTTTCTCATTGTCGCCCCAATGAAGGCGTGCTTCCTCGCGTAAAGGTAGAAGCTTTCTGTGGAGGTCGCTGTTTCCGGGAAAACGGAGTTCGAGATATCCGTTGACCCCGACTCGCGAAGGCGGCGCGGAACCTGTTCACCGGCTCGTCGATCTTTCGTACTTCATCACCGCGTATGTTCGGTTGATCGCGTCAGCTTTTGGGATCTCGACGACAGCTTCTTCGTACCGTCTGATACAACAAGTCGGTTGATAAAGGACAGCTGGTCAGTTCGAGTAGTCTAGCAGCCATAGTTCCGGTCGACCGAGCTGGTGTTTGATCCAAACTATGTGGCCAGGTCGCCCGAACGATAGATCTTAAAGTTTCAGCTCTTTCAGCTCTTTCACGTTTGCGGGCTTTTCGAAGATCGAATCCGGAATGCTCTTGTTGTATTCGACTGATTGATAGTTGATGCGGGAGCTTTGCACGCCACCGGTGAAGCGATCGATGATGAAAGGCGTCTTGATGCCGCCGACATCCGCGAAGAGCGCGTAACGATCTTCTTCCTTTATCTCCTCATTATCTGCATTCAAGCGAGTGAAGCTTCCTTTCTGAGGTAGTCCGTCGTCGGCTGCGAATTCATATTCGACAATGAGACCGTCTTTGTAGGTAAGCTTGATGACCTCGTTGCGTTTGCCGAGAGTCGCGGGACGTCTGCCAACGTAGGAAAGTTCACCCTCCCCGCGCCAGTGGCCGCGAAGGAGGTAATCGAGGCTCGTCCGGATACCGCGTTTGAAATTCTCGATCTGCTTCTCGTCCTGGATCTTTATCAGGTCCTGATCTCCGTCGTAGACCCAGCCGGAGTTGGCAACATTTGTCTGAACCGACTTAACCCCGCTACCTTTAAAATCAGTCCTTTCCTTATTGGGATAGACGATGACGTCTACAAAGGTTTGGAACGAAACGACAACGCCGGCTTTGATGACGCTGAATTTTCCGCGGCCGATCTGGGTTTTTACGTTCAGGTATTTCTCGCCGCCGAGGGTTTGGACGGCTTTTTGAAGTACGGCTTCAGCTTGCGGAGCACTTTCCAAACTCGGAGCCGACACGACGGCTCCGTTATTTTGAGCGACCGCAGCAACGCTAAATACGACAATTGCGAGAAACACCGCAACCGTCTGCGAAAGAAAAAGGTAAAACGATCTCATAGGGCAAAATGCTTCGGCGATCTTATCACTGAAACCTTTGATGCAATAAGTTTAGCGTCGGGTTGATAACCCGGTAAGTTTCCGGTGTAGTCCGTGTATTGCGTTGGTTACGGTGCTGCCGACCCGCCGGTTTCTCGTCCCTTTCTTGTGGTTCGTGCGTTTGTATGTTGAATTCGCATCCACTTCGTGTGGTTTCGTGTGAGTTAGTGGTTGCAAATATTCGGCGACCAACTGGAACCACAAACACACACGAAACCACGCGAAAAAGAACACGAAATCTACGCGACTGCGTGCGTTTCGTGGTGTCGCATACGATCGAAGCCGCTAATCACACGAGCGTCACGAAATCACACGCCAATCGAGAGTATCTAAACTCTCTTCGCAACAATATCGAACTCGAACTTTATATCGTGTTTCACGCGAACCAAGCCGTGAAATGCATTTGTTGCGTTCACGTTGAAATCCTTGCGGTCGATCTCGAACTCGCCAACGGCTCGCAACTCGTCGTTGTTGATGGTTACCGTTGCCGGGATCTCGATCGGTCGTGTCACACCGTGAAGGGTGAGATCTCCTTTGATCTTCACGACGAACCTGCCCTGATCCACAGTGCCCGTCACACCGGTGCTCTTGAAACTGATCTCCGGATATTTCGCCGTTTCAAGAACCAACTCGTTCAGCTCTTTATTGATTATCTTTTTCTGCTCGGGTGTAAAAACAGGATCGGTCTCCTCGAGCGAAGCAGCGCGAACCGTCATCTGAAGCGACGCCGGATTTATTGTATCGAGTGTCAACTCCGCCGTTCCGTCAAAATCCCTTACGGCGATGTTATGACTGTGTCCCTTGAACCACGCAAGACCGCCGCGCGAAGCATGGGCCATGAATTTGCTTCGGGAAGCGTCGATGCGATATGCCGTGATTTGGATCGACGACCCGAGGAGAGCACCTATTGCGTTTCCGGTCGCGACAAGCGTTCCTGCCCAGAGGAAGAAAACTAAACCCGCGAGAAAGAGACGTAATTTCATCTGTCTACTCCTAAAACAAAAAGACTCTGACAATTTTGCTTGCCAGAGTCTTTGATGCACCGAGTTATTAAGTAGTTAGTTCAGGCTGAAAGCGTCATTCGGCGTGACCATCAGCTCGCCCTCTTTTGCGTCGACCATAAATCGCATTCCGGCTTTCCACTGGTTTGTGATCGGCAGCTTCACTTTCTGATCAATATGACGCTTTAGGAAGCGGGCTCCATATGCGGGCGAAAAGCCCTTTTCGGTCAGCAAGTCGACCGCGGCTTCAGTGATCTCGACGATCTTACCCTGCCGTTCCATATTCCGTTTCAGCTTGCCAAGGTAAAGTCTCGCAATATCGCGGACCTCGTCCATCGTCAGTGGCGAGAATACTATGATCTCGTCAATACGATTTCGGAATTCCGGCGTGAAACGAGTTTCGGCCGCCTTCATCACCTCGGTCTTGATCTGCTGTACGTCGCCCAGGGTCTTTTGCCCGAAGCCGAGCGGCTTTTCGTATTTCTTAAAGCTCTCGGACCCGAGATTCGACGTCATGATGACGATCGCGTCGGACAAGTAAACTTTCTTACCGCGGCCGTCTGTCATCCAGCCTTCATCAAACGCCTGCAGGAAGAGATTCATCAGATATGGCGATGCCTTTTCAACCTCATCAAGCAGAAGAACCGTGTACGGATTGTCGCGAAGCTGCTCGGTAAGAATACCCCCGCGTTCACTGCCGACGATGCCCCGCGGCATACCGATTAGTTTTTCGATTCCGACAGTACCGTCACCATATTCGGACATGTCGATTCGGATCATCTTGCTCTCGTCACCAAACATGAATTCGGCGACGGCCTTCGCAAGCTCCGTCTTTCCTACACCGGTCGGCCCAAGGAAAAGAAGAACACCGTCCGGAGCGTAGTGATTGTCTTTCAGCGGACCCTTGTTCAAACGAAGCCTCTCGGCTACCGCCCGAACCGCCTCTTTCTGGCCGATCACACGCTGTCCGAGGTCGATCTCCATTTGCGAGAATCTATCGGAAGTGTCGCGATAGATCATGTCCTTCGGGATCCGCGATTCCTGAGAGATCACATCGATGATGTGCTCCGGCTTTACCACGAGCGACGAGGGTTCGTTGATCTCGACCTTCACCGATGCGGTATCCAGCCAACCTATCGCCTTATCCGGCAGATGAAGATTGCGTATGTACTTCGGAGACATCTCGAGCGCCGTATTGATCGCTTCATCCGAGATGGTTACGGAGTAGTTCTTTTCAAGTCTCGGCTTCAGACCCATCAGAATCTCGCGCGTTTCGTCGAGAGTGGGTTCTTCAACTTTCACGAGACGGAAGCGGCGCGCAAGCGCCTCGTCCTCGGCGATGTATTCTTTAAATTCCGTGGAGGTTGTAGCTCCGATGATCCGCAGCTCACCACGCGCCAAGGCCGATTTGAACATATTTGCCGCGTCGGACGATGTGCCCAGTGCGGCTCCGGCGCCAATTATCGTATGCGCTTCATCGATGAAGAGAATGATGTGGTCCTTCTCTTTTACCTCGTCGATGATCCCCTTGATGCGCTCTTCAAACATGCCGCGGAGCATTGTACCCGCGACGAGTCCGCCCATTTGAAGCTGAACGAT
>DASUSJ010000172.1:0-16795 GCA_036375155.1 Pyrinomonadaceae bacterium
CTAACGAGGAATCTTCCCAACTCGAAGCTGGTCGTTTATAACAATTCCGGTCACTCTCCGCATTGGGAAGAACCGGAGAAGTTCGCGGGCGACTTGAACAAGGTTTTGTCGGAAGGTAAGAACAAGGCGGGCGAATAGGCAATCAGTGGCACAGGCTTTCGAGCCTCGCAATAAGTAGGACAGGCTTTCCAGCCTGTCCTTTTTGTGTTTAGGACTCTCCTCAAAACGCACTCTCTTACTTACACCGTCCGGTATCTCAAAAGCTGCGTAAAGCGCCTGCGAAGCGGGCCATCGTAACTCAGCGGAGAGAAGCGGAACCCAGGGTAAACGAGCGCAAGGAGATAAGCGAGGGTGTGAAAGATGCGGCATGATGGACGCGTGATTCACACGCCACGAGCGTTGCCGTCGATAAACTACAACCTCCGCTTCGCTCCGTGTGTAGCTAAAGTTATGATCGCCTGCCCCGGAGGCTCGGACATACGCCGCTGCTATAGGCAGGCTAGAAAGCCTGCCGTACATCAAACGCCTGCAAGCGAGTTCCATCGGCCGAGTAGAGCAGCCCCACTGTTTCATCCGTTACAAACTGCCCGTCCGGGTCCGACACGAGGACGACCCTCGCGTCGCGCCCGGTGTGTATGTTCACACCGATAAGACCTCTTCGGTCGAACGGCCTTGGCAGGTCAGTATAAAAATACATGTGGCTGCCTCGAAGCTCAGCGAGACGTTTGCGGCGGAGCAGGTAACTCGAAAGTCGCTCGACCTGTCTAACGGGATCGAGTCGATCCAGGATGCTCTCCCTCACTTCACCGCGAGACGGCGTCGCACGGTCGATAATTCCGCTCGTGATCCGGCCGCGGATCCCGGACGGTGTTATTACCTGCAGATCGCCGATGCGGCCCGCGACGTTGGGCATCCGCGCGAACGAGCCAAAAGAATAGATCCTTCGCGTAACATAATTCCGCGCCGAGTTGCTCGCGAGCGTTGTCAGGTCGAACGATCCGAAACGCGATCGCAGTCCCGACCAGCGGAACGAATTCGCCGCGCTCATTAAATTCAGTCCACCACGGGCAATGCCGAGGGCCGAAGTCGCAAATCCCCCGTACCGGAAATAGAGGGCTGTCGCTCGAAGCGCGATGCCGGCGATGATGCGAAATGCACCTCGGGACGGGGCTTTGTGACGCACACGCCAGAGCTCGGAAGTCCCTTGTCCCAAGTCTCTTGTCCCAACAGTGCGCGCCGATGTGAAGCCAAGGGTATTTGGCAGAGACAGACTTGGGACGTGGGACCTGGGACCAGAGACTTGGAAAGCCGCGATCTCATCCCGTCCGCCCACCACAGCATCCCCGCGTTCATTGATCAGGACGAACTGTGCTTTTTCGATCTTGTGCTCCACTTTATCGCGTCGTTTTCCGCTCCGCGCATCGATCGAGATCAGATCATCGCGGTCGGCGATGAGGATCGTACCAGCGTCGGCGAAAGCAAAATTCGTCAGGCCCTTATCGGCTCCCTTGTATCGCCAGATCGTTTCGCCGTTTCGCGTGTCGATCGCGGAGACGCCATACGGGCCTTTCGATTCCGCCTCACCGTCTTTCAATCGCGTGAACTGCCCGCCGGTGCGGACGAATAGCGTCGTTCCGACCAGCGCCATCTCGGCACAGTTTCCGAGGTCGTCGCCTTTCCATTCGACATTCCCGGTGCGGCGATTCACTGCCCGGATCCGGCCCCGGCCCGAAATGTAGATCCGGCTGTCATCAAAAACAGGGTCAGCTTCGGTGAGGGCCAGCCCCCCTTCATTGACACGAAACTTCTCACGTTCCTTTTCGCTGCCCGTTCGCGCATCGAAGCTCGTTGCACCTTCGTAAAACAGAAAAAGGCGCCCGTCGAGCAGCAGCGGTGCTCGGTAGTTATCAAGCGTGTACGCGATCTCGCCCAGCCCCTCTCCAAAACGCGACGGCATCATTTCTATCTCGCTGTCGAGCGCCTTTTTCCAAAGCTCCTCGCCGGTCGATAGCTGTAGCACGTGGACGATCGGCTTTCGCTCGAGACCGTCAGACGCGCCGGCTCGCGGGTCTTTAACCAAAACTACGGCAAGCAGGTCATTGGCCGGGTCCGCGGCAAGCTGCAGCACGTCACCTTTTACCTTCTCGCTTTGCCACAGCGTCCCCCCGCTCGCAAGATCGACCGCCTCGAGACGAGACTTACTCCCGAGGTCACGCGAAAAAAGGACCAGATCAGTATCCGGTATAGGTGTTACTGCCGTCTCCTCGATCCTGCCGGTCTCTCGACGCCACATACGCTCGCCTGTCTGACCGTCGAGAGCATAAAGGCTTCGATCGGTCCCCGCGAGTACGATTCCGAAATCGGTTGTCTGGTAAAAGCGTATCCGTGAATCGAGATTCGCCTGCCACGCGGGCTGTCCGACAACCGGTAGCACGGCCAGGTATAAGATTGCAGGGCAAAATAATATGGCGAGCTTCATATCCAGATATTACAGTGGCTTGGATGCATGGAACAACGTTTTGGAGCGACCCGTGGTACGCCAGCGGCAACCGCGCGGGGCCCAGAATTCATCCTAAGAATGCACAGAAAAATGTGTTAGGGCTGAGGTGACTTCAAAATCATCACCGCTCAGATCAAGGAGGCAGAAAATGAAATTAGGAAAGAAATTCCTCACAATTGCTTTTGTAATGTTCATGTTGTCCGCGGGTCTTGTATATGAGGCCTCGGCACAGACGCGGGTCGTCGTGCGGCGGCCGGTTGTTGTCAGAAGCTATATCTATCGTGATCCATTTTGGCGGACACGATATTATTCACCGTTTTACGATTCGTACTACTACAGCCCCTATTTGAGATACCGGGATCAAAGGTTCCAGCTCGAAAGGGAGTTGGCGGGTAATCGTCGCGAGCTTGCCAAGCACCTGCGTAAATATCGCGCGGATGGTGTCATCACGGCGAAGGAACGACGTGAATTGGATGACGATTACAAGGATGTCCGGGAGTCGCTTGATAAACTGCGAAGGTTCAACAGTTACTACGGGCAAAACTGGTAGGTGAGGCGGGCAGAAGCTGCCCGAGTAAATAACAAGAGGCTGTCGGGAAAGGGCAGCCTCTTTGCATCAGCGCAACTCAATTTATTGCCGCTAAACTTCATCCGAAATTTAAATTGCCACTAGCTTCATCCGAGATTTAAATTGCCACTAGCTTCATCCGAGATTTAAATTGCCACTAGCTTCATCCGAAATTTAAATTGCCACTAGCTTCATCCGAAATTTAAATTGCCACTAGCTTCATCCGAAATCTAAATTGCCACTAGCTTCAGCTAGTGGACACTTTTGCAGTATTGATTCGGCTTTAGCCGGAAACCATTTGGCTGAAGCTTAAGGAATCTTGATTTTGGCTAAAGCCGGACTCAGCGACCTGATCAACCACTAGCCAAAGCTAGTGGCAATTTAAATAGCGGAGAAAGCAAGTGACCTCTACCGAATTCTGTACGCCTTCGAACCCCAGACCACGACGATAGTTCCCGAGAGTGAATTCGCGATCGACCGCAGTCCGCCGTCGAGACGGTTAAACTCCGCAGTCCGGCGCCGGACGTTGATAGTCGGGCGCCCCTGGTAAGCGACGTCGTACCAAACGCCCTGCTTGCGCTCGAACGTTCTTCCACCCACGACGCGTTTTCCTGAGCTTTCCTCTTCAGTGCTCCTCGCGGCCTTCTTCCTGTCGGCATCGCGAAGTTCAAGATTCTCGAGCTGTCGATTATATTGGTTCTCGCTGTTCCTCATCGGCCCGCTCTGGCTTTGGATGTTCGGAGACTGCTGTCGCATTAGACCGGCATCATTCTTCGCGGGTCCCTGGACCGCCGCACCCGTCGCGAGACGATCCTCTGCTTTTGCCTTAGCCGCCTCGTCACGTTCCCTCGGCAGATCCTTCGGCGCGGGCTGAGAAACCGGCGGTGCTGCCGCGGGGGCTGCCGCCGGAGCCGCCGCAGTGACGTCCGCACCATCAACCGAAATATTGTTTTGACTGTCGCGCAGAGCACTTTCGGCCAGAGGCCCGCGTTCGCCGGGAGCGCCCGGTTCCGACGATCTGGTGGTAGCTGTGTTCGAAACGACGCCCGTGGCAATATTTGCGCTGGTGTTCGCGTTCATGTTCGCCGCCGACGCCGTGGCAGGAATTTCAGCATCGCTCTCGAAACTCGGAGCACTCCGTGTTGCTTCAGTTTCCGATATCTGCGATACGACTGCAGAATCACTACTACCCGTATTTTGAAGGACGGTATATCCAAGGAACCCGGCGAACAGGAGAACCAGACCACCCATCACATAAGCGAGATTCGGGAACAGCATGAGCCGCTTGTACCACGGCACCGAACCTTCCGCGATCGTAACAACATGCGGAGAAGCGGCGGACGCCGGGGCCGCCTCGGCATTCATCACGAGCAGATTCGAGAGAATTTTTCGGCACCGGTCACAATCGGCCAAATGCGTCATGTACACTGCTCGAGCCTTTTCGGGCACCGCATTCTCGGCAAAGGCGGAAATATCGTCCGCGTCGAGATGGCGCGTCGCAGCAACGTCGCCGACCAGGACCGGACCGTCGCTACGTGCCTTCCGCAGAAGAGTGTCTATTTCCTTGTCGAAATCTATATCCATCTTGATCGAGCTACGGGGTTCACAGAGAGTTCTTCGAACCGAATGCGGAAAACAGCATCGTCAGCAACAGCAACAAATTCCCACACCGATTTTCAAATAACCTCTGTGTTCCCTGTAGCCAAGGTTTCGTAACCATTTACTGAACGCTCTAGAACAACAAATCTTGCACCGTCGCCATAACCAGCAGTGCCGCAAACAGTTTCTCCACATTGATTCCCAATTTCGATGCCGTATCTGAGAGATACCGTTTGACCTCGGTTTCGCTCCACCCGTGGGACGTCCGAAGTTTCTTCTCGACCGATTTTCTGATGTCGCTCTGTATACGAACCAGCTTCCGGCTGGCGGTGGCCTCGTGATACCCGAACATCGCGGCGATCTCTTTCAGCTTCAGGTCGTCGAAATAATAGAGCTTCACAACAAGCTTGTCTTCGGCGTCGAGCGAATCGATGGCGTGTTTCAGTGCCAGCGACACGTCACCCGTAGTCTGCTCGCTTGTCAGCAATTCTTCCGGATTCTCCGCATGGTGAACCACTCGGTCGTTACCGGGGTGATTCGAGGATTCTTCCGCGAGATTCTCAAATTCGCGATTCTCTTCGATCTGCACGAAGCGAGACTGCTTTCTGTATTCATCGATCGCAAGCTGCGAAACCACCGCACGCAACCAACCGGCGAGCGAACCGCGCCCCGAATAGTAGGCTAGTTTGCTCTTCTTATTTCCTTCGGCATCCTGCCGCAAGCCATAGAGCTCGGCCCAGATCGAGCTTGCAAGATCTTCCGCGTCGTCGTTGTTCGCCGAGATCTTTCTCGCGGCCGACTTAACTGTCGAATCGAAATTTGAGACGAGATACTCCCACGCCTTCTCGTTGCCTTTTTCACACGCGACGATAAGGCAAAGGTCGTCGGCCCGGATCTCGTCGACGAACTCTCTGATAGCGTTTCGATCCGGGTCGGAACTTTCCGTAAACAGGTATTTGCCGAGCGCCGATTCCACCCGCGGCTTTAGATCATCTGAATTCAGCCCGCGTGCGTCGGCAGCGCGCGCGATCAGGAGCGAGATCGCCTCGTCGACTGTCTGTTGATGTTTCGCGGGCACGTTCATGCAGGAATCGGAGAGAAGTTTAGCACTGCTTAGATGTGGGTTGGAACTTCTGAGTTTGTTTGGGTTCTAATTCTAACGCTTATGTCTATTAACGCTTGTTTGATCCTAGTAGCGACTGTGCTTAATGATCTCCTTTTGCCTCATTGCGGCACCGGTGTTGATTGATACGGATGGGTGTTCACGGCAAAGTCGCCAGGACGCAAAGGAGTTCGCAAATTGGAGCGAAATGAGCGGAGCTTCGTTCGCGGCGGCTTTCTATTAACTCACAATTCACCATTCAGATTTACCTGAGGTGTTTATGCAAATACCTGATGATCTTGTACCCATCCAGATACACCCACGGTTTCTCCCCCAGTGTGTAATGACCGCAGGGGATCGTTGACTTGCTGTGTTTGATCTTGTGGCGGCGGAGGGCACGCATCGTGTCGCGTGAGAGTTGGACAGGGAAACTGAGATCATAGAGCGTATAGATGTATCGCTGCGGTCGCGGCTGCTGCGCGGCGAGCTTTTCCATGTAGGCCATCGGCGACACTGGCAGCCAGTATTCGCGAAGCTCGTCGAGATCGATGTTGTCGCCGAACCCGTCGCGGACGTGGTAGGTCGAGAGCCCGTGCCACACGACGTCGGCCATATAGCCCGATACGTGATTGAAGACCGCCGCATCTATCCGGAAGTCGTGCACGAACGCGAGAAACGCGACGCACGACCCTATACTTGTTCCGACAATGCCGATCTTTTCGTAACCCTGCCCTTTGAGCCACGTGACACACGCCCGAGTGTCCGCGACCGATTGTCTTATCGACTGCAGCGAGCGCCCGACATTCGGTGCAACAAGATAATCGGCACGCTCCAGCTCCGGCGGCATCCGCTCCTCGTGATAAGGAAGCGTCAGCCTAAGTGAAGACATCCCGACCTTGTTGAAGAACCGGCAGAGATCGAAGTACGTCCCCGCCTTTGCGTTCCAGTGCGGAAGAACTATAACCGCGGCCTTCCGGTTCGTCTCGTGCGGAAAGTAGGTCGCGTATGCGGTGTTGTTTTGGCGTGAAGGAGTTGCTACGGAACTGGTCCAGGCGAGCACGTGCGGGCCGTCGCCGTTGGCGAGCGCCGTCTTGTCGGTACCGTCCGCGTTAGCGGATGGGTAACCCTGCGGATCGCCGAACTCCGACGACCAATCTGAACTCTGCGTCACGGCCGAACTGCGATCCGCATTCCGCGGGCCGAAACCGTGCGACCCGGTCGCCACCGCTCCCGGTTCTGACAAGACGCCGCCCGCCGACGTAGGCGTTACTGACTGTGCGTCTCCCGCTGAAGCGGGAGGCCGCCCTTCGATGTGAAAATCACTTATTGTCGGCGTGGAAAAATACTCATCGCTATTCTCGATCACCTTTCGCGAAAACTCTGCGAACAATCGATGCGGATCATCAGCATCCTGATCCTCGCCGATGAACTCGAGCCCCCACTCGAACGGCCGCACGACACGATTATCGTTCAACATCGCGAAGTACCGCTCGCGTTTGTGCATGTAACGTTTGAGCATAAGAGGTCGGTGGACAGTGGACAGTCAGCAGTCGGCGGTCAGCGCTCAGCAGTCAGCGGTCAGCGGTGAGCAGGGAGCAGCAATCGGCTGGGGTGAGCAAGCGGCACGAATCTTCCACTGTCAACTATCAACCATCAACCATCCACCATCAACTATCCTCATTGAACGCCAGCCGCTGATAGGGGCGCAGTCCTTTCGAGGACTTTTTCGTAGAAGGAAATGTACTGCGGAATTATCTTATCCGAACCGTAACGCTGGATCGCAAGCTCACGTCCTTTCTCACCGAACGCCCGCCGGATGTCTTCGTCCTGGATAAGCCTAAGCGTGTCCTCGCTCATCTTCTCGACATCTCCGACGTCGCTTAAATAACCGGTCTCGCCCTCGGCGACGACTTCAGGGATACCCCCAATGCGAGTCGCGATCACAGGAACTTCACACGCCTGGGCCTCAAGCGCCGCGAGACCGAATGACTCCAGTTCCGACGGCAGAAGGAAAACATCGGCAACGCCGAGATAGCTCGGGATATTCGCCTGCTTCCCGACGAATAGAACATCATCTACTACGTTCAGCTGCTCAGCACGATATACGACCGAGGAACGCTCGGGACCATCGCCCACCATCACGAGCCGTACGTTTCCAACCTTTGCTTTTACCTTTGCGAGGATCTCGATGCAGTCCGTGGGGCGCTTCACTGCACGGAAGTTCGATACGTGCACGAGCAGCCTTTCCCCATTCGGTGCGAGCTCATTTCGGAGCGGCGAGTCCACAAGCCGCTTGTAGTGACATGGGCAGATGAAATTTGGGATAACCTCTACGTCGTCAAAATCGAAGGTTTCGATCGTCGCCTTCTGCAGGAACTTCGAAACGGCGGTTACACCATCCGACTGCTGCAGCGCGTATCGCGTGATGGGCAGATACGAGCGGTCTGCTCCAACGAGCGTAATATCCGTTCCGTGCAGTGTGGTGATAACAGGTACGTAACGCTTCTGCTTGATCGATTCGCGTGCGAGGATAGCGCTGATCGAATGAGGGATGGCGTAGTGCACGTGCAGCAGATCCAGCTTTTCCGCACGCGCGACCGTCGCCATCTTTGTCGCTAGCGCGAGGTCGTACGGCTGATGTTCGAACAGCGGATACGACATCATCTCGACTTCGTGAAAATGTACACGATCGTTCAACTCGGTCACGCGCGTCGGCAAAACCGACGAGATGAAATGCACATTATGCCCGCGCTCGGCCAGGTCGCGCCCCAATTCCGCACCGACGATCCCACTGCCGCCATAGGTCGGATATACAGTAATCCCAATGTTCACAGCTTATAGTCTAGCGAGTCTAAAAAGTCTGGCAAGTCGGGGGCTCATGTCGTGTAGCCACCACGCTTTTTTGTAGGAAGGTATTCTTTGCGTTCCTCCTTTGCGTCTTTGCGACTTTGCGGGAACCCAGTCGTGATTCATACGGGCGTCGATGCTAACTGAGGTTCAAAACGATCAAGAAGGTGTTCCCGCAAAGTCGCAAAGACGCAAAGGGGGAACGCAGAGAAGTTCGCAGACCGGAAAAGGCATTCGAGCACTTTCCGACAGATGCTATCCTTCTGAAACATGAACACCGATAAATTCCTCATCCGCGAAAGCTCGAAAGTCGATCTGAAAGACCATCCGACCGATTTCACGGGCGATTATACCGACAAAGACGGGGCCGAGAAAGACCTGGAAGAAAACGTCCAGCGGCTGCGCGAGCTGCAGGACATTCTCTATGCACAGGACATATATTCGCTGCTCATCGTGTTCCAGGCGATGGACGCGGCCGGCAAGGACGGAGCGATCGAACATGTCATGAGCGGGGTCAATCCGCAGGGCTGTCATGTCGTTTCCTTCAAGCAACCGTCGGACGAGGAGCTCTCACATGACTTCCTGTGGCGATGCGCGAAAAATTTGCCCGAGCGGGGTCGCATCGGAATTTTCAATCGTTCGCATTACGAAGAAGTCCTCATCGTTCGTGTGCACCCGGAGATCCTGCAAAAGCAGCACCTTCCGAAAGACATCAAAAGCGACAAGAACATCTGGAAGGATCGTTACGAACAGATCCGCAACTTCGAATCGAACCTGGCAGCAAATGGTACGCACATTTTGAAGTTCTTTCTGAATGTTTCGAAAAAGGAACAGAAAGACCGTTTTCTCGCACGTATAGAAGAGAAAGAAAAGAACTGGAAATTTTCGATGAACGATGTAAAAGAGCGCGGCCACTGGGAAGATTACATGAAGGCCTACACCGACGCGATCGCCGCGACATCGACCAAAGACGCGCCGTGGTACATAATCCCGGCCGACAAGAAATGGTTCACGCGTCTGGTGGTGTCCGAGGTCATTGTGCAAAAGCTGGAGTCGATGGATCTGCATTATCCTGTTGTCACCGAAGAACATAAGAAAGAGCTGGCAGAGGCAAAGGAGCTGCTGGAGAGTGAATGATCGTTAGTTTATCGGGTCGATCGGGTCTGTCTGGTCTGAC
The DNA here is from genome assembly GCA_036375155.1 of Pyrinomonadaceae bacterium. Classification (GTDB taxonomy): domain Bacteria; phylum Acidobacteriota; class Blastocatellia; order Pyrinomonadales; family Pyrinomonadaceae; genus OLB17. The sequence continues at coordinate 9,794 of DASUSJ010000172.1, forward strand.
GAGTCTGGCGCCGATTGGTGTGGTTTCGTGTGGTTCGTGTGCTTGTATGTTGAATTCGCATCAGCTTCGTGTGATTTCGTGTGAGTTAGTGGTTCCAGATATTCGGCGACCAACTGGAACCACTAACTCACACGAAACCACACGAAAAAGAACACGAAATCGATTGGCTTCGTGGGCTTCGTGGTATAGCCCGCCACCCAAGAAGCGCAAAACCACGAAACACACGAAACAGCACGAATGATTCGAAAGATTTCGATAAACTCGACAGACTCTCTCTTTTGGTGAACCTGCTCCTCGATCGAGGCGTTATCCATATCGGAGGTCATTACAAATGTTCTGTCCAGGCTGCGGACTCGAAGACAAACAGTCAAATCAATTTTGCCGTGCATGCGGAACCGATCTCCGAACGGTTCGTACCGCGATCGAGCGGCCCGATAAGATAACTGAATCGGCCATCTCGGCCCGGGATGAGATCGGCAGGGCGGTGGCTGCGAAGATCAGAGAAGCGCGGAGCGCCGCCGAATTGTCGGTCGTTGCCGACGAAGTATTACCGCAAGTCGAGAAGTTTCTCGAGTCGCCGTCCGAAAAGCGACTGCGAAGAATCCGTGCCGGCATGGTACTTTCTTCGATCGGCGTTGGCACGGCTGTGGCAATTACGATCGCGGGTATTGCGATGAAGGAGCCCGACGTGTTCTTTCTGGCCGCGCTCGGCGTCATCTGTTTCTTTATCGGTGTCGGGATCATTTTGAACGGCTTGCTTCTAACCGTGCCGCGTGGGGAAATAGCCGACAGGTCATCCGACGCCGACCGTCAAAGGGAACTAGATTCGCGGCCCGCTTCGACAAGCGATCTTGCCCTGCCCGAAGCACCGAGCCTTTTCTCGTCGGTTACCGAGAATACGACGCAGCACTTGAAAGAGAAGACGCCGGTGGAGCGAGACTAACTTTAGGGGCTGAGGTTCACGGTCATGGTAACCAAAAACGGAACGTCTGGTTTTCAGACGAAACAAATTTGAGCACCACCTAAGGTCCGATTCTTGGCGTACCGCTGGTGCTCAGGGAATCTTGACTGCATACCACGCACGCTCGCCAACCACTGCTACCATATATCAACGTTACCCCTACCTGACGATCTGCCCGCACTTTATGCTGGGTACGCCGCGATATGACTTCAACAGTGAATAACGTAGCTTTCGCCTTATCTCACAGGCACGAGCCGCAAGATCCGGTCATCTTCGCTTGCTGCTCTTCCGCGGCCGTCGCGGTTGGAGGTTGAGAAGTAGATGTAACCGTCCGGGCCCACCGCGACTTCGCGGATGCGGCCGTAAGTTTCGCTCAGCATGTCCTCCTGACTGACAACACGGCGCCCATCCAGCACGACCCGGATCATTCGCTCACCACGCAGGCATCCGAAAAAGAAATTGCCTTTGAAACTCGGGAACGCGCTCCCGTTATAAAAAGCCGCGCTCGCAGGCGCGCACGCGGGTGAATATTCGAGCAGAGGCGATTCGAGTCCGGCCTGTTTCCGATTTCCGTATATTGTCGGCCAGCCGTAGTTCTTTCCGCGCTCGACGATATTCACTTCGTCCGCTCCGCCGCCGCGTCCTTCGAAACCGCTCGGGCCATGCTCGGTCTGGAACATCAGACCCGAACCGGGCTGCCAGGCCAGACCCTGTGCATTGCGATGACCGGTCGAGAAGATCTCGGGTCGATAACCCGCTCTCCCGACAAACGGATTGTCCTGCGGCACGGTACCGTCGTCGTTCAGCCGCAACGTTTTTCCGGCCAGCGAATTGTTGTTTTGTGCCTCGTTCCAATCGGTCGCGTCGCCAACCGTAATGTAAAGCTTTCCGTCCGGGCCGAACCGCGCTCGCATGCCTGCGTGGTTCGGCGCCGCCGGCATGTTATCGATGATCACTCGCGGCTCGGTGAGTTTGTTGGCGGCAAATTTGTAACGCACGACCTTGTCCCGCTTTCCGTCGGCAGCGTATGCGTAAGCGAGATATACGAAGCTGTTCGTGTTGAAATTCGGATGGATCGAAATGTCCATCAATCCGCTCTCACTCGAAGGCTCGACATCGGGCACGACGTACACCGGCTCGGCGACGAGCTTACCGTTCTCGATCAGCCGCACTCTCCCCGGCCGTTCCGTGAACAGCATGTTGCCGTTCGGCAGGAAGGCGAATGCCCATGGAACCTCGAGGCCGGTCGCGACGGTCTCGACGCGAAAACGCGATTGCTCGACGCTGCCCGTTTCAAAAACCTGGTCCGGTGAAGCTCCCGCCGGCGGGTTCGAGCAGCCGAAAGCGGATGCGACACAAAGGATAAAGCTCGCTAAGAAAACTCCTGAATATGACATAGCACGATTTTAGCAAAATGCCGGGTTAGCCTTGCATGTCCGGCGGTTTCGGGTAAAACTGTGGCGGTCAATCTGCCCCTTGTTCAATTCCCAACCCTATGAAGTACATCAGCCTATCTGCCGTTTTCGCGTTATTGATAATCAACTCAACCGCCACCGCCGCCACCGCCCAGGACTGCAAACCGCCGGCGATCGTCTTTAATGCGAAAAGCGCGAACCTGTTCACGCCTGAGCAGGAGATGATCCTCGGCGACCTCGCGATGCAAAAGTCTTTTTCCGATATGCGTTACGTGAACGACGAGCAGTTGTTGTCCTATGTACGCGCGATCGGCGACCGACTCGTAAAGCACCTTCCGCCGACCGGGCTCAAATTTCATTTTTATATCGTCGATTACCCTGAGGCGAACGCGTTCAATATACCGGGCGGTCATGTCTTCCTGACGAGAAAGCTCATCGCGCTGGCGCGGAACGAGGACGAGATCGCCGGCGTCCTGGCGCATGAGCTGGGTCATGCGGCGGTCCATCACGGGGCGACGGACACGTCATCACTGCTAAGGAAAATACTGAATGTGACGAGCCTCGGAGATCGAAAGGACGTCACCGAAAAGTTCAACCTTCTGATCGAGAGGTCCCGGACGAAGAAAATATCTCAGAAAGCGAGTCATGAGGACGAACAGCAAGTTGAGGCCGACCGGATAGGTCTCTTCGCGATGGTTGCCGCGGGTTACGATTCCAACGCAACCTTTACATTTTTCGATCGACTCACCGAAAGCAAGGGAAAGACGGGCGGTTGGTTCTCGGACCTGTTTGGAAAGACGACTGCTGAGCAGAAGCGCCTTCGTGAGATCACTCGAAATGTGGAACAGATCCCGTCCGGGTGTCGCGACCGACGCTCGGCAGGTTCTTCGGACGCGTTTCTGAAATGGCAGGCTGCCGTTACGTTTTACCGGCCGGAAGAAAATCGCGAACGCCTTCCCGGACTGGTCTGGAAACGAGACCTTGGCGGAAAGCTGAGAAGCGACATATCGCGTTTCGTGATCAGCCCTTCGGGAAAGTACATCGTTGCGCGCGACGATTTTTCGCTGACCGTGATGGAACGCGAACCTCTTAAAGTGGTTTTTCAGATACAGGTTGCGAACGTCGATTATTACTCGATTCCCAATGACGAGAAGTCAGTAGTGCTGCTTACGAGCAGCTTGAGGTTCGAGAAGTGGAGCATCGCTGAGCAAAAACCAGTCGAGGCTCGGGAGCTTGTTCTGCGCCGAGACTGTGTCGAGAACCAGCTTTCACCTGATGGCAATTATCTTGCGTGCATCGATACATCGCTATCGGCAAACATTATCAGCGTCGCGACGGGCGAGCGTGTCTTCCAGAAGAAGAACTTTTACGAGCTGAACTGGAATGAATACTGGCGCTGGGCGAATTCGAATTTTGACAGTACGCTCATGCCGTTCTTTCGAATCGAGTTTACTCCCGATTCAACGATCGCGATATTCAGCCGTTCGAATCACTATCGCGCCGATACCAGGCGCCTAAGCGTTGCCTCGCGATACGCGACTTACGACACGACGTTGGCGGTCGACGTGAACACACGGAAGCAGGTCGATGTCGGCGGCCAGCTCAATACCGTGTTCGCCCGGGCATATTTGTTTCTGGACGGTAAGCGGGTCCTCGGCATGGGATCGGCCGATGCAAAAGAATCCGGCATCTTCTCGTTCCCGGACGGGAAGCGGTTGTCAAAATTTGTCTTTTACGCGAACGAGATCCGGCCGACGGGCAATCCGGATTACGTTGTGATGAAGCCGCTGCTGCATTCGAAACTCGGCGTTTTCGATCTCAAGACGAATCAGATCATTCTCGGACTCAATCACGAGGACGCGACCGTATGGAAGAACCACTTCATATTCGAGTCGGTCGCGGGGCGTCTGGTCGTGCGCGAGATGACGGGGGCGGGAAAGGCGACTGACATTGACGGCCCGAACGTCGCGATCCTCGATCTCCCGGCTTCTACGATCGGGGGTCTCCGGGCCGCGGAGGTGTCGAACAATTTCAAGTGGCTTGTTCTTTCGTCCAGCACGCGTGGCGGTCTGTGGAGCCTTACCGACGGCGAGCTGAAGCTCCAGGTAACCGGGTTCCGCGGTGGAATTGTCGGTGAAGACGGTGCCGCGGTCGCGGAATTTCCGAAGCTCGAGCAGGAGACGCATTCGCTGGTGCTGCTTAACCCGATGACAAAGAACGCCGGTGTTATTCGAGAGCTGCCGGACACGGGCGCGAGGCAATTCGGGAGATTCGTGCTGGTTAAGACGAGTCTTGATCCCAAGGAAGCTGAAGTGAAAAAGGACGAGAAGAAAGACGGAACCAGGTCAGAGTCAACGGGCCCCACATTCGACACGGGCGGCGTAAACCTGTCGGAAAACGTCCGGTGGGAATTGAAGGATTTCGTTTCGGAAAAAGTTATCTGGTCACGCGACTTTTCAGCACAGGCTCCCTCTTACTCCTTTGACAGATTCTCAGGACGGCTGATTCTCTACTGGTTCCTAGGGCTGGAAGCGGGCAAGACGAAACTCAAACAGAACCCGGCGCTGGCGGCAAGGGCAGCACAGCTTGGCAACAAAGATAGCGACTATCTGATCGAAGTCGTAGACGCGTTTGCCGGCAAGGAGCTCGGAAGCCTGTTCCTCGAAACGGGCAAAGGCTCGTTTTACGTCGGTGGCGGGATCTCGGAGGGCGACACGCTCGTCCTTTATGATTCAGAAGATCGCCTGCTTGTTTACGCGATCAGTACCGGTGAGCTGAAGCATCGGTTCTTCGGCAAGTATGCAGCGTTGAGTCCGGCGAGAAACCAGCTGGCCGTCGAGAATTTTCCCGGCCAGGTAACGATCTTCGATCTTGCTTCCGGCGAACCGGTGGGCAGCGTAGACATCGGCGGGCGGGCCGCGCTGATCCGCTTCAATCTTTCTGGAACCCAGCTATTCGTTCTCAGCGATCGCCAGACAGCCTACGTTTTTGATGTAAAGGCCGCGACAGCGCCGCGGCCCGTACCTTAAACTCCGATCGCTTAGATCCCGCCGCCGTCGAAACCAGTCGCCGACATCGCCCGCGGCGACGCGCCGACTTCGGAAGCAGGTAGCTCTCCGGCATGCTCATGACGTTCGCTGCCCGGAATGCCGGCAGTCTCCGCCCCGCTGCTTGTTCTCATCATCCGCGATCCGACAACCGCGGCGATAGCCAGCCCGCCGCCGGCCAGAAGACCCGCCGTGATGAGCGGATGGATCTTCGCCCGCTGGTAAAGACTCTCCTCAAGGACGAAACGCTCGGCCGAGCCGCGTTCCTGCAGACGCGAGTTTGGCTCATACAAACCGTCGTGCCGGTTGACGACGGATGGCTCGCCAGAATTCTGCAACGAGTCGATCGTCTTCTCCTGCACGGTGTCATACAGCCGCGGTGCGTTCTGGGCGAATGACGAATGGAGTTTGGCCATCTCCCCGATGAAGAAGTCGCGTACCGGATGCTGTGCACAGTGCAGGATCGCCTCGGCGACCAGCTCGGGTGCATACAGCGGACCCGGCAGCTGCGGTTCATACGGAAGATAATTCTTCGCGTTCTCCGGAAACGGCGTGTGGATCGCGGTTGGCTTTATCAGCGTAACCGAGATCGGTAGCGCGTCCGCCTCTAACTCGATCCGCAGCGCGTCGGTAAAACCCTTCACGGCGTGTTTCGATGCCGAGTAGATCCCTTGCAGCGGGACTGGTGCGTCGGAAACTTCGCTGCCGACGTTAATGATCGCTCCGCCTCGCTCGCGAAGATGCTCGACCGCAATACGGGAACCGTAGATCACGCCCCACACGTTTGTTTCGAAAACCCGCCGCAGATCGTCGATCGGCACGTCTACGATCCGGCCGTAGATCGAACCCCCGGCATTGTTCACCCATGTATCGATCCGGCCAAACTCAGCGACCGCTTTTTCACCCGCGCGACGGAGCGAGCCTTCATCTGCCACGTCGCATGCATAATAGGCGGCGCGTCGTCCATTCACGTTTATCTCTTCCGTCAGACGCCGGAGCGCATCCTCATTTCGAGCGATGAGCAAAAGCCGTGCGCCCTGCTCGGCTGCCATTCGCGCGGTCGTCAGACCGATGCCGCTCGTCGCTCCCGTTATTACCATCACTTGTTCGTTTATATTTCTTAGTTTCATATTCCTTAATTCATCTTCCCCCGAATGCTCGTTATCGTTTCTAGATGCTGCCGCAAGTTCGGAAGTGTCTTTTCCGCAAACGCCTTTATGTCGGCATCTCCGGCACCTTGCGTCTGGCTCTCAAAAAGCTGAACGGTCGCCTCGTGGTCCCGGACCATCGCGTCGACGTACGCCCTATCGAATTCGGTTCCTGATAACCCCTGCAGCTGCATCATCGTTCGCTGATGCCGCTCGCCCGGAGCCGTCGGCAGCACCACATTTTTCTTCATGGCGAGCGCTTTCAGCTCGTCGTTCGACTTCGTATGGTCCGAAACCATCATCTGCGCGAAGCGTTTCACCTCAGCATTCTGCGATTTTGTCTGCGCGAGACGGCCGAGCTCAACCTCGGCCATCCCGCCCGATGCTGCTTCAGTCCAGAAACTGTTTTGGGTACCCGTCGCGCTCGAGTT
>DASUSJ010000173.1:0-4520 GCA_036375155.1 Pyrinomonadaceae bacterium
GAGCTCTTTCCCGAAAGCGCACCCGAATCAGTACGGAATTTTCTCAACCTGGCAGCGACCGGATTGTTCGACGGGACAAGCTTCAGCCGTGTCGTGCCGGGCTTCGTGATCCAGGGCGGGAATATGTGGTCGCGTGAGGGCGGAAAAGTAACCCGGACGATCGGTGAGCGGGCGCTGCGCACGCTTCCGGACGAGCCGAGCAAGATACTCCACGAACGCGGCATCGTTTCGATGGCCCGTCCCGACGAACCAAATAAAGCCACGACCGACTTTTTCATTTTGGTTGCAGCGGCTCCGCATCTCGATGGAAAGTTCGCCGCGTTCGGCCGCGTGACGAAAGGTATGGAAGTGGTGGACGCGATCAACAAAGCGCCGGTGACCAACGAGAAACCGGAGAAGCCGGTGAAGGTAAGAAAAGCGGCGGCCGCACTTTGTGCCGCCTCGCCTAAGTGATCTCCGCGAAAGCAAGAACGTTGCCGTCCGCATCGATGCTGTATGCGGCGGTGTGTCCCCAATCGCGGTCACCTAAAGGGCTAATCTCGCGTGCACCTGCCGCGATCGCGCGCGAGTGATACTCAGCCGCGGATCCGACAACGAGATAAAGCTCGGCTCGCGGTCCGCTCGTTTCAGACATAGACAACCGCAACAATCTTTCGGCACCCGCGACGGGCATCAGCCCCAACACCGCATCCTCGCCTAAGGTGAACTCGGTCATGCCCGGGACATCCAGTGTCGGCCGCAAATCAAGAACCGCCGAGTAGAACTCGGCGGCCTTCTGTTGATCAGCGACGTAGAGAATAAAGTGAGCCTTCATCGGGACCTTACTCAGCGAAGTCCAGGTCCAGTGTCATCCGATACTCGTTTGCCATCGACGGATGGCCGTGGGCCATCGAGACGTCGATGCCTTTCTGGTAGGTCTCGATCGCCTTTTCACGATCGCCGGAAAGTGCGTATGCGTTGGCGAGGGTCCCGTACGCATTACCCTCATCGTCCGTTTTCGAGAGGTAATCTTCCAAGATGCGGATGACTTCAGCATGCTGCCCGAGTTTCTCGTATTCCTTCGCAAGCCCGAACATCACCATAGTGTTCGACGGATCTGCGGCGAGCATCTGTTGAAACACTTCGATTCGATCCATAAGCTAGCGCGCGTACATCGCGACCGTTTGGCCAAATCTCCGAAGCGATGCCGGAGCGGCGGATGCCGGAAGCGCCGGATCGCCGATTATCTCCTTCGACCTTTTCTGGTAGATCGCCTGGTTCAGGTCGCCGTCCGAATTGATCGAAACTCCTTTCAGCGAGACTCCGGCAAACAACCCCTTGCTTCGCGAATAAGTGAGTATCTCGGCGTCGAGGGTTACGTTGGTCGACGCTGCCGCCGTGCGTCCAACGGGGCCTGCTGCTACGCTTCCTTCACCACCGAGCTCGAACTTATCTTCCAGCAAGCCCATAAGTCCTTTGTCATTCATTATCAAGAGAATGTAGTCCGTTTTTGAGCCGCCGATCTGGAAGCCGATGCTCCCGCCTGCCATGTTGAAGAAAGCAGGAGCGCTCCAACCACGGCCGATCCGCCGAACTGCGATGCCCTTTCCACCCTGACCGCCGATGATGAATGCACCTTTGATCGTGCCGGGAAAAACGACGACCGCTTTCGCTTTCTCCAAGAGATCGCGAGGGATCGACTTGTCCCGGATCGACATGACCTCGGTCATAACAGCCGATGCCTTGTTGACGCGTTCGACGGCGTCCTTGAGATCCTTGCCCTTGCCCTTTTGTGCGAAAGCGGGCGACAGCAGTAACAGGAAAATAAGAGCGAGTAATCCGAATCGAACTTTCATAGTTACACCTCCAAGTGTTTGCCTAATTTCAGTATAACAAGAATCATTCCAGCAAAGTTGGCGGCCGCGGCTTAACGTCTTTTTAGGGAAAGCGCACAGATTTTTTGGCGTAAACCCGGAGTCCGGGGCGGCTTTGAGCGCCGACGATAGATTTGCAGTAGCATGCCTTTTTAAACTGCGCGGCAACCGCGTGAGTGAAATCTCGCGCAGGGTCGCAAAAATTCGCGGACCATAAGAGTAGGAGTTAAAAGAGAGTTTGCTGTGCAGGGATGACCCTTTCCGGTTCGGTTTCTGTCGGTGTCTCCTTCCGGCGGAATCCGAGGCGTTTTGCGTGAAAGTCGAAAAGTTTCTTCGTCACTTCCCATTGTTCGGTGCGGCCGCTATCACGCTCGTTGTACGTCCTGTGCTGCAGCTTTCCCCCGCGCTCTCGCTTCATTGTGTTGATGATCTTATTGACCGCAGCCGGCGAAAGACGCTCATGCATTTTCGCGACAAAGTACTCTTCGATCGAATCGCTGTCGAGATGCAGCATTGACATGAATGCGTGTGACGCACCCGCCTCTTTAGCGCGTTCCAGCAGTTTCGGTATATCCGATTCGTTGTAACCCGGAATCACTGGAGCGACACCTATGCCGACCGGTATACCGGCGTTCGCGATCGTTTCCATCGCACGAAACCGCGCCTCCGGAACGGGTGTGTACGGCTCGAACGGGTTCGACTTCTCCTTCGTTAAGAACGGCAGGGAAAAACATACGAAGACGTTTAGTTGTTTCAGGACATCGATGTCGCGCGTCACGAGCGGCGATTTCGTTATCACGCCGACCGGCACGCCAAACTCCGCGCATACCATCAGACATTTCCGCGTGAGTTCGTAGCTAGCCTCGAGCGGCAGGTACGGATCGGTTGCAAATGAAAAGTCGACATGCGGCATTTTTTGCCGGGTCTTTTTTAGTTCTTCGCGCAGCACCTTCGGCGCATTTGGTTTGACCACGATCTTCGTTTCGAAATCGGTTCCGGCGCCGTAACCGAGAAATTCGTGATAGCGGCGAGCGAAGCAATATGTGCAGCCGTGCACACATCCGCGATAGCAGTTCACCGTGTAGCGCCACCCGCCTTCCCAATCGGACGCGAACGCCTTCGTGATCATCTTTTTCGTCGCGGTTTCCTCAAATACCTCGAGCTTTGTCGGCGGTGGCTCGCCGATGTACTCGGCCGAGTATTTGTCGAAAGGGTTCGGAGGATTCTTGACGTATCGCACAGATGAAACAATAGCCTATTGCCGGGCCGGGAGGCAAGGTTTGTAGTGCGTGTGCGCCGAGGTGAGGACGGTTATGCGACATTGCGACTGCCGGGCGCGTCACCGCGTCCCCCTTCGCGGAGTCACGACAGCCGATATCGCTACAATTCTCTCTGCATCAACAGATCGGTCTGCGGGTCCTTCCCGAGCAGGAATACATGGCTGCCGACGACACGAAAGCCATTCTTTTCGTAGAACCGTTGAGCCCGCGGATTATACTCCCACACGCCGAGCCACATCACGTCACGGCCCTCGCCGCGGGCGCGTTCGAAGCACGCATCCATTAGCGCCTGACCGACGCCTTGTCCTATATATTTCTGCTGTGAATAAAGCCGCGAAAGCTCGACGGGTCTTTCCGCAGTAACTCCCGGTTCGATGTTGTCGATAATTATTTTTGAGTAGCCGGCGGCTTCATCGCCAATTTCGGCAATGAGGAAAATGTTTTTCCGGTCACCCAGCTCCGCCGTGATCTGTTCCTCGTTGAAGGCCTGACGCATGTAATGGTTCAGATCGTCCGGCGCATTTTTTGGATGATGTGCGAATGCGTCCCAGAACGTGGTGTAGGCGAGATCGGTGAGAAGCTTGGCATCGGCGACGCTCGCCTGCCGAATGGTAAGTGTGTTCATCAAACCGAAAGGAAATCACGAAAGGGGCGCCCTCTATCTGCAACCGCGGGCGAACGAACCAATTGGACGCCCGCGGAGGCGCCGTGGCACCGTGATGAGAGCCTTACGTTAAGAGCGCGTGCGACCTCACATGCAACCGCATCCTGCAGAGTGACGGCGAACCCGTATCCACGCGTTACGGCCGCGTCAAAGTGCCGGCTCGGCAATCCCGCCCGCGGTCGACGGATCGGCGCGGATCTTGGCACCGCCTTAACGGTCTCACTATTCAGCTCCGCGACGAAACAACAACCGCAACCCCAGGCCGTAACGATATAGCGGTGATCGCAGGGCCGCTCACCAAGGGCACGGGGGAGCGTCGCTATCTGCTGCATCAGGTTATTCTCATCGACTGCAGAGTCGGCACTAAAGCCGTCGAACTCGTAAACATCATTTTCAGTGTTCTCGCGTATACCGGAGAGTTCCCTCATTATAGGCGCGCCCATGCCACCAAACAACGCGGGGCATGGAGCGAAAGAATGAAGATCTCACAGTGAGGCTGGTCAATGGGAGGACCTTCGTGACGACGGCCGCTTGAAGATCTGTTGCGTCGTGTCGGGATTTGACCGCGAGGTTGGTTGCAATAAAGCCTCTGCAACGAAGCAACTGACTACGGTTCCCGTCGCTCTTGGTCCCCGCCTAAAACTCGGCTTTATGCCCAAGCTTTGCTCGTGCTATGCAACGTACGAAGTTGATGTCTAATGTCGAAACGAACGCCTCTTTAGG
>DASUSJ010000174.1:0-22512 GCA_036375155.1 Pyrinomonadaceae bacterium
GACTCAGGGCATCATAAGGATCGATGGAAAAGATCTGCAGACTGTTCGGCTTCGCGATTACCGTAAGCACCTGGGCGTAGTCTTGCAGGACAACTTCTTGTTCGACGGAACGATCCTCGAGAATATTCGTTTTTCCAACCCCGAGTCAGATCTTAACGAGATCAAGAAGGTCTGCGGAATAGCGAACGCCGATGAATTCATCGAACAATTTCCGAACGGCTATGAAACGGTGGTGGGTGAGCGGGGAGTCAAGCTCTCAGGCGGGCAGCGTCAACGGATCGCGATCGCGCGCGCGTTGCTCGCGAACCCGCGGATCCTTATCCTCGACGAAGCCACGTCGTCGCTCGATTCTGAAAGTGAGGCTCTTATCCAGGAGGGGTTAAACCGTCTCCGTGCGGGTCGGACCACATTCGTGATCGCACACCGGCTGTCGACGATACGGAGCGCCGACCAAATCCTCGTAGTGGAAGCAGGCGAGATCCTCGAGCGGGGAACTCATGAACAATTGATCGCGATGGATGGACGATACAAGCAGCTTTACGATAAGCAGTATCGTTTCGAGCAGAACCTTTTTGTAAATCCGGGCGAAGACTTTACCGGAAAGCCCGTTGAGGTCTTTGCCCAGTCAAAACTCTAGCCTGAATTCGCACACCTTTTGATTTGCAACGTATGACCGAGAGCATTGAGGATCTACGAGCGGCCGATGCCGAGTTAACCGACGAAGAAAAGCTTGAGAACGCTATCAGGCTAGGGTTCGGTGGTGATAGGGCGAGGTTTGAAGAATTCTGCCGCGTTCTTGCTGAGTCTATTCCTGACAACACCGCCGCCGTTCTCGGCGGAAGTTCCATCACCGGTCATAACTATGCGAACGGCGACCCCTTCGACGCGGAAGGACCGATGACGAGCGACCTGGATGTTACTCTCGTCGGGCCAGAGGTGGTCGACCTTTTCACGCTTGACGGATTCTGGGTCCCCGGCATCCATTCGCATCCCGTGAAGGACGGCGACGAAGAGATCGCACCGGCGCTCAAGCCGTTGCGGAGGAAGCTACAAGCTGTCGCGGGCGGGCGGCCGGTGACCATCCAAGCGACGCGGGACTTCTACATCTGGATACGCGAACACTGGCTTGGCCAGCCGTATCTGACCCTGGTCGGAAAGGTGAGTGAAAAGTAATGCTCAGGCTCATGAGCTACAACATCCGCTTCGGCGGGACGAGCCGTGAAGATCTTCTGGCCAACGTTATCCGCGCCTGCGAACCGGACCTCGTCATCCTCCAGGAAGCTAGCAACGTCGAGGTGGTGAAATACCTTGGAAATTCTGAGACGGGGCTGAAGTACTGGGCCGCCAGGACCGGTCATTCAGTCGCATTTCTGAGTCGTGTGGAAGTCGAACATTTCGACTGGCACTACGAGAGGGAATTGCAGCGCCCGTTCATGGAGATCCGGCTGAAGGATTCGGATCTTCGAGTTTACGGTATACATCTCCGTGCGACCCACTCCAATTACACTGAACGCGGGCGAATGCGTGAGGCTCGGGCACTGCTTCGCTGTATAAGAGAACACCGTGAAGGATTCCACTTGCTGGTCGGAGACTTCAATACGCTGGCGCCCGGCGAGCTGCTTGACATGCAGCGGTTGCCATGGCGGTACAGGGCCCTGGCGATGCTCCTTGGCGGGCGGGTAACATACCGAACGATACAGATAATGCTCGACGAGGGCTATCTCGATGGATACCGCCGGCTGAACACCGACCACGGTTTTACGTTCCCAACGTGGGATCCTCACGTCCGGCTCGACTATGTTTTTGTGCCGGCCGCTTTCGCAGATCGCGTCCGGAGCTGCAAAGTGATGACGAACATTCCGGATGCGTCTAAAGCCTCAGACCATTTTCCTCTCTTAGCGGAAATCGCATTGGATAGATCGCTTGATCGATAGTGTCGCCGCCCCGTGACACTACTTTAGGCGAAGATGCTTTCAATATACTTCGCGTTCTAAAACACTCCTCATCACAGGAAATCTATCCAAGTTTGTCAGCGCTCGCAGCACGATCTCAAACATGGGCTTGATGAACGGAATGAAATAGGTCTTCCCTCGGTTTACCGACTGGAACGAGAATGTGCCGATGGCTTTCAGACACCGCTGGATCGTCTGTAAACGAAATTCGTCCGCGAACTCTTTCTCGCCGATCGGAGGAAGGCCAAGCCATTCACGCTGCACTAAAAACAACCGCCGCTTTTCAGCAAGCCACTCCGCGGTTGGTGGCTCGGTCACGCGATCGAGGAGAAGAGAAACCAGGTCGTACGCGGCCGAACCGATCCTTGCGTCCTGATGATCGATTATCCTCAAGCGGTCGCTCGAATCAAGCATCAGATTCGCGGCGTGAAAATCGCGGTGACACAGAACGCTAGCCTTTGCTTCCAGCTCCCGCGACAGCTCGAGAAACTCCTCGGAAAGCGCTGCATCGTCGCCCGCTGAGAGCGGCTCGCCCTTGTATGTCGTGAAGTAATGTGTCTTGAAAAAGTCGAGTTCCCACGAAAGTTTATCCGTATCGAATCGAAGCCGCGACGCGATCGAATCCAGCTCAAACGCCATCTGCGTCGCTGCCTGGATCCGGGGGATCAACGAGATCGCATCTCCAAGCAGCCGCTCGCAAGTCGCGTCGTCCGCTTCGACCAAAACATCACGGAGGATTCGATTTCCGAGATCTTCCTGAAGGATCACGCCAAGCTCGGGATCGAAATCGAAGATCCTGGCAACCGGTAACCCGGCTTTCGAGAAGAGATTTGTTACATCAAGATAACTCTGTTCGGTTTCCACGAACGAGGCGGGATAAACACAAGCAATAGCTGAGGTCCCGCGCCATCCGACCCGAAAGTACTCGCGTACCGAGGCGTCCGGAGTCAGCTGCTCGATCGCTCCGGATTCATTCCTCTGACCTAAGAATCTTTTAAGTCTCGCGAGAAAATCGGACATAGATAAGTCAGGGCGGCTTAATTCAATGGCACGATGTAATTCTCGCCCTGGATGTAGCCCTTCAACGCTTTTTCGGGAATCTCGCTGCAGTTCCGTACCATCTCGGCTCTTACGATAGCAACGTTCTCGAAATGCTCGCCGGGTACCAGGGAAACGCCGTCGGCAATGATCGTGCGATAAAGGCTGACGTCGTCAGGGATACAAACGTCATCCCAGATCACCGTATCGCGAATAGACGCCGACCGAGAGATCGAACAGTTCGAACCGGTGAACACATCCTGCCCGTCCATCATCGCAAGTGAGATATCAAGATACCTCGGGATCGTCGACAGTTCGTACCAGTTTCCCTCGGTGATGTGTGCCGCCAGCTTTTCACCGCGGTCCATCGCCGGACGATATACGTGCGGAACTATATCGGAGTAAACGCCGGGTTTGATGTAGTCGAATACACGCGGCTCCAAAATATGGATCCCGGTGAACATTAGAGGCGTGACGATCTCGTGCTCGGTGTCCCGTATCTCCTCTTCGGTGAGGGGCTTCGCCATTTCACCGAAACCTGTAACGTTTCCGTCCTCTATTTCCACCATCGTAAATCGCTCACGCTTGACGTTGGGTTTCAAGACCAGTGTCGCAAGCGCGCCCGAACTCTTGTGAGTCTCAACCGCTGCAGCGATGTCGATATCGCTAATGATCTTTCCATTGACGATGAGGAACGGCGCGTCTTTCAACAGGTGTTTCGCGTTGTCTAACGCGCCGGCGGTACCGAGTATGTCGGGTTCCTCAACGGTATATGTGATATGCACGCCGAACGCGGAGCCGTCCCCAAGCGCGCGACGTACGGACTCCGGCTGGTGGTGGAGATTGACTATGAATTCCTTGAATCCGAACCGAGCGACATACTCCGCTACATACCCGACAAGCGGCTTCCCAAGAAAAGGAATCGCAGGTTTAGTGCGGTCTATTGTTAGAGGGAATAGCCGCGTACCGAATCCCGCGGCTAAGATCATCGCTTTCATTTTATGGCTTTACTTGATCCCGAGACGGGCTGAAATAACTTTACGTGAACAGTATCTGTTTTTCCAATTCGGACAAAAACTAAAAGGCCGCGATTTCGTCCGCAGCCTTTTCGGAGATGACCAATTCTTTCCGAATTAGTGCACGATGAAGTTCGCCACCGGATAATCGCCTGCAGTTCCGAGATTGTACGTTGAGATCGCCCCGCTCTGAAGGTTGTAGATCCAGAACACTCCATCCCGCCACACGGCAATCTCCGTACGTCCATCGCCGTCGTAGTCGGCCTGCACGGCGTAGTCCGTAGCCGAATTGCCAAACGTGTTCTGAACAAAACTGACCCCGGCAACACTGCTGGGCTCGTAGTACCAGACCATCGACCCGCCTACGGGACGAAATACCGCGACATCGGTTTTCCCGTCGTCATCGTAATCTCCGGGCACGACAACGTCGGACGAGAGTCCAAAGAAAACGTTATCGATCGCGCCGTTGGAAAACAGACGCCAGAATATTGCTTGCCCGCCGCCGTTGTCACGCTGAACAACAAAATCAGCTTTTCCGTCACCGTCATAGTCGCCCGGCGCAGGCAGATCACCACTGACTCCCCACGGGGTGTAGGTAAGCGCTCCTCCGGGTGCGGTGCGGTAATACCAAACGCTTTGCTGGCCCGCGGCAGCTGCTCCGCGATAGACGGCTAGGTCGGCACTCCCGTCACCGTTGTAATCGTCAACCACCGTAGGATCATCGCCGGTTTGACCGAACGCCTCGATGCGGGCTGTGTTCGTCGCGCTGTTCAGGATGTAGAACGCGGCAACAGTAGCTGGTCCCGGACGCCAAACGGAGATATCGTCTATATTGTCGTTGTCGAAATCCTCGGCTAGAAAGAAGTCCGCACCCAATCCCCAATCCTTTGCGACCGTCGCACCCCCGCTGCTGAGATTGTAGTACCAGCGGACCTGACCGGTCGGTCCACCGCCGACGTTACGTACCACCACATAATCGGACCGGCCATCACCATTGAAGTCGACCGGCGCGTCCGGAGCGGGCCCGGTGCCTCCATCGATGATCAGATTAGCTGCCGTCACGCTGCCGGTATCGGCGGAGGCCGCATCACGAAATGTTAGTGTCCAGGTGCCATTGATCTGGCCGTCGTTAAGGCCACCGAACGTCGTCTGGAGACTCGTAACCGGTGCCGGATTTGTCTGGCCGATCTGACCCGGTTGGATCGTGCGATAAGTACCCGCAGCGACGATACAATCTGTTCCGCAACCGGCGTCAGTGGCGACAGACCAAATATTCAAACCGGCCGCAGAATCATCAAACGTATACATCCCACCGTAATTCGAGCTATCACCAAAGCTGCCTGCGGCGGTAACGCCTACTCGACTCGCGATGTGCATGCTCGGTGTTCCGCCCGGAGCAGCCAGCACGGCTTCGATGTCGCCCACGTAGGTATGTGTAAGCGCGTAGTTGATGTCGATGTTGCTGATCGGCCCCGCGACGCCGGAGACAGCGAAGTTTATAACCCGAGCCGTACCAAACTGCGGCGGCGTCCCCGCAAGCCCGTCCGGGATAGCTCCAAGGTTAGTACCAGGAAAAGTAGCTGCGGGAATTCCTACAGAAATTTCTGCTCCGGATGTGCTAGCATCCGTCGTGCTTAGTTGCGCGCCGCCGAACAGTCCAATAACCGCGAGACACAGTGCGGCTACCGACAAAATCACCTTGCGTGTGGACACCTTGAACGTGGTCCAATGCATAGTTTATTTTCTCCCTCCTCAAGTTGAAAAAAGCTGAAAAAACGACCAGTGGGTATCGAGTACGGTCTCTCGTCCAGACTAAGTTTTCACGATGGATAACTTAAATGGAATGGTGTGAGCAATTTAATTCGTTTCACTTGAGTTGTCAAGGAATTGGAATTTGGGTGGACTGACGGAGCTATTGTAGGAACGGAGCTCGCCAAACTACGCCGGCGACCCCCGAAAGATCCGACGAAGCGTCCGTTGACAAGGTCACACACCAGACCTCAAGATTTGCCACTGGTGAGCAAAAAACTATGCGTAACGATCGAAAAGAGATCTTCGGTTGGATGCTCTATGACTGGGCCAACTCGGCTTTCTTTACGGTCGTCATTGGCGTTCTGATCGGGCCCTACCTGCTAAGTCTTGCCCAGGCCGCCGTCGGCGAGGACGGCGTGATCCTCGACCTGTTCTTCTTCACGGTCACGCCAAAAGGGCTGCCTGCATTCTGCACGGCGATATCCGTAATTTCCTTGGTGATCTTCCTTCCGGTTCTCGGAGCAATAGCTGATTACACCCATCTCAAGAAATGGATGATGGCGATCTTTTGCTACGCAGGCGTTCTGGCCGGTGCTCTTTTGTTCTTTGTAACTGAGTCGTATCTCGCATGCAGCATCCTCTTCATTCTTGGGAACATGAGCTTCGCCGCCGCCAACGTTTTCTACAACGCATTCCTCATTGATATCACCACCGAGGACCGGCGCGACCGGGTGTCCAGTTACGGTTACGGACTCGGTTACCTTAGCGGGTTCCTGGTTCTGGTCTTAAATCTCGTGTTCCTCAACTACGCCGATGCCTGGTTCGGGATCAACACCTCAACCGCGGTCAGGATCTCGTTCCTGGCTGCATCGTTGTGGTGGGGTTTGTTCGCGGCTTTCTCGTTCTATATGATCCGCAGCCGGCGTCCGGAAAAGGAAGTTCCGCATGACGAGAATATCGTGACCATCGGGTTTTCGGAGCTGCTGCAGACCCTCAAGGAACTGCGAAAACTGCGCTACACGATGCTCTTCCTGATCGCTTACCTCTTTTATAACGACGGCATCCAAACTGTCATCCTCCAGTCCTCGGTGTTCATCTCGTACGAGCTCTTTACCTCGAAGGGGCTTCCTTCGGACAATTCCTTTTTGATCGTCATATTCGGCATCGCTCAAATATCGGCTTTTGCCGGCGCTCTTATCTTCGAACGAATCTCGCGTGTGTTTGGTGCGAAGCGAACCATCATCCTCTCGCTTGCGGTATGGTGCGCCATCGTTGTCTACGCATACGCCTTTTTTGCGACGAGCACCCAAGCGTACATTCTGGGTGGATTCATCGGACTCGTTCTTGGGAGTGTTCAGGCTCTATCGCGATCGCTTTACTCGCAGATGATCCCTGTCGGCCGCGAGTCCTCTTTTTTCGGGTTATACGAGATCTCCGAAAAGGGTACCTCGTGGATGGGACAGCTTATGTTCACGATCATTGTGGGAGCCACCGGATCATTCCGACATGCCATCCTCGGGCTGATCGTATTCTTTATTGTCGGGAGCCTGATCCTTTTATTCACCGACACGACCAGGGCCATCCACGAAGCCGGAAACCTGACGCCGGAAGAAGCGGAGAACGCTTGAGTTGGCTATAATGAACTCGTGATTGAAAACTCTGAAGACAGGATCGTTACTATTTTCGGCGGCTCCAAGTGCGGGCCGAATTCGGATGAGTATCGCGAAGCCCGGGAGATCGGGTCACGTCTGGCACAAGCCGGATTCACCATCTGCACCGGCGGGTATCTCGGCGTGATGGAAGCCGCGTCGCGGGGGGCTCGCGAGGCTGGCGGCCGCGTCCTCGGCATCGTGATGAACCAGTTTCGTTCCGAGCCGAACCGCTATCTTACCGACAAGGTCGCAACCGACCATTTCTATGACAGGCTCCAGAATCTGATAACCCGATCTGTCGGATTCGTTGCCCTGCGGGGTGGTATGGGCACCGTGACCGAGGTTTCGCTGGTCTGGAACAAGCTTCAAACGCGGGTTCTTGAACGCCGTCCGATCGTCCTCGTTGGAGATTGCTGGCGCGACGTAGTCGATGCCTGGAAGAAGTTTCTTGTCGTCTCGGACGAGGATGTAGCTTATCTCGACTTCGCGCCTGATGCCGAAGGTGCTGCGAAAATCATCATCGAAAGATGTCCGGCAAACGTAACTTTGCCAACATAAATCCACGATCCAAGGATCGCGATCTGATATATGAACTGTCCAAAATGTAATGCTACGCTGTTGCCGAACGCAAAGTTTTGCGGGTCGTGCGGGACGACTATACAGCCCGCGCAAGCCGCGCCTCCGCCGCCAAGTCCGGGTGCACCGCAGGTACAGCAGTCTCATCGTCCGAGCCCCCCGCAACCGCAACAGCCACAAACTACGGGAGGTGCATTTCATTTCGACACCGACGGTCGGGGACAGGGCCGCGGCTACATGTGGGAGATCGAGCATAAGGGCGCGTTTGCGCTCGCGGTCGTGAAGCTGCAACCGGAGGCCGCGATCCACGCGGAGGCTGGAGCGATGGTTTCGATGTCGGCAAACGTAGATCTTCATTCGGAGATGAAGGGCGGAGTCTTCGGCGCATTAAAGCGCGCGGTGGGCGGTGAGTCCGCTTTCGTATCGACATTTACCGCGAAGGGAGGTCCCGGAGAAGTGACCTTTGCGCCGGGCGCGCCCGGGGACGTCGCAGGGATCGAGATGCAGGGCCAGACGTTTATGGTCCAATCAAGCTCGTACCTTGCCGGCGATATGTCGCTGTCGGTTGATACGAAGTTCGGTGGTGCAAAGGCATTTTTTGGCGGTGAGGGGCTGTTTGTCCTGCAAGTCAGCGGAACCGGTCTGCTACTCGTCTCATCGTTCGGTGCCATTCACCGAAAAACGCTTCGACCCGGCGAGCAATATGTCGTCGACACCGGACACCTCGTCGCCTGGGAAGGCCACATGCAATATAACCTTCGCAAAGCCGCGAAAAGCGGTTTCTTCCGAAGCTTTCTCAGCGGCGAAGGCATG
This sequence comes from Pyrinomonadaceae bacterium, assembly GCA_036375155.1. Lineage (GTDB taxonomy): Bacteria > Acidobacteriota > Blastocatellia > Pyrinomonadales > Pyrinomonadaceae > OLB17. The sequence goes on from DASUSJ010000174.1 coordinate 8,800, forward strand.
GTCGCGGAGTTCAACGGTCCGGGCGAGATTCTTATTCAGACAAGAAATCTCGCAGCGTTTGCCGGCTTGCTTCGTCCGTTCTTTCCGTCGCAGGGAGGCAGCGGCAGCGGTTTCAGCTTTGGAAGCTAGCGTGTAAAGACGCGCACCCTCACGTGTTCTCATGGACGTAATCGATTCGAAATTCGCGCGCGGTCCGGGGCGCAATGGCGGCGAGATCCACCTCAAAGCCCGTCCCATGTCACGGGGCGTAGCTATCGGTCGAATCGTTTGCCTCCATGGCAGTTCTCGCCAGTTCTTCCGGATCTCCATCGAAGAGCCAGCCATCGAACGCGAGGCACGTCGGGCGAGAGCCGCCTTCAGGCTTGCCCGGCGTCAGTTAAACAAACTGAGAATCGAAGCCGGACCGCGTGCAGCGTCCGTGCCCGGGATCTTCGATGCTCAGAGAGCGATGATCGACGACTCATCACTCCTTGAGCAGGTCGAAGCTGCGATCGCAAAAGAAAAGGTCAATGCGGAGTGGGCTGTCAAAATAGTAACCGACTCGTACATCGCAAAGTACAAGGCGATCGCCGATGAACATCTTCGTGAAAGATATATCGACGTTGAAGATGTCGCGGATCGCATACTGAGCGCACTCGGCGGCGGAGTGCGCAGCCTTCCATTGGCAAAAGACTCAATAATCGTGGCTGAAGAGCTGATGCCTTCGACTCTTGCGGAACAGAGATCGAACAATCCGACGGCGGTGATCACGGAGCACGGGGGTTGGACATCTCATACGTTCATTCTTGCCCGGGAATTAAATATACCGGCCGTTGCGGGCGTGAGAAAAGTTCTCCGGCGCGTCGACACTGGCGACGCGGCAATTGTCGATGGGTACAACGGCACCGTGATCTTGAATCCCAGCGAGGAAACGGTGGAACGCTATCGTCTGCCGTCTAATGAATTTCCGCAGCTAACCCACGAGGATTCCGCGAGTACGGAGTCGCATGCGAGCACCCTTGACGCCCGGGAGGTCATTCTCAGGGTGAATGTAGATCTTCCCGATGTGTACGCGAAGGCTCGACGGATCGGGGCCCGCGGAGTCGGACTCTATCGATCCGAGTTCCTGTTCAACCGGTACAGAGCCTTCCCGACCGAGAATCAGCAGTGTGAGGCATATCGCGAGATCGCGGAGCTGGCCGGTGACGATGGCGTGAAGATCCGGACCTTCGACGTTGGACCGGAGCAGGTTTACGGACAAGCACAGGGGCGCGAAAAGAATCCCGCGCTCGGCCTCCGGGCGATCCGCCTCGGCTTAGTAAACAACTCGTACCTGAGGACCCAACTCCGTGCTCTGCTTCGCGCCGCATTTCGTACGCATATCGATATAGTCATTCCGATGGTCTCGAGTGTGGACGAGATCATCGAGGTACGCTCCCTGATGCAAAGAGAGAAGGTGGCGTTAGAGGCAAAGGGTGTGGCAGTGGGATCTCCGCGGCTCGGGGCCATGGTCGAGGTGCCGTCGGCGGTCTTCATGATCGAGGAGATCGTGTCGGAGGCGGACCTTGTTTGTCTCGGTACAAATGATCTCGTCCAGTACATTCTTGCTGCCGACCGGGACAATGAGTCGGTCGCCGGCTGGTTTCGGACGCTCCATCCTGCCGTCCTCCGGGCGATCAAGGCCGTTATCCAAGCAACGGAAAAGGCGGAGAAACCACTCGTCATATGCGGCGAAATGGCCGGCTCACCGTTTTATATTCCGTTGCTGATTGGAATGGGCGCGACCGAGCTGAGCATGAACTTGAATTCCATTCCCCGCGTCCGCAAGGTGATATCGGGCATCGCATACTCTGAAACGCTAAAGCTGGCTCGTGACACCGAGAACTGCCGCACAGCTGACGAGACCGAGGCGGTTCTTGAACGTTATATAGCGGAGTACTGGTCACATTTGCTGCCTCCCAGCCCCGGAAAAAGGTCCCGCATCTAGGTCCAAGTGCCCTAACAAAGGCTTCGTGCGTTCAACATTTTTTGCTATACTGGGTCAGCCTCGCAATGGAGCAGGCCGGGCAGTCGCTTCTCGGAAGAGAAGAGGAAAGTCCGAACACCATAGGGCAACGAGCCGGATAACGTCCGGGCATCCTGACATGTCGGGATGACGACAAGTGCAACAGAGAGCAGACCAGCCTCTAATCAATTTCAAATTTCACATTTGAGATCGTGAAGCGGTAATGGGTGAAAGGGTGAGGTAAGAGCTCACCGGCGTGGCTGGTAACAGTCGCGGGCCAGGTAAACTCCTCGTGGTGCAAGACCAAATAGGGAAACGTTTTTGAGCTGCCCGCTCATTGCCGGCGAAATCCGGCGGCGTTTCCGGGTAGGTCGCTTGAGCGGTCCGGTAACGGATCGCCTAGATGAATGACTGCCGCCGACCTATCATGGCCGGCAACAGAATTCGGCTTACGCGGCCGCTCCATTGCAAAGGGCAATTCGCCCATAAAAATCTGAAAAGGAGAAACCCCAAGTATGGCAAACCGAAAGGGTGTGTTTATCGGTGCATATGTTCCGAACGAACTCAAGGAATCCCTCCGTCGCCGAGCTGCCGCTGAGCACAGAACACTATCGCAGGAGATCACGAGGATACTGGTCGAGGCTGTTCATGGAAAAGGTTTGCCTGCTGGAAGCGTTGATCGAAGAAACAACGACACGGTTCCCCGACGACGGGCAACCGACCCACCGGTGCGGCGACGGGCCGAAGATCTTCCGTACATACCGAGCGACCAAAACAAAAAGTAAGTCGGCTCGTTCATCATTTGAAGAAGCGTTGTCCACGCGTGGTCGTGTGCAACGCTTTTCTCATTGACAACTTCTCTTGCTAAGATTCAGCTGAATGAATCCCAAGTCTCTTTCTATCGTCATTCTCTCGGCCGCGATCGGCTTGATCGGCGGTTTCATTCTCGCCAACTCGATGAACCGCGGCGAGCTTACCGCTTTGCGCTCCGAGAACGAACAACTAAAGAAACTCGCTACATCGCAGCCGGACGCGAATTCCAGTCTGACCGAGGAGGAGCTTAAGACCGCGATCGACAGGGCTGACCAAAGTCCTACGGACGCGGCGATCCAGCGAAATGTCGGTGTGGCGATCTACCGCTACGGGGCAATGAAGGAGGATGTAAGGCTTCTTCAACAGGCGATACGAATTCTCGATCGAGCGCTTGAGCTAAAGCCTGATGATTACGATGTCGTTCTTACACTAGGTAACGCCCATTTCGATATAGGTTACTTCTCCAAGGACAATCAATCACTCGAACGAGCACGGGAGTTCTACTCGAAGGCGCTTAGTAAAAAGCCTGACGATGTAAACGTTCGGACGGATGTGGGACTGACGTACTTTCTCGAAACACCGCCCGATCTGGAAAGATCCGTTATTGAATTCCGGAGATCACTCGCACTGGATCCGAAACATGAAAAGACTCTCCAGTTCATTACGCAGGCGCTGGCGAGGCAGAATAAGATCACCGAAGCCTCGACTTATCTTGAACAACTTCGCAGCGTAAATCCGAGAAACGAATCGATCAGCGGGCTGGCGTCGATGCTCACCGCACAGCAGCCGGCCGGATGAAAGAAGCAGTTGTCATACTCGCCGTTCTGGCTGTCATTCTTGCCTTAACGGCCGTTCGGTATCGGCGTCAGATCGCCACGGTGCTTCAGATCTGGCGCACGGTAAAAACAATGCGGACGCAGATCAAGCAGAGTCGCGAGCCCGACCCGGCAGAACGGCCGGTGTCCGCGGGCCCCTTGGTTAATTGTGCTAAGTGCGGAACGTGGGTACCGGAAAATAGGGCAATAAGTCTTCGAGGCGGTGTTTTCTATTGCTCCGCTGCGTGCCTTGAAACTACGACGAATGTTTCCTGATCGTCAGCGGTCAAACATCCCTAAATACCAACCTATCAACTCCTCACCAAAAAGCAGTGCGAGGATCGATCCGATCCCTAGAAAAATGCCGAATGGTATCTGCGTTTGAAGATCTTTCTCTTTCTGTTTAGCAATTACGGCAAGACCTATGACCGCACCTGAGAACGCGCCCAAAAATATCGCCAGGAACGAAAGCCGCCAGCCAAGCAGAGCTCCCACACCGAGCATCATCTTCACATCGCCGAGACCCATTGCATCGACGCCGCGCAAAAGTTTCCAGAGCGCACCGACCAGCCACAACGAACCGCCCCCGACGAGTGCACCGATTACCGCACCAAAAAGCGAAACCATCCACGCCGGCTGCCCTGCAAGATATGTCGCGGGGAAAAACTGTGTATCGCTGAAATAGTTCTGTGCAAAAACGATGGGAAAGATAACGCGTACGGCTAGAGCCAGGACCAGCAAGGGATACGTTATTACGTTGGGAAGGATCATGTGCTCCGCGTCGATGAAGATCAGTGCGATCATCGCAGAAACGAATGCGAGATAAACCGGAAGCATTGGCGTAAGTCCGGTTGACCAGTAAACGAGAACATAGAGAAGGCCGGTCAGCAGCTCGACCGCGGGATAGCGTATCGAGATCGGCTCTGAACACGACCGGCACTTCCCGCGCAGCAACAGCCAGCTCAGGATCGGAATATTATCGTAGCCTTTTATCGCTGTTCCGCAGGAAGGACACGCCGAGTTAGGGAATACGACGGATTGCTCATTTGGCAGGCGGTGGATCACGACATTGAGAAAGCTCCCGATCACGGCGCCCAAAATGAAAATAAAAATGTACGCACCGACTTCGGGCATACCGGTGATCGCTTCAAAAGAAGAAAGAAGAGCAGTCATAGTCTCGGATGGAAAAAAGGAAAGAAGAGGCTGATCGCCCTTGGAATAATAGATAGTTTTTCCGGGAAAGGAAAGATAAAGGCGATAACTATCCGTATGGCCGCGAATTCATCTTCTTCAGATGAAGCCGGGAACATACAGAAGCGGAGTGAAGCTACAGGCGACTAATAAAGCAGGGAGCAGATCAGACGGCTTCCGACTGCGACGTGAAGTTAAACGCCTTCAACTTCAGCGCCGGCAACAGCGACGCGTTGCTTCCGCCGCCTTCGGACCCGCCGACACGCTCGGACGCTCCGATCATCTCAACGTTCCCGGGTGCGAGCATCTGCGTTATCGATTGGTTAAAGCGAAAGTTCTTCACCGGGTACGCGATCTTCCCGTTTTCAATCAACCAAACACCGTCGCGAGTCAGCCCGGTTACGCTGGCGGTTCGCTGATCAGTCCCCCGGATGTACCAGAATCGGCTTACGAGGATCCCTCGTGTCGTCGACTTGATCATGTCCTCGATGGTCGAAGTCGGACCACTGGCCACGAAGATCGTATTGACCGGTCCGGGCGTTGGCTGTTTCTCTTTCTGCTTAGCCCAGAAACGGGTGTAAACCAGATTCTCGAGTAAACCGTTTCGCACCAAATGGATTTTTTGTGCCGGCAAACCGCCCTGTGCCGATTGTGAGCCGGGAAGCTCCGGATGCCATGGGTCGCTGTAGATCGATATCCGCTCGTCAAATATCTTCTCGCCTAATCTCGTCTTTCCACCCGGAGCAGAGTAGACGCTACGGCCTTCATCGGCATTGCGAGCGTTGAACGTAAAGCCGAGATTTCCGAGCAGATCCGCAACGGCCTGTGGCTCGAGGATCACCGTATACACGCCGGGATCGATCGTGCGCGCGTTTACGCCTTCGAGCGCCTTGCGTATCGACTCGCGTGCGATACGTTTCGTATCAAGCTTTCCGATGTCATAGTGACTACGCAGAAAGTAGCCCGAGCTTTGGCCATCCGGCGTGCGAGATGTCACCGACAGGCTGACATTCGTCGAACGCTCGAATTCGAAATTGCCGTTCTTCGTGGCCGATCCTCCGGCCTGCACGCGTGCCGAATGAAATCCTGCGCCTATAACCTTATTCTTTTCCATCTCAGCAAGAATATCGCTGATGTTCTTGGCTCTCTCAGCTAAAGACAGATTTGCTGTTGATTCGACATAGCCGCTGGTCGGTTTGTAATTATGTTTCCCGAGAGTCGGCAGATACTCACGGTCGATCGGTGAGTTACGGGCGATCTTCTCGGCCTGCTCAACCATGATCTTAAGGCTTTCATCGTCCGTATCGTTTGTCGAAGATGAGCCACGCTTTCCGTCGATCCAGACTGTAATGCTCGCGCTGCGACCGACCCGTGTGCCGCTTGTCAGGAAATTATTTCCGGCGAATCGCAGGTGCGACAGCTTGTCGCTTCCGACGCTTACTGCGGCATCGGTCGCCGTTACAAATGAAAGTATTTTCTCCGTCAGCGCTCGGGCGTCAGATTCGTTCAATAGCATTAGTGATCATCCTCCATTTGTCCTGCCGCAGGCGTTGACGCGGTGTTTAGCACATTGATCTGTCTGAATCTCGCGACTGGGCATCCGTGCGAGACTGCGTTCGATTGACCGGGCTCACCCTTGCCATCATTGAACGATCCCGGGACCTCGTAGGTCGCGGGCCCGCCAAGTCCGTCACAGGCCCCCCAGAAATCGGTCGTTCGGGACTGGTACGCAACATCGCGAAGCATACCGACAACCTTTCCGCGTTTGATCTCCCAAAATGTCTGGCCGCCGAACTGAAAGTTGTACCGCTGCTGATCGATCGAATAACTTCCGCGACCCTTGATCAGAATTCCATTATCGACACCCGCTATCAGATCATCCTGCGTGACGTTCTCTTTCGCGGGCTCGAGAGAGACATTGGGCATTCTCGGGAACGGAACGCTGCCCCAGCTATCCGCATGCAGGCAGCCGTAAGACGATTTCTTCCCGACAAGAGGCGCGAGATCACGTGTTGTCTGCCAATCAACAAAGACGCCGTCTTTGACCAGATGCCACTTTTGTCCGGGAACAGACTCATCGTCATAACCGACCGTCGCCAAGCCCAGCGGCTGCGTCCGGTCCGCGATGAAGTTGACGATCTTGGATCCGAACTGCAGCTTTCCGGTCTTTTCCGGCGTGAGGAAGCTCGTCCCCGCATAATTCGCTTCCCAAAGTAGTGCACGGTCAAGCTCGGTCGGATGGCCTACAGACTCGTGTATTGTCAGGAACAGATGCGACGGGTGCAGGACAAGATCGTACTTGCCTGGTTCGATAGACTTTGCTTTCAGTTTCATCACCGCGTGTTCCGCGGCTTCTACCGCCTCGGCATTCCAATCGTGCTTCGCCATGTACTCGTAGCCGATCGCCTGCCCCTCACGAGGCGTATTCACCGATTGAAAATCGTTCGTCGAACGGTCGATCGCGGTCACCGTGAAGCTGGGATTGCCCCGGATCAAATACTGCTCGATGCGCGAGCCGTCCGACGTGGCGAGGTACTTTTGCTCGTTCACCCACGCCATGGACGAGCTGACAAAGCTCACCCCCTTTACCGCAAGGGCGCCTTCGTTGAGCTTAAGCAGAAACTGCGTTTTCTCTTCGACGGGAACGTCGAACGGATCCTTTTCGAAAGAGCTTTTCCAGGATGTGACGACCTTCGGCGTTGGCACAAGCTCGATCTTCTTACGCTGAAAAGCGGAGTTCGCCTTTGCGATATTGATCGCTTCGGTCGTGACACGCTGGACTTCGTCGGCGGTCACGAGCGGGCTCGCGGCAAAGCCCCAGGTTCCGTTCACCAGGACCCTGACTCCGAAACCAAAATTCTGTCCACTCGCGACACTCTGGACCTGTCGCTCACGTGTCGAGACTGCCTGGATGCGGTAACGGTTTATCCGAATATCGGCGTAGGAAGCCCCGAGTTTTTTCGCGGTCGCTAAAGCCGCGTCTGCGAGGCTGTCTTTATTGACGTCGATGAATGCCGTCGTTGCCGCATGTGCGCCATAGCACCAACTTGGCAGCGTAGCGGCGCCGAGGGCGATACTAGCCGTCTTTAAGAATTCACGTCTAGAAAATGTCATTTGTGCCTCACGAAACTGAAACGTTAGAGCGGGTGTTCGTTAAGTTTATTCGTGGAAAATCGGACGTGTCAAGAAAGTGCAAAACCAGTGCGACCGACTTTGCGTCTTCGCGTCTTTGCGTGAAAACATGTTCGGGACGCGCTCCCGATTCTGTTCACGGAAGACGGTAAGACAGAAGGTGATCCGAAACTGAGAACGATTCACTACAAATTTCGCGGAATACCCATACTAATCGGGCCCGATGTCACGACAGGATAACGAGGGGATGGCGTTCCCGAGTCCTGCATCACCACGGCCGGCTGTGCTAAACTTTTTCCAACTTTACTTTACCGATTTAACTAAACGAACAGTCTATGAATGATAAAACCAGGGTGCTGGTCACCGGTGCAGGCGGATTTATTGGCAGCCATCTCGTCACCTTTCTGAAAGAGAAGGGTTACTGGGTGCGCGGCGTCGATCTTAAGTATCCTGAGTTCGCCGAAACGGATGCCGACGAATTCGAAATCCTGGACCTGCGGCGCTGGGACTCATGCCTCCAAGCGACACGCGGTGTCGACGAAGTCTATGCTCTCGCTGCCGACATGGGTGGGATGGGTTTCATCTCGGCTCACCACGCTCAAATCCTCTACAACAACTCACTCATCAATCTCCACACGCTCGAGGCCGCGAAAACGAACGGCGTCAAACGATACCTTTACACGAGCTCCGCATGCATCTATCCAGAGTTCCTTCAGGAAGACGCTAACGTGACTCCCCTGAAGGAGGAGGATGCGTATCCGGCGATGCCCCAGGACGCCTACGGGTGGGAAAAACTGGTGTCGGAACGGCTTTGCATGCACTATCGGGAAGATTACGGACTGGAAACACGCACCGTGCGATTCCATAACATCTTCGGCGAGAAAGGCACGTGGAACGGTGGACGCGAAAAAGCGCCAGCGGCAATGTGCCGGAAGATCGCGGTTGCTAAGTTAACAGGAAATCCTGAGATCGAGATCTGGGGTGACGGAGAGCAGACGCGTTCATTTTGTTATATCGAGGACTGCCTTGAAGGCATCTACCGGCTCATGCGGTCCGACCACCACGAGCCGATAAACCTTGGTCAGGACCGGATGGTGACGATCAACGAGCTCGCGGACATGGTCGCCAGGATCGCGGGTGTGGAAATAAAGAAGAAACACGTCGATGGGCCGATGGGAGTGCGCGGACGCAACTCCGACAACGATAAACTCCGCCAGGTGCTCGGCTGGGAGCCGGCGATCGCGCTCGAAGAAGGACTTCAAACGACCTACGCGTGGATCGAAGAGCAGGTCAAGAATAAACTGAAGCCCCGTAAGGAAACGGCCGCCGCCTGAATTTATCGATACGTTTAGATTATGACGACAGATTTTGCGGAGATCGACATTCAATCGGTACGCGATTACTGGAACCGGCGGCCATGTAATATCAGGCACTCAACCGCTGAGATCGGGACCAAGGAGTATTTCGATCAAGTCGAAGCACGTAAATATTTCGTTGAGCCGCATATCCCATCGTTCGCTGAGTTTGATCGCTGGAAAGGGAAGAAAGTTCTCGAGATCGGATGCGGCCTCGGCACGGATACGATCAATTTCGCGCGGGCCGGAGCGGAAGTGACGGCTGTCGATCTTTCGACCGAATCGCTGGCACTCGCGAAAAAACGCGCTGAGATCTTCGGTTTCTCCGACCGTATAGAATTCGTCGAAGCGAACGCCGAAAGATTAGCCGACTTTGTGGAGCCGCAGGTTTTCGATCTGGTTTATTCGTTCGGGGTCATTCATCATTCGCCGCACCCTGAAAACATCATCACGCAGATCCGCAACAACTTTACCGGTCCGGGAAGCACCCTCAAATTAATGGTCTATTACCGTTATGCATGGAAGGTTTTCTGGATGCTGCTGCAGGAAAAGGGGCAATTTTGGAAACTGGATCAGATCATCGCGAAGCACTCTGAAGCACAGACGGGCTGCCCGGTGACCTACTCGTATACGAAAAAAAGCATTAAAGATCTGATCGGCGACAGCTTCGAGATCAGAGACATGTTCGTCGAACATATCTTTCCGTATCAGATCCCGAAATACGTCAAGTATGAGTACGAAAAAGAGTGGTACTGGAAGTTACTCCCGGATAGAGTCTTTCGGGCGCTCGAAAAGAAATTTGGCTGGCATTTGTGTGTGACCGCGGAAGCAAAGGGAAAGTAACAGACTATTTGCAATGAAACAAAAGATATCAGTTATCGGTTTGGGAAAGCTGGGGGCGAGCATGGCGGCCGCTTTCGCTCATCGTGGGTTCGAAGTGATCGGCGTTGATGTCAACGAGAGATCGATCGAGGCCGTCAGAGACGGACGCGCACCGGTTCAGGAAACAGGTCTTGACGATATGATCCGAGAGAACCGCGACAGAATACGTGCGACGGCAAGTCATGAGGAAGCGATCCTTAACTCCGACATCTCGTTCGTCATCGTTCCGACTCCGAGCGACGAACGTGGCGCGTTTTCCTTACAGTACGCGGCTTGGGCCTTTCGGGAGATCGGCAAAGCCCTGGCGAAAAAGAAGACCTACCACAACGTCGTTCTGACGAGCACGGTCCTGCCCGGTTCCTCCCGCCAGGCGCTGCTGCCGATACTCGAGAAGGAGTCGGGAAAGAAAGCCGGCAAAGATTTCGGGTTCTGTTACAGCCCTGAGTTTATCGCGCTCGGAAGCATCATCAGGGATTTTCTGAATCCGGATTTTACGCTCATCGGCGAATATGATGACAAATGTGGAGCCGAACTCGAGTCGCTCTATTCGGAGGTAATGGAAAACGGGGCGCCTTCGGCTCGGATGACCCTCGAGAACGCAGAATTGACGAAGATCTCGGTCAATACCTTCGTCACAACCAAGATCACGTTCGCTAACATGCTGGCGGAGATCTGCGAAAAACTGCCGACGGGCAGCGTCGACGTCGTAACACGCGCGCTTGGAATGGATAGCCGGATCGGCCGCAAATATCTGACGGGAGCCCTTGGCTACGGCGGCCCGTGTTTCCCCCGCGATAACGTGGCGCTCACATTCATTGCCGAACAGCTCGGCGTTGAAGCGACACTCGCCGCAACGACCGACTCGATGAACCGTGCGGTTGCAGGCAAGGTCGTCGAACGCTTGCAACCGCTGATCCGCGAGAACGCGACGATCGCTGTCCTGGGCTTGTCCTACAAACCTTTCTCGCATGTCACCGAGGAATCGCAGGCGCTATTTATCGCACAGGCTCTTTCGAAACGCGGGGCTCGCGTCGTGGGTTTCGACCCGCTCGCGGGTGAGATGGCCCTTAACGAACTGCACGGACAGATCGTCGTTCTGGACTCTATCGAAAAATGTCTTAAGCAGGCAGACGCGGTCATCGTCGCAACACCCGATCCGGCTTTTAAGGATCTGACGGCCGCAGACTTTCGTCAGGATCTCGCGGAAGTTTTGGTTATCGACTTTTGGCGCTTGCTGAAGAATAATCTGAGCGGAGCGTCAAATATCAGGTACATCGCATTCGGTGAGAGTGAAGACGATGCGGCCAACACCACCCGCCTCAAAGAGCTGTGGGGCGGTGCTGCGGAGAAAGACTCTTTACAGACCAGCGGAAAGTGAGTAACGGTAAGATTCGCGTGGGTATCGTCGCGCCGGTTCACAACCGGCGCGATATAACTTTACAGTGCCTTAAAAGCCTTTCCCGGATAGAGAAGGCCGGTCTTGAAATTTCGGTCGTGATCGTCGACGACGGCTCAACCGACGGGACGGTCAATGCTATAAAAGCGGAATTCCCCTGGGTTCGTCTCATTGAAGCAGACGGTAGTCTGTTCTTCACTGAAGGCACGAACGTCGGGATTCGTGCGGTGCTGGAGGACAAGCCGGACTATGTTCTGATGATGAACGACGACCAGATCTTTGACTCAAATTTTCTGAGGTTCATGGTTGAGACGGCCGAGAAATTTCCCCGTTCGATCGTTGGCCCGTTACTACTGCTTTGGGATACGCCGCACAAGCTCTTCCAAACATCGCCGAGATGGGAGACTCTCGCCGGTGGATGGGTTCACTGGTATCGCCAGACAGTCTGGACAGTTCCAAAAGATCCCTGGGAGGTCGATCTGATCGTCGGCAATTGTCTTCTCGTGCCCGTTAGGGCGATCCAAGAGGTCGGGCTCATGAATTCGAAACGCTATCCGAACTTCGGCGACGCAGAGTACACACCGCGTCTAAAGAGGAGGGGCTGGAGGCTTTTGATCGACCCTCGAGCACGCGTGTTCTGTCAGCCGAATAATATACCCGCCCGGGTTATGAAGATGAGCTTACGGCAGAAGCTCGACGCACTCGTCTTCGATCTGCGGCATATTCATAACCTGCGCCGCCGGTTCTATGCATGCTGGGACGGAGCGCCGACCCATTTGCTGGGCGTGTTGGCATTCGGAATATTCCTGGCGCGAGTCGTACTCCGGATGAATGCAGAAGCCGACCCCGGGGTTGACCACGTTGAGCGACCGCTTTCCGAGACAGCAGCTTCAAGGATCGCCAGGTGAACGTTTCTACTGTTTCTAAGATGGCCAAACCGATCGAACTTGTTCAGCGAGTGGACCTGATAAAACGCATCAGCACCGGAAGAAAGGTGCTCCATCTCGGCTGCACGAACTGGCCCTACACAAAGGAGGCGATCGATAACGACATGCTCCTGCATCTGGATCTGGCAAAGGTCGCACGTGAGCTGTACGGGTTCGATTTCGATCAGGAAGGTCTCGACATTCTTGCAAGCCACGGCACCGGCGATCTCTACCGCGCCGATCTGGAAAAACTCGATGAAGTCCCGGTGGATGAGACATTCGACGTCATCATCGCGGGCGAGATGATAGAACATTTGAATAATCCGGGTAAGTTCCTGCAGGGGATCCAGCGTTTCATGAATCCCGAAACGGACCTCGTCATTACTACGATCAATGCGTACTCGGCCTTGAGGTTCATGATCTACGGTCTGCGGGGAAAGGGTGGTGTGAACGAGCCCGTTCATCCCGACCACGTCTATTACTTTTCGTACAAGACGCTAAACCTGATCATCCAGCGCGCCGGGTTATCCGTTCGCGATTTTTACTTCTATGACATCGGTACGGAACACCGCCCGTTCAACCGCTGGTTCTATAACCTCTTCAACGACGTTAGCGTCAGGATCTTTCCCCAGCTTAGCGACGGGCTAATCGCCGTGTGTAATTTGTCGAAAGATAAATGAAAACTACGGAGTACTGATACGAACACGGTCCCTCCCTCCCCCGCCTTGTATTGCAAGATGTCGATCTAAAGCGCTACATTCATTGGGCCACAGGGCCGTTCGATTAGCAGTATCTGAAATGTCGAAATGGTCGGTTTACAAAGCGGATGGTCAATACGTCGGAGAATGCGGAGGCAAAGTTCCGGAGGTTGCGTTTTGTGAATGCATGGTTGGGCTGGGGAAAATGATCGATGCCTGTGAGGTCAGAGCTGTGCCCCTACTCGACGGTTCTTATCAGATCTCATTTGAGGGGATTGAGTACCTTTTGAAGCCGGCCTAACCTAAATCAACCAGAAGTGGGGACAAGTCGGGACGATTTCCCTGACCCGAAACGTCACTCAGCCGTATCGACTCTTGGGGAAATCGTCGCGGAAAGTAACGAATAAAGTCGGATTCCACCCTGGCTTGTCCCTGACCCGAAACCTTTATCAACTCACCCCGCGCCCGGTCTGTTGTATTCCTGACAAAAGCAGCAATACCGCGTGACCGATCCCGATCTC
>DASUSJ010000175.1:0-12782 GCA_036375155.1 Pyrinomonadaceae bacterium
GATCACGTCCGACAACGCCGGTAGATACGCACCGCCCGCGACGCACATTCCCATCACGGCTGCGATCTGGGGAACTTTTAGATATCGACGCATGATCGAGTTGTAATAAAAGATCCGAGCCGCACCGTATTGTCCAGGGAAGACTCCGCCCTGGTATGGAAGGTTCACGCCGGCCGAGTCGACGAGATACACGATCGGGACGCGGTTGCGCATCGCGATCTCCTGCGCACGCAGGATCTTTTTGATCGTCTCCGGATACCACGCACCGGCCTTGATCGTCGCGTCGTTCGCGACGACAACGCACTCGCGGCCTTCAATCTTTCCCACAACCGTGACGACCGCCGCGGCCGGCGCTTGGCCGTTGTACTCGTCATATGCGACCAACAGTCCGATCTCCTGGGAATACGTTTCTTTATCGAGCAGCAGTTCGATCCGCTCGCGGGCAGTGAGCTTGCCTTGCTTGTGTATTTTCTCGATCTTCTCCGGACCACCGCCGAGCTTTAGCTTGTGCTCAAGACGCAGGTAGTCATCGGTAAGTTTGCGGAGGCGGGTTGTTGATTTGGTCTCGGTCATTCTTGAAGGGATCGTTGTTCGTCGTTCGTTGTTCGTCGTCCGTTGTTCAATTTCGTTCAGTGAATTCCGTGGGTTCCGTGGTTAGCGATCACACGGAATCCACGGAACTGAGGAATTCGCGGGAAGAAAGGAATCACGCATCGCCGGTTAAGCTAAAAAAAAGATTAATCCTTTTGGCTGATGACGAACGTCGGCACCATTCCGCCTCCGCTTGATACATTTGCGAGCTCGGTGGAAGAAAGCCGAGTGAACGCGGATCCAACCACGCCGTTAAATAACAGCGGGTCGAGGTCGACTAGTTGTTCGATCAATCCCCACTTTCCAAATCCGTCGAAAACCATCGGGAACATTTCCTTCGCCGTCTTGACGCGTTCCTGTACGAGATAATCTCCGTCTGCGAGCGCCTCCGCGATCGCCGAATCCCATTCTTTGGAACTGGAGTTCCATCCAATGTAGATCCCGTGGCCGCCGTAATCATCATTCGGCTTGAGCACGAGCTTGGATGAATTTACCCGTGTCCATTCCACGAGGTCGACTTCCTGACCGGCATTGAGAGTTTTCTCCTCGCGAAACCGCCGCGTCCAGGGAACATGCGCGTTGATCGCCTTTAGTTCGGCTTCGTCGAAAAGATGCTCATACCGTTCGTTTGTAAGCACGGCAAAGATAGCTTTCTTATGAACCAGCTTACCGCGAAAGCTGTTGACCATGCAGATAGCACCCGCGCGATAGGCATTTAGTAACGCGGAATGTTCGTCGATGATCGGCAGATACTCATTCACTAGTAGCCGTTTGTACACGATGTCGATCGCGATGCTGCCAAAATAGAGCCGCTCACCGTCGAACTCGAGATCGCTTGGCGTGCAGATGACCGATGTGTAACCCTGCAGCTCGAAATAGTCACGAAAGAGCTCAAACTCCTTTTGTGTCGGCAGGTCCGGAAGGTCGACGATGGCGATGTTGGGTCTCTCTTCGGGCTTGCGTCCCAGATATTCCGTGTAGCAGGCCAGCAGCACCTCCAGCATTTTCGGCCGCCCCGAAAATCCGCGGACGGAATAACGCTCGGAGAATTTCTGCATCACCGGCATAGATCGGAAGATCTCGGTTGCCGAATCTGCATACGCGATTCCTGCGGGACTTTCTCCGTTCAACTCCACGAAACTGAAAGTATCGTCGGTAAGAAACGAATCAAGCCGGGCGGTCGGTGACACCTGTTTATATCCGGGATCGATCTTCACCAGTTCCCTTTCGATCTCCGTCACGCCCAGCTCTGCAAGCAGCGCATCGTCGGCGACGGCAGCATCCTTTACCTTTTGTAACGTGCGCCAGATGGTTTCGCAGATCGCTGTCGCTCTCGCCCAGTCTGCTTCTGTGACGAAGTGTGGACGAAGATACGGCGAAAGCGGTCGCCCTCCGAAGATCAACTTGTTGCGCTCCAGGCTGTCTTGCAGAACGTGGAATGACTCCGCTGCAAGGTCGGCATCTTGCAGCAGTTCATGGTAGTAGGCGACGGCTTGTTTGAGCATAGTTGTAGGACAGGCTTTCCAGTCTGTCCGTTTTGTTGTGGGGCCGGCAGCGGTCCACCTCACTTCGACATGTTTATGATCTCTTCGTACTCGTTCTTTGCGACCGGAGTGACAGAAAGTCTCGAAAGTCTGACGAGTGCCATTTTCGCGAGCTTCGGATTCGCCTTGATCGCAGTAAGCGTAACAGGCTTCTTTACGGGCTTGCCCGCTTCCAATTCGACGGCGACCCACGGACCTTCATCTGCCGTCGGATCAGGAAAATGTGCCTTGGTCACTTTTGCGAGACCGACCACCGCGCGTTCTTCGCCTGAGTGATAGTAAAGGACCTTGTCCCCGACCTTCATTTCCTTCAAATTGTTCCGCGCCGTGTAATTCCGCACACCCGTCCAATCGGTTTTCCCTTCCTTCTGAAAATCCGCGAACGAGTAGGACTCGGGTTCTTGTTTTACTAGCCAGTATTTCATTCTTATTTGTGAATTGTGAACGGTGAATGATGAATTCTTTCCCGTTTCACTTTGTCTCTTTTCTTAAGTTTCGCTTCGCGGTAATGACCGACGCCGCTAGCAGCCGCTGAAGCTCCTCACAGTCGGAAAGCAAAGACTCCGCGAGCTTCGGTTTAATAATTGAGCTCTCTTTTAACAATCTAAGCCAGTAATTGGTTTCTCCCGCTTCTTTCTGGGCAATCGACAGTTTGTGAACGAAATCAATCTTGGATTGCGCATGAATCGACTCCTCGATGTTCGCGCCGATCGACGTCCCAGAGCGCAACACTTGTTTCGAGAGAGTATATTCGCGGTGCTCCGAAACCAAATGTTGATTAAGTTTGATAGTCCGTAAAGCGAATGCAAACGATTTGTCGCGTAGGAGATTCTCTTTCATTCACCATTCACCACTCACAATTGAAACACAACTGAAGGCTACGCCTTCCGTTGTGCTTCCGCCGCTTTCTTGTTCAGCCATTTCGCCCAGCGCTCGATCATTGGGCGGAACGGTTTGAAGATCTTCGCGCGGATGCTGCCCTGCGACTGCCGTTCGCTCCAGGAGCGGAGATTCTTTTCAGCGTATTGACGGATCTGTGGTTCAAGATTTTGTTTCTTTACTGAGTGCTTCAGTGTGAGATGGTAATGCTGTCCAACCAGCGAGAAGATCAACCCCGCGAGATTGCTCCTGAACGAGCTCTTCGCCATCCACTTTTTCGCGAAGCTTTCGGTCGGCTGCAAGAGAGCGCCCATCGAGATCTCGAGCCAGGCCTGCTGGTTTCCGGCCTTCGGATGATAAAGCCCCGGAAGATCGCCTTTCATCGGGACGTTCAGATTCTTAAGCCGCGGATCGTTAATGAAGTCGACGAGCTTTACCTTGTCGATGCCGCGCAGATGTTCGATCGGAAGAAAGTCAAGAGCCTTCTGTATCTGCTGTTCGGTGTTCTTTGGAAGCTCGAAGCCGGCCTGGTTCTCGATCTTGATCTTGGTGACTTTCGCGGTCTTCTGACCCGCGGTTTGTATTGCCATAACTGTGTGTAGATTGTAATGGGAACGACCACATTAGTAAATTCTGCCGTATTTTGATGATTGCCCTTTTCACGCTTGTTTTTTCCTTGGCGGGCTTGGCGAGCTTTGCGTGAGAAGAAGAAGAGTTTCACGCAAAGCTCGCAAAGGACGCAAAGAATCAGGAAAAGAATGTGTCGTCTGTGCCAGTCACACGATCAGGACACCACTTTTTTCCGTGGCGTCGCTGCGACAGGTTTGCTGCGAATATGCCACATAGTCGGCGACAACCATGTGAAAAGCGCTGCGTTCTCTGCGTAAAAAAGCGTTGTTTCATGCAGAGAACGCGAAGGACGCGGAGGAAAGTAAGGGATGGCACAGCTGTTGTTACCTGTTCGGTGCGAGTGACCGAATTCAATGAATCAGACCACCATCTCAAAAGAAATCGCGACAACCGGAGTCGGCCTGCACACCGGCGTCGACGTACGCCTGACCCTAAAGCCTGCGCCGGAGAACACCGGTTATATCTTCGTACGCACCGATCTCGACGATTTCGAGATTCCTGCGTCGGCCGAGTACATATCGCATTGCAGCTACGCGACAACCCTGATGCGTCGAGGCGTCGTGCTCTCGACGTGCGAGCATCTGCTTTCGGCCCTTCGCGGCAGCGGCGTCGATAACTGCTTTGTCGAACTCGATAATATCGAGCTTCCGATCATGGATGGATCGAGCGAGGATTTTCTGGAATTGATCACAGCCGCCGGCATCGTCGAACAGAACGCTCCCCGTCGATATTTTCGAGTGCTCGAAAATGTAGCGGTTGAGCAAAACGGCCGCCTCATGTCCATCGCACCGTCGGACAAGTTCGAGATCGAGTGCGTGATCGACTTTCCGCATCCGTTCATCAACCGCCAATCGCTTCACTTTGTTTTTGAAAACGGTTCGTTCGGCCGCGAGATCGCATCGGCGCGCACGTTCGGTTTTACGAACGAGATCGAGATGCTTCGAAAAGCGAACCTCGCGCTCGGAGGCTCGCTGGACAACGCCATCGTCCTCACGGCCGAAGGAATGTTGAACGAGACCCCGCTCCGCTATGATGACGAGTTCGTGCGCCACAAGATCCTCGATATCATTGGCGACTTCGCACTGCTCGGCATGCCGGTGCTTGGCAAGATCACCGCCGAAAAAAGCGGCCATGCAGTGCACGCCGCTTTGATGAGTAAGTTATTGAAAACCGAAGGTGCGTGGGAGATCATTTAGTGGAAACCGCTCGACTGGCGTCAAAACCCGGTAAGTCTATTCCAGGCTTCCCTGCACCGGCTTACTAAGCCCCATTAAAAGAATCACCGCTAAAACAATCAGACATCCTAACCTGACGATACTCAAAAACTCCCAGGTATTTGCGCGATGCGTTAGCTCCGAGTCGACGGATGAGCTGTAGGCGGTTTGCACAAGCGACATCAGCTCTGGCACAAAGTATACGAACGTCGCTGCCAGGATGATCGCATATCCCGCTATCGTCGTGATTATGTAGTTTCGGCGCGTGGTGCGCCAGTTCGTAACCAGCGCCGCGACAAGCAGAGCCATCGTCACGGGATGGACCGGTATCCAGAAGTTTGCGGACCGCAGCCCGTATTCACCCTGAAACATGGATAGGGACGCGGGAACGGCAGCAGTCCACTGAGGAACGACGGCGGCGTGTTCGTACGTCGCACCGCCTATCACGATTATGAAGCTGATGCAGCCGAGAATTAGAAGTACGGTTCTTATCATTTTTGGATTTCTTGCGGCGGATCCGCTCGTAACCTGAACGCGTATTTCCGACGCCGCACGGATCACGTGATTCCCAAGTCAGTTCCGAGGTCGGAGTAGAGTCTTTCGATCGCTCCCGTTCGCGAGCCGTTTCCGGACTTCATTCAATCCCAACAGACCTGCCACCGCCAATGCTGCAACGCCCAGCGGCTTCGCAATACTGATCGCTTTTCGGGCCGGTGTACCGTACTCCAGGTTATGCATTCCGCGACGCTCGAACTGCTGCCAACGCATCGCGACGCTTCCAAGAAACTCGACACCCAATCCCTTCATCAATTCCGGCATCGCCGTCTGAAGGACCGGGTGTCCCGGGATGAAATAAACGCGCGGGTCATGCTTGTATTCGGGTTTGGCGCAGTCGTCAAAGACCACGTACGGGCCCTCTTTCAAATGCTCTTCGAAATTCGGATCGTCCGTTTCGCCTATCATGATCGTCGGTGTTCCCTTTAGCCAGATGACGTCATTCAATTCTCCGCGCCGAAGCATGCTATCGATGGCGCTTTTTACGTGTCCAACGGTTCCAGCAAGCGTCACTCCCTTCCCGACGAGAAAGTTGATCGGCAGGTAATCGAAACCTTCATGGGGATTCCAGGCATTAAAGGCAACGTCCTCGAGGGGCACGCCGACATAATCGATGTTACTACGCGTACCGAGTCCCCGAAGCTCCGCCTCTCTTGCGAAATTGAGCGGTTCCGGATCGTGACCCAGCAGCCGTGCGATCGTCACGTCGATCGCGACAGGGTCTGTCGAAGCAAGAATGCAGCCGCACCATCGCGGCTGGTTTGCGATAGGCCCGTCACCCTCGCCGGCGATAAGGGCATCGACGACGCAGAGCGTGGGCCGTGTCACCGTCATGATATCCATGAATCGCGGGATATGTTCTTCGTCACCGTGATTATGGTTGCGCCAATCCTGATTTACCGCCCCGACCCAGTTCTTGAGCGCACCGGTTATCGGCTCGATGTGATGATTCTTCGCCTTCGGAACATTGATGATCACGTCGGCATCCAGTAGGGGCGCCGGAAGAGGACATTCGCGAATGACGCGGCCATCCGGGATCGGCACCAGCCGGTTTGGTGTGTCATTGCTTCCGAGATCTACAAGCTCGGCGCCTTCGCTCTCCGCAACTGCGGCAACTCCGGTGATCTCCATGCACTCGATCGATGAAAACGTGCCTCCCGACGATTCAGCGACCTGAACCCGCGCCGCACCGGCTTCTCTCGCCAAGCGAAGTAAGGCTCCGATGACAAGCGGATCCGTCGTACAGCCTTCCTCGGCGGAATAAAACACCGTAAGGTTTGGTTTGATCAGAACGTTATCGCCGGGCTTTACAAATCGCTCGATGCCTCCGAAATGCTCGAGCGCCTCCCTGACAAGACCAAGCACACGCTCCGCCGAGCGGTGTTTCTCCCGTGTGTGTGAAACGGCTACTGTCGATCGTTCCGGCATAGCTATTCTGTACGTGTTAGTTCCGCAAGCGCTTTTTTCGCCTCGGGAAGCGTGAGTGCGAAAATGGTGAAATAGACGCCGGCGCTGACAATACAGTATCCGCACCAGGTCTTAAGTTTTGTTGGCATCTGGTAGAAATACCATCCTGCCGCCAACGCTTCGAGGGCTGATTTACCGGCGGCGACGACGGGTATGATCGGTATCTGTTTTGATCGCTCTGAACCGCCCCAGGCGGCGAGGGGAACGTTTCCGGCAAACCCCGCGAGCGCGATCGTGGCGTCCGGAACGCCGAATTGATAAGCATCGTCAGAGGTCATCACTTTGTCCGCGTCGAAATTCCCGACCGGCGGATCCGGTAGATGTTTCACTATCCCGGTTTGCAAAAGGGAGGCCGCAGCTGAGATCCCAAGCCCTAGCAGGGAAAGTCCGATGATTGCTCGTCGACGCCGCAGATCCCTGGAGTCATTTTCCCGAAACTCGCGCCGCACTTCGTCCGGACTCATACCCGTCACCAACTCAGATAATCCCTGTAACATCATTTGCCTCCTTGTTCGCTCTGTCCCATCTGCATTCGCTGATCGTTTATGTTCGACAGGCGAGACTGTATAAGAAAATGGATCCATGGGAAGACGGTCCCAAGTGCGAGCCCGAATAGCACATGCGCTCCGAACAGCCCCATCGCCGCCGTTCCGACCGCCAGCTCGCGCGAGCCCAGAAGCTGCCACATAGTTATAGGTGCGATCATCCAGAGCACGAAGCCGTAACTTGCTCCGAAGATCCACCCGCCACGACAGTCGTTCGCCGCTCGTTTGAAGATAGCCGCGTAGATCATCCCCGCAAGCACCATAACGACCATGTTGATCGCGGTCGAAGTCCACATGTTGATGTCGAATCCGGCAGCGATGGAAGCTCGACCGCCGGACAACCGCAGGACAGCTTCATAAGGCACGAACGCGAGAAGGCCGCTGATCGCACCTGTCAGAAGCGGGCGCTGCGTCGGTCCCGCCGTGTTGCCGTGGGCTCGCATGTACTGCATGAAAGAAATGTCTTTCGCCATCGGTTCAGCTCATCTCCAAAAGGTCGGTCCCGGCCAGCAGTGGCTCTTTGCGATAGATCTCGACAAGATGCTTGTACGCAAGTGCTACGGGACGCGGATCGCGGTTCAGGTCATAAAGCCCGACGGGAAATACATTGCCGAGCGGTTTGCTAAGGCCAATATTCCAGTCGATCTGGTCGAGCAAGCTATACCATGTAAACCCAACGACCGGAACACCGTCCTGCCGGATCAGCCGAACGTTGTGCCACTGCCGCCAGAGCCAGTTCGGTGCTTCTTCGGCGTCTGCTGTGTTGGTTTCGGTATGCATGATCAGACGGCGATATCGTTTGTAGTACTGCATCGTGATCACGTACCAGCCGAACAGCTCACCGAGCATCTCGATGTGCCCGTCACTGTTGATCAGCTTCTCGTTCCACTCGTAGTAGTCAATGCCGAGGATCGCCCGCCGACCGATCTTCCTCGACATGAACCATTCGTACTCTTCGCGCGGCATACCGTTATCGAGAAGATAGGTGTAAACATCACCTCTGACCGGGACGGAATAAAGCAGGTCGAGCGCGATGAAGCGACGCTGATTCTCGAAATCTGCTTTCCTCTCGATCTCCGGATCGGGACAGCACGGCTGATGGAACTCGCTGCTTTCGCTGTTGATGAAGATCGCTTCGGGCTTCACGCGGAGTATTTCGGTCATCATCAGTACGCTGGCTTTCGCGACGTGTCTTGTCGCGGTCACAAACCCGCGATCGCTTCGCATCTGTTCGTTCCACACGCCGTCGAGTGCGCTCATGCGTGCGGTGACATACATTTCGTTGACGGGTGTATAGAACTTGATCCAGTCATACCGCTCGGCAAAGGCGCGAGCGAACGCGCCCATAGCTTCCGGCAGCGCTTCATGCTGAAAATTCTCCAGCCAGTCCGGGACGCCGAAATGCACGAGGTCCACCAGTGGTTCGACGCCGAGCTCACGCATCGCTTCGAACACCTTATCGGTGAAGCTCCAGTCGAACTTGTTTTCAGCAGTGAAGATCAAATGGATCGGCGGCCCGTAACGGACAAATTTCAGGCCGACCTCTCGTATTAGTTCAATGTCGCGCCGCCAGTGCTTGTAATGACCCGTGGACTCGAGTTGGTCCACACGCCAACGCCCGCCATCGATAGTCGGCGCGCTGCATTCGATGCCGGTCGCGAACATAAATTCAGCCATAGACGATCCTTTTTCCAACCGGGTAGCCGACAGGTTTCACATAGATCGAGCCGAGAACGGCCCCGTAGATCAGGTGACCGAGGATCACGGACACCGGGCCGAGAAAACCGATCCCGATCGCGAACGCGCGAAAGGGATCGTGAGGGTCAGTCAGCATCAGGTCCATCTGCGGGATCATTATCAGGCCGGCAAGTAACGTCGGGAGAACCGCGAACAAGAGACCCTGCAAGATCGGGCGAATATCCATCAGGGACCAGAAGAAATATGCGTAGAAGACCGCCCACACGGCTCCGACAAGGGCATGCATAGCCATTCCCATGGGCCACCACTGCCAGGCGGGAGCGTCGTCGGTGAGGAGCATCGTGCCGAGAACTTTTACAAGATCGAACATCGGGAGGCCAGCGAATATCAAAAGGCGTACGACGGCCTCCCACGCAAGGGCCCCAAGCGCGCCACCGACTACGGCTTTTCTAAAAGCGACGCGTCGAATCATAGACACAAATGTAGGAGGAAATTAACGGGCGGGTGTGAACAGTATAACCTATCGGGAAAGATGGAAGGCCAAGCGATGAGAACGCGAGTCTTTTGCAAAGTCCCCAACGGACCGGAATGCAGGCGTCGTTTTGCAAAGTCTCCAACGGACTGGAAGGCCGGGGTGTTTTGCAACGTCGCCAACGGACCGGAACGCAGGCGTCCCGCCTCCATGAGTGCGAAGCACGAAAAAGCGATGACGGTTCGACAAGCTTGCGGTTTAACGCCGCGAAAGCCGCGACGTTGCAAGCGGGACCCCTGCGTTCCAGTCCGTTGGCGTGCGGCCGCCCGTCAGCGCCGGTTTGAGTGTAGACCGTGTCTGAGGGGGCCTAGTCTTCATGCCCCCACGTTGTATGGAAAACGCCTTCCTTGTCGACCCGCATGTATGTGTGCGCGCCGAAGAGGTCACGTTGCGCCTGGATTAGATTAGCGGGTAGCCGCTCAGATTTGTAAGCCAGGAGATAATTCAGGGACGCCGCCATTGCGAGACAAGGAAGATCGTGAAGCTGCGCTTGGGTTACGACCATCTTTAAGGCGCCCAGCTTCGACGCCAGGTCAGGGACCAGTCTCTCGGAAAGTACGAGATTGTCCAAATGCGGCTGATCCGTGAACGCCTGGCGAAACTCCTCAAGCAGTGCGGCTCGGATGATACAACCTCCGCGCCAGATCTTGGCGATTTCGAACATGTCCAGATCGAAATGCTTCTCCATGGTTGCGGCCTTTAACAGTGAAAACCCTTGTGCGAACGTGAGAATGAAGGCGATGTGAAGACTCTCCTGAATCAGTGAGACTGACATTTGCCGATGGAGACGTTCCTGCTCAACAACCATGGATGCTTTCCGGTAATCGTCCGCGATCGCTGGCCTCCCGACACCTGAACGGGAACTGGAACTATACTTTTCCGCTGTCGCTACACGTTCCGCCTTTCTCGCCGAGATCTGCCGCATCGTTACAGCGGAATCGATCGTCGGTATGGGCACGCCAAGGTCCATTGCGACCTGCGATGTCCACTTGCCGGTTCCCTTCTGTCCTGCGGTGTCGAGGATTCGATCGACGAGCGGCTCTCCGCTCTCTGGGTCCGGCTTTCGGAGAATGGTCGATGTGATCTCGATCAAGAACGAATTAAGCTCGCCTTCGTTCCATTCCGCAAACAGCTCGGCGATCTCGGCCGTGCTCATCCTGTAGCCGCGTTTCAACAGATCGTAGGCCTCGGCGATCAACTGCATCAAACCGTACTCGATGCCGTTGTGCACCATTTTCACAAAGTGCCCCGCCGAGCCGTTCCCGACATGAGCGGCGCACGGTTCACCGTTGACTTTCGCGGAAGCTGCTTCGAGGATCGGCCGAACGTCTTCGTAAGCGTCGGGCCGGCCACCGGCCATGATGCTCGCCCCGTGTCGCGCACCTTCTTCGCCACCCGATACACCGACCCCGAGAAACGCGACCTGCGACGTCGCGAGCTTTTCCTCGCGACGCTCGGTGTCGGAGAAGTGTGAATTGCCGCCATCGATCACGATATCTCCGGCCTCTAGAAGCGGCAGCAGATCGCCGATGACGGAGTCGACGATCGGCCCGGCAGGCACGAGCAGCATGATGTTGCGCGGCTTTTGGAGCGCGCCGATAAAAGCTTTGACATCGTTAACTGCGCTGATATCGAATGCCGAACCCTCTACAAGCAGGAGCTCCCGTTTCCGGTCGTCGAGGTCGTAGCCGACACACGAAAAACCCTGTTCGCCCACGTTGAGTAGAAAGTTTCGGCCCATCGTACCCAGGCCGATCATCCCGAATTGTGCTCCTGCCATAGTGCGGATTATACGTTCCAGATATCGGCCTTCGCCACCGCGTTGTCATAATACTGAGGCATCTCATCGAACGACCACCACGCGCCGAGAACCATTTGCGCGTACGCCCACTCGCGCAGCTCATGTGGGCTGATATCGAATGCATCGGAGAACTGTTCGACGGCGGTCTTGAGTCTCGTCTGTACGTCGGTCTTCGTTTCCTGCCACCAATGAAAGTTGTTAAGAAACACGGCGATCTCGTAGCCGATGTGGCCGACAATACCCTTTGGATCTATCGCGAGATAAGGCGCACGCGACGCCGTCACGATATTTCCCGGATGGAAATCGGCATGTAGATAGTAAGTCCGCCGTGGCTGGGCTGACAGCCGATCATAGATCCGCAAAGCCTTCGCGGCGTAATCGGGTGCGAAGCCGCTTTCCTCGTAACGATGCAATCCGTTGAACCAATCATCCAGTGTTATGACTTGATCGGATGCCGGTGGCGCCGTCCCCAGTACCGCGTGAAGCACACCGATCGCCGGCGCAATAGAGTCGCTCTCCCTTCCCGCGAAATGCTCCGACAGATTTTCGCCGGGAAACGCACGTTCGATGAGGATCGCACGCTGCTCGACGTTTTCAGCGAGCAACCGCACCGCACCGCGACCGTTCCGGATCCTGAGATATTCCGCTTCACCGCGGATCTCGTTCGTATCAAAGGGTGGTGCGATCTTCACAACCAGGGGCTCACCATCGATGCTCACGGCGGCGGCTACAAAATTGAACTCTCCGGCCGGGAACACGTTCCCTAGAGTGATCAACCACTCCGACTCAAGTTGCGAAATTGTTCGCGGCAGCCCGTCGAGCCACATGGTACCGACGTCGCCGGCCATCGCGGTGACGTGCTTTACCAGTTCCGCCGGCAGCCCTTGATTGAAATCCGCCTCTGTCATCAAACTTGACGAGTTTATCTGCTGTATCTGATTCTTATCAAATGATTCCCCTTCTCGACGCGATCCGCCCGACAACCTTTATCGAGTCTTCAAAACTTCGGGATCATCTTGGCCTGGATGTGACAATCGCGTCCGAGACTTTCCAGCATACCGGAAGCTTCAAATTTCGTGCGGCATACAATCTCGCTTGCCAGGTACCCAATAATGAACTGCTTACTGCGTCCTCCGGGAATTTCGGCCAGGCGCTCGCTTACGCTTCCAAACTGCTTCGCAAGAAATGTACGGTGGTTATGCCTCAGACTTCCGCCCAGGTGAAGATCGACGCAGTCCGCACGTTCGGTGCGAAGGTCGATCTAATCGATGTGAAAAGGGTCGGTCGGACAGAACGAATCGAACAGCTCGCGGCCGAAATGCCGGA
>DASUSJ010000176.1:0-6347 GCA_036375155.1 Pyrinomonadaceae bacterium
GCCGGAACGACCTCAGAAGCTGAAACCCGTGTGGATGAACTTTGTTCGGGTATTGGTTAGACGACAATTCGTAGACCTCATCCCCGACGAGAACCGTTTCTTCGAGCTTTGAGAGCATTCTAATGCGTCCGAGGGGGGGTACGGTCGCAGCCGTTAACAGCCCGTGATAGCGGCGTGTGTGTGCGCCGGAAACGGTACCGGACGCGAAACCGCCGATGCCGTTCGTCT
Organism: Pyrinomonadaceae bacterium; assembly: GCA_036375155.1. Lineage (GTDB taxonomy): Bacteria > Acidobacteriota > Blastocatellia > Pyrinomonadales > Pyrinomonadaceae > OLB17. The sequence continues at coordinate 229 of DASUSJ010000176.1, forward strand.
CGAGCCACTCCCGCGATGATGCGGTTCCGAGATCGGCACAGATCGATGGGTCTAGAGTTATCATTCGAAAAAGTAAATCACGGCTCAGTTTTGAGGTATTCCGTCACCGTTAGGTCAATCACTGATCTCAATGTAAACCTTTTCGGTCTCATCGATCATTTTAGCGAGCGAAAATTTCTCGGCAGCGCGCTGCCGCAGGAATTCACCGCGAGCGCCCCGGTCGTCATCGGCGAGCTCGTCGCAGATCGCGGAACCGAGCTCGACGGGGTGCTTAGGTTCGACGAGGGGAGCATGACGTCCGAGCAACTCGTGAGCGCCCCGGGTTGCCGTCGCGACCACAGGAGTTCCGCGAATCATCGCTTCGAGTATCACAAGGCCAAAGCTTTCGGAATGCGAGGGCGAGATGAAAACGTCCAACGCCGAATAAAAGCCCGCCGTATCATCGAGCCAGTCAAGCCACAGAAATCGGTCCTCGAGACCAAGAACTTTTACGAGTCTTTTCAGATCGCGACGGAAAGATTTGTCGAACGTATTATCAAGTCCCGCGATCACAAAACGGCAATCGGGAAAGCGCTTCACGACCTCGTTTGCCGCCAGGACAAAATCGCGCTGGCCCTTTGCCTCTCTCAGCTCGCCAAGCGTCCCCACAAGCGGAGCGTCGAACGGGATGTCGTGCATCGAGCGAAATTCATTTCGCAGCGCTTTGTCCTCCACTTGATTCTCGATGTCGAGACCGTTCGGAATCACTGTTACCTTTCGCGACGGGAAAACAGACCTCAGCTCGGTACCGACATATTCAGAAACACCGATCGCCATCGCCAGATTTTTCAATGCGAATTTGTTGAATGGCTTAAGCGGCGAAAGCATATGGCGCGTCAGAACGAACCGGGCAGGCTTTGCGGCCAGGCACGCAATGCTTGCCGGAATGTAGTCGCGCGGGACGTGCGCATGAACGATTTGGATCTTGTTATCGCGAGCAAACTCGGCGATCTGCATAGCGCTAAAGATCCCGAAAGAGTTGCGTATGGAGACGTGAAAGATGTTCTCCGGCGGGAGGAAATCAAGTTTGGATTGCCAGTCGCTGGTCGGACGCAGGGCGACGAAGACATCGTGCCCGCGCTTTGCAAGGCCGCGGGAGAGATCGACAATATGTCGCTCAGTTCCGCTGTAATGCTTGGCCGATGTGACGTGCAATATCCTCACGCGCTTTAATTCTTAAACGTAACGCGAGGGCGGTCAATCGGAGAGGCCAGCAGCATTTAGACAAAAGCAAAAAGGCACGCCTCTTATGAAGCGTGCCTAAGTTCCTAAAATGGAATCAGTCTAGAACTGGAAGCGTGCGGCAAACTGGAACTGCCGTTCGCGATAAAGGGTACTGCTTGTTCCCGTGATGTTACCGAAGTCGTTAAAGTAATTCAGCGTTGTAGAGTTGCCGGAACGCCGATACATAACATTCTCGACCCCGAACACGTGTGTACGGTTAGCGAGGTTAAAGCCCTCCGCCAGCAGCTCAAGATTCATCGTTTCGGTCAGCTTGAAACGCTTCGAAAGCCGCGCATCTATGTTGAAGAGTGCAGGCATTCTAAAGCTGTTTCTTCCGAGCAGCGGTATGTGGCTGGCGCCGAAGCTGCGGTTGAGGCTCGTGCCCTGAACGGTCGGGCTGTACGGAGCACCGGAGTAATACGTGAAGATCGGCGAGAACGACCATCCGTTCAGGAGGTAACTGCCCCAACGATCACCACCCTTATAAAAGTCCGGAGCCCAGACAATACTCGAGACAAACTTATGACGGCGGTCGAAATTACTCGGTCCAACGTCATAACTGGCATCGTAGATGTCGTAAGGACTATTCGTCTGCGTGAATGTTGCAGAGTTTTGGTTAGTGTCCGTCGCTTTTGACAGAGTGTAGCTGGTCTGGAACTGCAGGCCGTCCGTAAAGCGGCGATTTAACTGCAGCACCAGAGCATTGTATTCCGACTTAACCGTGCTCTGGATACGTGTGCGGGCCTGGTTGCCGATCGCGATGAAGCGGTTATACTGCGGCAAAGTGAGAGTCTGGCCGGCGAGAGGACCACCGCTAAATGTAAAAGTGGTCGATATGCCCGTTGGACACGCGCCTGTAGGCAAGGGCGTCGGTAGCGCCGAACAGGGGACGTTATTCAAATCGAAAAACGTCGGCAGGTTACGTCCAAGGCTTCCAATGTAAGACACCGAGACAGCCGTGTTCCTCATGAACTGATGCTCGAACACGATGTCATACTGGTGGATCGTCGGAGCTTCAAAATTGCGATCGAAAAACTGGACCGCGGTACCTACCGTACCGACAGCTGATTCAGGCAACACGTTCGGGAAGATAGGTGCTGCCGCATTTGTAGGCTGGAGCGCGATCTGAGCCTGTCCGTTAGGATTACCGGTATTGATCAGCGCATTATAAATGGTTGAGCTCTGGATTCTTCCGTAGTAAATTCCATAGCCCGCCCGGATGCTCGTCTCACCTTTGCCCGTTAGGTCGTAAGCAAATCCAACCCGCGGACCGAAGTTGTTCGTGTCACTCGGAATTGTGGACGTGGCCTCGGCTAAGGTCCGTCCGTCGAGCGGGATCACCTGCGTGCTGGTGCTCGGGATCTGGGGTTCGGGCATCCGGATGAATTCGTATCGAAGACCCAGGTTCACGGTAAGTCTTGGAGAGATACGGAAATCATCCTGAACGAAGAAGTTGTAATCGACAGTCGACAAGTTCAGACCCACAAGACCCAGTCCCTGCTGAAATTGTCCCGAATAACAGCGGCCGACAAATCGGGTCGGCGGAGCAGGCGGGTTAGGGTTACCTGTCGCACACAGAGTCGTTCCGGGTAGCGGCGTTCTAAAGTTAACGTAATCGATAATGAAATCGTTGATGTTCCCGTACGAGTAACTACCCGCACCACGGAACAGATTTTCAATCTCGTCGCGAACAAAGTTGATATCGCCGCCGAACTTAAACGTGTGGCGGCCCCTGATCCAGGTAACCGTATCGGCAAACTGCAGTCGTCTCTCGTTCGGGAATGAGTTGCGATCGAGGAAATTGGGTGTACCGAATTCGAAACCACCCGTGATCGAAACGCCAGGGGAACGAGTTCCGCCAAGAGCGGTGGTCGGTTCGCCAGGCAGCGGTTCGGAGCTAAACTGCCGCTCGAAGTCCCGACTATACTGGAACCGGAATTCGTTGACGAGATTCGAAGTGAGAGATGATTGGAGTTTCGAGTTTACGGAATCGACAGAAACGAAATCGTCTCCCCAATTCGACCGAGCACGCTGCACTACGGGAGCGGTCTGGACGCCATTCGGCGATTCCCAACGCATTCGGTTATAGCTGATATTGAAGAGGTGCTTATCGTTGATCTGCCAGTCGATCTTCGGAAGAAAAATGATCTGATCGCCCTTGCGAGGATTCTCACCGGCGACCGAAACCAGAAACCCGATCGTCGAGTCAATCTGAGCGTTCGTCAAACCGCGGGCCATCAGAGTACTTCTATCCACCGTAGTCAGAAACTGCTGATCACTGAACGTAGCGATTCCGGGAAAATTACGCTTCTGCTGGTCATAACTGAAGAAGAAGAAAAGTCGGTCCTTGAGGATCGGTCCGCCGACTGCGGCCCCCCACTGTTGCCGTACGTCACGGGGTTTGACCGCTACCTTGACCGGTACACCGCCGGGCCCGATTACGTCGAGGAACGAAAGCGGATTACGGGCACCGTTGCCGCTGTTGCGGTTGTAGTAAAAAAGATCGCCGTGGAACTCGTTCGTACCGCTCTTGGTAACGGCGTTAACTACACCGCCAGCCGAACGTCCGAATTCGGCGGAGTAGTTCGACGTATTCACCTGAAACTCCCGAATAGCAGCTTGGCTAATGACGTAGTTGATTCGAGTACGGCCCCGCTCTTCGGAGAAGAAAGCCTGGTTGTTGTCACCTCCATCGATCGTGTTGTTGTTGAGCAGCCCGGAGATTCCTCTGAAACTGATCAACCCAAAGGTGCCATCCGGAACCGTGCTCGGCGTCAACAGGGCAAACTCGGACCAGCGACGGCCATTGATCGGTAGCTCGTTGATAGAAGTCTGGTTGATATTGGTCGCATTGGCATTATCCGTGGTGTTCACGACGGGTGCCTCGGCGGTAACGTCTACCTCCGCCGTTGCGGTTCCGATAGTCAGTGGAATATCGACCGGGGTCGAGCGGCCGACTTCAACAGTAATATTGTCTGCCAGAGCGGGAGCAAATCCGCTGACCGTCGTCTCGACTTTATAAACACCTGGTTGGAGGTTGGTCACACGGTAAGCACCATTCGCATCCGCGGTCGCGTTGACCACGTTATTAGTACCAAGATTCGTCACGGTAATCGCGGCGTTGGGAACCGCAAGCCCCTGAGGATCGGTTACGGTTCCGTTGATACCGCCCGTCACAGTGGATTGAGCGAAGACCTGCCCGATGCTAAACACAAGACTTAGCGCGAGGAGGCCGAAAAGTTTCGTCGAAAGGTTTTTAGTCATTTTTTTTGTCAACCTCGAAGTTGATTCGGAATCTGCTTTAAAATTGCCGGTTCGAGTATCAGTGTTCAAAATTTTGAATTTTGGATATTTATCTGGCTTTTCGGATGTACGTCGTTGGAGCATTCCCTATCCGATAATGCCTGGAATCGAGCTTATTCCGCCTTACTTATTTTTAAGTATCGCTTTTGCACACTCTTACAAATTTCACAATTAAGGCTGAGGAACGGCCGGGTGGAAGCTGTGAAATTGAAAGATTAGGGTCGCTATATTAACGCAACTTCAGTTCCGAAGCGACCTCACGGAACGCGTCCGGACAACCCCTAAATCACACCCTTGCTGATCCCAAGCTTAACTTGTTCGATGGCCGCGTACCTCCGGTCTGACATCCACATTTAAGACGGGTGTAATGTCTCGCTGAACTATTGCGTAGGCTGGCGGACGGAAAAAGGAGTTAATGACGCTTACCATTTCGGGTGTGAAAACCAGTTGATAACAAATAATTTGCGGGTTTTAGTGGAAACTTGACTTTTTTGTAAGACTGGTTTAGATTGTTCGGGCGTTGATCGGAATTTCTAGGAAAAAGGCCGTTCACCGTGTATATCAAGTCGAAAAAGGGGGGATTTATGGCTCAGGTAGATTACTCTACATCATCATACAAAACGCCGATGCATCATCGCATTCTTGCGAACATGCCGGTAAAAGCGAGCTGGGTTGATGGGGAAAGTGGTAAGAGAATCAGCGTTGACGGTATTACCGAGAACGTTGGCGAGACAAGCACCTTGGTGAATCTCGAACAACTGCCGCCGGTCGGGAGCGAGATCAAATTGAAGATCCTTGAAGAAGACAAACCAATCATCGAAGTTTCGGCACAGGTTATCCGAGTCGAGCGGGATCCCAGTAAGCCTTTAGCAGCTCTTTCCATCTCTGAGAATCTCAAGAAATGGAAGAACGTGGCGATGGATGCGGCCCAGAAGTGGGTGATCAGGCATTGGCAATTGAATTACGAAGAAGAATGGGTTAATTAGTTTTCGTCTTCATTCGTTTTTTTACTTCGCGGGAAGGTCGTTTTTCGAGCTTCCCGCTTTTGTTTTGGTACTACAACGAAACGAGTTACCACAGCATCTTTCAATAGAATGAGAACAGCGTTCCTCTTTTCCTTACTTCTCGTTTTTTCGATAGCCGTCTTTCCGCAGGAGAAGCCTTTAACCCAGGCCGAGTACGTGAAGATGCTCTACGGTCTACAGAAGGCTCCTTCAACAAAGGCGGATATCGTCGACGCGCTCCGCCGGCGGGGTATCGCTTTTGTGCTGACGGATGGAATTCGCGGCCTAACGCGTTCGAAAGGGGCCAACGACGAGGAACTGAAACGCGCGCTTGAAGAAGCAGAACGACGCCGCCGCGATCCGGAAGGCTCAAAGTTGCCATCCGCGGCTGAGACTGAAGGGTTTGTGGAAAAAGCGCGGACAAAGGCCCTCGAGGTCGTAGAAGAAATGCCCGACTTCGTGGTCAAACAACTCATCACACGTTACGCCGCCTACGCCGGGACCGGAAATTGGAAGCCTCTCGACACGCTTGTTTTGGGTGTGAGCTTT
>DASUSJ010000177.1:0-12679 GCA_036375155.1 Pyrinomonadaceae bacterium
GCGACCTACGTCCTCTGGGCGATCTCGCCGGAGGGACAAGCGGACAACCTTGGAGAGATAAAGCGTCGCGGGTTTTTCGAGTTTGATTCAAAGATAAGCGTTACAACCCCGCTGCAGACATTCGCGTTGATAATCACGGCCGAGCCGCATTTCCTCGTCCGTCGTCCGAGCCAGGAGATCATGCTGGAGAATCTGAGCCCGTATACGGTAAGCGGAAAGAGGATCGCAACGACTCCTGCCGTCCAGTACTTCGGAAACTCGAGCGACTATTTTCGTGATGCTCGAACTCCTGAAATAGCGGAGATCGATTATTCAAAAACTCCGTCCGCACTCTTGCAGGCAAAACAGGCTGTTGCGCTGGCTCGATTCGCGGGGGCGGAACGCGATGCACCGGAAGAGCTGCGCGAAGCTGAGACGCTTCTGACAACAGCCGAGAGTTCATGGAAGGCGGGTCGCGATGAAGAGGCGGTCGACATAAGCGCTCGCCGCGCTGTGAGCGCAGCCGTGAAGGCAGAATCGACAGCCTATGTTCGAAAGGAAGCCCGCGAGAAGCGAAACGAAAAGGCTCGAGCCGATGCAGAGACCCGGGAGGCAGAGGATCGTCTTACGCAGGCGCAGAACGAGATCGCCGAGTTGAGGAGACAATTGGCGGACGAGACACGGCAGCGCGAGCTTTCGGAGCGCGATGTCAATACTTACTCGACGCAGATACGCGAATTGCGCGCCGAGAACGGCCGGCTGCGTGAGGAGCTGGGACGAACACGATTGGAAGCGGACAATGCCAAGGCGCGGATCGATACGATGGAGAACGAACGTCGTGCGGCGGAAGAGGCCCGTGCCAAAGAGCAGAAAGCGGGAACCCTGGAGGCGGAGCAGCCGGTGTTCATGCAATCGCTTCGCAGATTCGGATCGGTGTCGAAGAACGAGCGCGGCATCGTCCTGACGCTGCCGGAGACTTATTGGTCCGCAGCCCGCGCAAGCAGTTTCGCGCCGGCCGCGGACGCGAAGATTAGTTCGCTTGGCGAGTTGCTGGCGAACAATCCGGATTACAAGGTCGTCATAGAATCCCACACCGACGATCGCGGAACAGCGGAGGAATTGGGCTCGCTAACCGAGCAGCGTGCACGCCTTATCGCTGAGAGACTCACGGGGTTCGGCGTCACCGATGGCCGAATAGAGGTCAAAGGGATGGGTGCGACGCTGCCGGTCGCGCCGAATACGACTAACGCTAACCGTGCCCGGAATCGGCGGGTGAACCTTATTCTTGTACCGAACATTTGATCGGAGGCTGTCGGGAGGCGGTCTCGGATGCCGCGTCCCGATTGTTAACTAGAAGACATTACTTGAGAAAACTGATGCGTCTTCATGGCTTCGTATGGTAGATTTGTCGTCAGACTTGGGACGTCCACATCCGTTTTAAAATCAGGAGACCAATTGAATGCAGAGATTTGTTTCGTGGCGCCGCGGGTTATGCGGACTCTTTCTCGTTACGTTATCGATCATTTTATTTCTGAGTTTTGGCGAAGAGCCGAACGCCGCGCAAGAGAGACCGTCTGCCCCGCAGAAGCCGAAAGCGAAGTTTGAACAATTCGCTAAGCCGGACGCCGTGACGCGGGATATCCGGGATCGTTCAAAAGAGATCGTACGCGTTCAGTTTCAGTCAATCGCGGACCGTGAAAATGCGGCAAAGTTCGGCCGTATTGTAGAAGACTTCGGATCGTTCGTCGTACTCGCAAAGAACAAGAACCTGGATATGTCGCGTTCCGGCCTCGATGTCACAAAGCTGGAGACGACGCTGCATCTCCCCGGAACGAGCTTTGAGCCCATCGAGGATCCTCGGCCCGAAACCGTAAATCCAGATGAAGATGCGCCGAGGGGCCAAGGTAAACGATACTATGTAGTCCAGTTCGGCGGGATCGCTAACGACGATTGGCTCGACAGCCTTCGCGACGCTGGTGTCGAGGTTCTGCAGTATCTTCCCCACAATGCTTTCTTTGTCCATGGTGAGACGTCGGCGGTCGCGCGGATCGCCGGTCACTCGCGAGTGCGTTGGGTCGGAGGATACGAGGCCCGGGACAAAGTCTCGCGAGAAGCGAGGGAGTTTGCGGGCCGAGGAGAATCGCAAACAGCTTCTTTCGATGTCGCAGTCTTTGCGAATCAGAATCTCGGCCAATTGGCATCGGTGATAGGCGGTCGCATGATTGCGGCGAGCCGCCTGTCGAACAATTTTTTCAACGTAGTTAGAGTCGAGCTATCCGAAAGCGACCTTGATCGTGTCGCCGCTATAGAAGGTGTCTTTCGCATCGATCCCTACATTCGTCCCGCGATCGAGGACGAGCGGGCCGCGCAGATCATTGCGGGAAATTTTTCGAGTCCGACTGTATTGAATGCTGCCGGATACAACCCGCTTACGCAGTTTGGCGTAGATGGCACCGGTGTGACCGTGATGGTTTCCGATGACGGCGTAAGTATTCCGGGTAACGGTGGTTTCTATCTTACGGCGGCGAACACGGTCGACGGTCCTCTCCGCGGTGCAACACCAGGTGCGGATGGCGGTCACGGCCATATCAACGCGAGCATTATCGCCGGTAACACGCCCTTTGGAATTTTGGATCCGACCGGTTACAACTACGGTCTCGGGATCGCACCGGGTGCGAACATTATCAACATCCCGTTTTTGAAAGCCGGAAACGCGACTACAGACGCTCAGGCCGTTGACGATGCCCTAAGCACGCTTGGCCCGAACGGCGCGCGTGGAACGATTTCCAACAATAGTTGGGGAGCGGGCCTAAACGGAAGCGCATATGGATCCCTCGAAGCCCAATATGATGGGTTTGTTCGTGACGCCTCGTTCGCCGCATCGATCGACCCCTTCACGATAATTTTCTCCGCGGGGAACTCGGGACCGGGAGCCTCCAGTCTTACCCGTCCAAAGGCATCGAAGAATACCATCGCAGTTGCTAACTCGGAGAACGTTCGTACTGAGTTAGGAGGACTTGGTGCCGATAATCTGGATGATCTAAGAAGTTCTTCAAGCCGTGGTCCGACGGCGGACGGCCGCGTGAAGCCGGATATCACGGCCCCAGGATCCGTCATAACCGGAAGTCGTGCCGGTACGTGCGGCTCCGTGAGCAGTTGCTTCGATGCTAATCATGCCTATAGTTCTGGAACCTCGCATGCGGCCCCGCAAGTTGCCGGAGCGGCGGCCTTGTTCACGCAGTACTATCGAAACAGTCACGCCGGCGTTTCCCCGAGCCCGTCGCTGATCAAGGCGGCGATCATTAACACAGGTCAGGAGATGAACGGTGCAACTACTAACCTTCTTACCATTCCGAATGGCAACGAAGGTTGGGGACGCCTCAACATGAAATACATGATGAATACTGGCGTTCCGACCAAATACGTGAACGAGGAACATTCGTTTACTGATGCCGGGACGCTTCTCGCCTACGTTGGGACGGTCGCGAATTCCACTAAACCGGTGCGAGTTTCTTTGGTCTGGACGGACCCTCCCGCGGCAGGTGATCCGGCACTAGTGAACAATCTCGATCTAACGGTTACCGTCGGAGGAGTCGCATATCGCGGTAACGTGTTTACGAGCGGGACGTCGACCACCGGCGGGGCCGCCGATACCAAGAACAATGTTGAGAACGTATTCATTCCCGCCGGAATACCGTCGGGGACGACGATCTCGATATCGATCAATGCGATTGCCCTGAATGGCGACGGCGTGTTGGGTAACGGGGATTTAACGGATCAGCATTTCTCGCTGGTCGGTTACAACTTCCAGGAGTTGGCGGCACCGACGGCTGCTTCGCACGTCGATTTTGACGGCGACCATTCAACTGACCTTTCAATCTTCCGTCCGGCGGTTGGCGAATGGTGGTACAACCGCAGCACCGACGGCCAGTCGCGCGCATTCCAGTTCGGAGCGGCCGGCGATCAACTCACACCCGCGGATTTCACCGGCGATGCTAAAACCGATATCGCGGTCTGGAGGCCTTCGTCCGGAACGTGGTTTATTCTCCGAAGCGAGGACAGCTCGTTCTATTCCGCGCCGTTCGGAACAATCGGCGATGTGCCCGTTGCGGGTGATTACGATGACGACGGTAGAGCCGATGTCGCGGTCTTCCGGCCCGCGACGACGACCTGGTTCATTCAGAAATCAGGAGGCGGCACGGACATCGTAAACTTTGGAGCCTCGACCGACAGACCGGTGCCGAGTGACTACGATGGAGACGGAAAAACTGATATCGCGATCTTTAGGCCAAGCAATGGCCAGTGGTGGGTTAATCGGAGTTCGGCAGGCGTTATCGTACTAGAGTTTGGTACAGCGACTGACCTGACCGTCGCGGGCGACTATACGGGTGACGGAAAGACCGACGTCGCGTTTTGGCGGCCGTCGTCCGGTTTCTGGTTTATCTTGCGAAGCGAGGACTTTTCGTTCTACTCAGCTCCGTTCGGTGCGACAGGCGATCTTCCTGTTCCCGGCGATTACGATGGGGATGGAAAGTTCGAACCCGCTGTATTCCGGCCTGCGTCGGCGACATGGTTCGTCGATCGTTCGACCGCCGGGGTTCTGATACAGAATTTTGGGTTACCGACCGACGCTCCCGTGCCGAATGCTTTTGTGAAGTAGATAGTGGGAAGCGGTTGAAGAAGCACCGTAGGACAGACTTTCGAGTCTGTCCTTTTTTATGGCCTCGCCGGACAAAGAAATCTACGGGGCTGGAAAGCTTGTCGTGGGACGCGGCATCAGTGCTGTCTTCCTAAAAACCTAACTTCTAAAAATATGTACTCGCTCTGGTGGTAATCCCACGACGCACTCGTCACCCACGTTCAACCCGACGAGTCGCAGAACGATCGACTGCAGCGAAAGGCCATCACAATCCAGATCGACCAGCGTAGTTGCACCAAGAAATCGCACCCCGGTGATCCTTGCCCTGAGCAGATTATCTTCAGGGAACGATGCTCCGAACGAGATCGAAATATGCTCCGGACGAATGCCGAGCGTAACGTTCTGATTGATCGCACCAAGTGATCGACGTTCGACGCTCCGGGCAAAGAGCCGATGACCCCCGTCGATCGAGTGAAATTCAGGAACCTCGGATTTGCTTGATGAGAGCCGACGCGCTGCGAACAGATTACAGCGACCCGTCGCTGTCGCGACGTCGCGCGTTTCCGGGTTTTCGTATAGATCTTTCGGGGTGTCGGTCTGTGTTATGACGGTATTCGAAAGAATGGCGGCTCGGTCGCAGATCGCGAGGACATTTTCGAAATCGGCACACGCAAGGATGATCGCCAGACCGCGATCGCGACCGGAAGCGATGATCTCCCGGATCCGATCCCTATCGTGGACGTCGACACCGGTAAAAGGATCGTCGAAAAGGACTACACCTTCGCTCTTCGTCATCTCTTCGTCCAGCTTTTGGATCATCTCCGGACCGACGGGTTCCGCGGGATTGCCGAAGACTCTCCACCAGGCAGATCGGCCATTCTGATAAGGCGAATAGTAGAGCCAGGCTCGTCGATCGTTCCGCAGGATCTCGTTCCCGTTATAAAAAAACGTGCCGCCGTTGTCCGGGGCACTCCCGGCGATCGCGGCAAGCAGGGAAGTCTTACCCGCACCGGCGACTCCCGCTATTCCGAAAATCTCACCGGGCGAAACTTCGAAGGAAATATCGCGTAGGACCCACCTATCTTTGTATCGTTTTGAAAGGTTAACGATCTTTAGAGCCATGGCGGACGCAGAATGGGGAACTTTTCAGAGGCTTAAACCGTGCAAACAAGAGTATGCTGTTGTCATCAAACGAAAGCAAGTATAAGCTTTGGCGCTGATGGCAAAGAAGAAACACGGAATTGGGCGGAAAATACTGCATGCTGGAGGCTGGCAGGTGGCGAAACGGGTCGCCAAGATGGTTCCATTTGGCGGGACCGTGATCGCGGTCGGTTTGGTCGGCAGTGACATAAAAAGAAAGGGATTTGTTAAAGGCGTCTTCAATTCAGGCCTTGACGCAATTCCTGTCGTGGGCCTCGCAAAAAATGCCGTCGAGCTTGTCCGAGGCGACTTCCTACCGGACAAGGGCGCATCGAAAAAAGGAAATAGAAAGTAGTCGTATGAAAGGTCTGTTATCTCAGCGAGTCGGTCTGTTTACTCCGGTGTTATTGCTTTGCATTTCTCTGCTTTTGACAGCGGACCTTAGTGGACAGATCAGGAGGCAACCCCGCACCTCAACCCCGATCCCGGCTCCCACGGCGACGCCGATGAGCGAGCCGGTGATAATCAGCCGCGCCGATGAATTCCCGGACGAAAATTCACAAGCGATCCCGCCCGATCCGAATGAGGTCAGGCCTCTGGTCGGTGCCGAACCGGGCAACCTCGCGACGCTTGAGGAACTCGGGAATCGTATTAAGAATCTCGAGGCGGGTCGTCAAGCCGAAAAAGCTGATCCGGATGCAAAACAGAAGCGCCTGCTATTGAACCTCGACATCCTGACGCGTGCCGAGCAGCGGTCCGAGAGTCTTCGCAAACAGGTCTTCGAGATGATCGAGAAAGAGAACGCGGTGAAAACGAAGCTTGATACTCTGGATTACGATCTGCGGCCGGAAGTTCTCGAGCGGTCAACCGCCCTTATTGGATCACTGCGGCCCGAAGAGATTCGTGCATCTCGCCGGAAGAGCCTCGAAGCCGAAAGAGCAAATCTCCAGAATCTTCTGAATGAGATCCAGCGGACGCGTACTTCGCTCGATATCAGCTTGCAGCGCGCGGACGCACTCGTCGAAAAGCTTCGAGCAAAATTTGAGAAGGAGATCGATACCGCGTTAACGGACGACCCCGAAAAGGACCAGGATTAATTCCACGCCTGACCGGCGGCCTCCTGGTCGCCGGTTTTTTCTTTGCATTCTCTACTGCAGTTCTGAGTGACGGCCGCCCGCGCGAGTGCTTGTCGTCGAGATTCTTTGAGTTAAAAGTGACCCTGTTCGATCACGCGCTCTGCCCAATCGCGGTCCCCTGGCGCGGTCATCGAACCACTTCGAAATGATGATCCGCCAGGATAGGCCCTGTTCACGTTCCTCTCATAACCCTTTCCACCAACTCGACGCTACTTTTGACCGCTTCGGTGAGTATTCACGAGCCTCATCGATTCTCCAGAGGCAGTTTGCCGTCCGGATCAAATGCGAATTCGCTGGTCGGTTGGATCGGCGCTGCGGGTTTCCGATACCGGCTGCGCGACCAGAAACTGCCCGAACTCCTCGTTGCACGACGGCGCTTCCGGCGCCGGTGTGAGTGCGTGAGACGTTAAAGCTGAAATGCAAACTAGCGTGAGAGGAGTCGGACGTCTAGGCAGCAACATCGTCCCTTGACGATTCACGAGTTCCGCATTTGGTTCCAAGAAAATCCTGCAAGGCGGTGCAACGGTGCGCGTTCCCTAAATGTCCAAGAAAAAAGGAGAGCTCCACTTTATCGCTGTCCTGCCCAGGAATTTAGGAGATTTTATGAAGATCAATATCCTTACATTTAGCTTTGCCTCTCTGTTTGGTGTTTTGTTTTTTAGCGCCCCGGTAAGCGCCCAAGGTGTTGTTGTTCCGATCATATGCGACATTCGCCCGTGCCGGCCGAGACCCATTCCGAGGCCGCTGCCGCTGCCGAATGCGCTTCCGGTGAAATCGATCCAGCTCGATACGAAAATCAACGGTCAAGTCGCAACAACCCGGGTGGAACAAGTATTCCGAAACGATACTCCGTACACATTGGAGGGAACTTACTTTTTCCCGATTCCTGAAACTGCCTCGATCATCGAATTCTCGATCTGGGAGAACGGTAAGAAGCTGGTTGGGGAGGTTCGAAGCCGTGAAGAGGCCCGAAGGATCTACGACGAGATAGTTCGTCGTCAAAGGGATCCCGGTTTGCTTGAGTATGCGGGCAAGGATCTCTTTCAGGCGTCGATCTTTCCGATCCCACCGAATTCGGATAAGAAACTTGAGCTCGTTTATTCCCAGGTATTGAAAGCTGAATCGGGAACTGTTTCTTACCGCTACCCTCTCGGGACTGGGCGAAATCTATGGCAGCGGCAGAATCTAATGCCGGAAACAGTTCGTGGTTCAATGCCGCCCCAAAAGTTCGGGACCGTGTCGGGAAAGATCGAGATCACCGGCCGAGAGGCCTTACGGAACGTTTACTCGCCGTCGCACAAGATCGACATAACGAACAAAGGCGAACGCGCCGCCAGCGTTTCGTTCGAGACGACAAACAACGACTCGGATTTTCAGCTCTACTACGGAGTGTCGAACGACGATTTCGGGATGACCTTGCTAACTCATCGCGAACCCGGAAAAGACGGTTACTTTTTACTGATGCTCTCACCGAAAGACGATGTCGCCGAGCGCGAGCTGGTGAACAAAGATATCGTCTTTGTTCTCGACACCAGTGGATCGATGGCAGACGAAGGAAAAATGGAAAAGGCACGAGCCGCTCTTCTATTCGGAATTCGGTCTCTTCGGGAGGGTGACAGATTCAACGTCATCAATTTCGCAGGCGAAGAACATTTGATGGAACGCGAGTTGATCGCGGCCGACGCGAACGGCCGTCGTCGTGGCGAAGAATTCGTAAAAAGCCTTCGGCCGACCGGCGGGACGAACATCAACGACTCGCTGGTCGCTTCGATGAAGCAGTTCGAAAAAAACGGCCGGCCGAAAATGCTTGTGTTCATGACTGACGGGTTACCGACGGTCGGAGAAACCAATATCGAGAAGATCAACGCAAATCTACAGAAGACGAAGACGACCGACGTTCGAATCTTTCCATTCGGATTCGGGTATGACGTCAACACAGCTCTGCTCGATAAGCTCGGTTCTGAGAACGCGGGGATCTCCGACTATGTCCAACCAAAAGAAGATCTTGAGATCAAGGTCTCGAATTTCTTCGCTCGCGTCAGCTCGCCCGTCCTGTCCGATCTAGAGCTAGAACTTGGCGACTTACAGCCGGACCTCATGTATCCGAGAAAGCTGACGGATCTCTTCAAAGGAATGCAGCTCACGGTACTCGGTCGCTACAAGAACGCAAGCGACTTGCGAAACGTAACGGTGTTGCTTCGCGGAAAAACCGGACGCGAGAACCGAAGCTTTAGCTATGCGAACCTCGATTTCCCCCTGCGTGAAGACGACAACGAATTTCTGCCACGTTTGTGGGCTAGCCGCCGTGTGGGTTGGTTGATCGAACAGATCCGGCTTAACGGCGAGACGAAGGAACTGCGTGATGAGATCGTGGACCTCGGAACGCGATACGGCATCGTCACTCCGTTTACTTCGTACCTCGCAACAGATGGAACATTTACCGCAGCGGCACCGATGGATACCGGGCAAATGGGATTGCTTCGTGCCGAAGCGGCCAAGTCGATGAAAGACCGTAGCGGTGCGGGAGCAGTACGGCAGAGCGTTCAGCAGAATATTATGCAGAGCAACGTAACTGCTGTCGCTGTCGATGGCGTGGAAGCGGAGCAGCAGGTACTTCTCCGTAATACAGCGCAGAACCAGTTTGTCGCCAACAAGAACTTCTTCAATCAAAGTAATGTTTGGGTGGATGCCGAATTTAAGCCTGAGTTGAAGCAGACGGAGGTTAACTTGAAATTCGCGAGCGACGAATACTTCGCACTTCTCTCGCGTGAGCGGGAACTCGCTCAGTGGTTCTCGCTTGGCGAAGAAGTCGTGGTGGTGTGGAAGAATAAGGTGTACCGCGTAACTAAGTAAGCGGGACTATCACGCTTGCCAGACAAAGGTGATTTTCGGCCGGCAAAAGGTTATCCTATTGGTCGAAAATCACCTTTTTTAATTTACCAACGGAGGTTCACCAGAGCGTGCAAGGGCTTTTCGCATCCTGTCTAGTATTCGCATTCGGCTTAATATTTACCGGCGCCGTGTCTGCCCAATCGGGTTGGAGTGCTAACCGGTCCGGCACGACCGGCGACCTTGTCGCGGTCTATTTCACGACGGCAGACGACGGCTGGATCGCAGGAGATAACGGATACCTTGCGTCGACCTCTGACGGCGGAAGGAATTGGAAGACCTATCCTTTGGGAACCTCTGAAGACATCAACGAGATCTACTTCCGCAACGAGAAGAGTGGTTATCTTGTAGCTGGTCGAAAGATGTTCGAGACGAGCGATGCCGGCCGCACCTGGCGTGAGACGGTTATTTACCGTCCGTCGGATTTTAAGAACGGGACGCCGGAATTCCTCAGCATTCGTTTTGCCGATAAGCGCCGCGGTCTCGTGGTGGGCTCGATTCTGAACCGTGGAGGTGATGTCATCGACTCGCTCGTCATGCGTACGGAGGATGGCGGTGAGACCTGGCAGCGCGTCGTTGTGCCATCGAAAAGGGAGCTGTTCCACCTTGATTACAACGGAAGCTCGCATGGATGGATAGTCGGCGACGAAGGCGTCATCCTCGCAACGGTAAACGGCGGGGACACGTGGGTCCTGCAAAACTCTAAAACCAAACTGGCATTGTTCAATGTTGATTTCCGAGATGATGATGAAGGCTATGCCGTCGGTGAAAAAGGGCTGATCCTTCGCACAGAGAACGGCGGGCTGACGTGGGAACGCGTGACGACGAATAATCTCGTCACGTTCATGCGAGTGGATTTCGCCGACGACAAGAACGGATGGATCGTCGGATACGGTGGAACGATACTTCGCTCGTCTGACAAAGGCCGGACCTGGATAAGGCAAGAAAGCGGAACCTCGGGGCATCTTTACGGTTTATTCATAACTAAGAAATACGGTTGGGCAGTCGGAAACAAAGGCACTGTCCTCAAATACGGTCTCTAGAAATTTTTCTTTTTTCCTAATGATGCCGCCTCTTTTCCATTAACACTTTTCTAAAGTTGTGCTATCGTACATCATCATTCGTTTTCGTTAGCCCTGTTCTCATCAGGAATCTTTATATTTACAATTTGATCTTTGGAGGAGTGAAAATGGCTAGAAAACCGTTTGCATTTGCACTGGTTCTGATAGTGCTGTTGCTCTCGTCTACGTTGCTTCTGGCACAAGGCACAACGTCGCGCATCACCGGAACCGTCACGGACATTGCGGGCGCTGCTGTCGCCGGGGCGACCGTGACTCTCACCAACGAGGCAACCAATGTCAGTTCTACGACCGAAACTAACGATTCGGGTGATTATGTTTTTGACCTCATCCAGCCCGGCAACTATTCCGTCTCGGTGGAAAAAGCCGGATTCAAAAAGTTCGTCACAACCAAGAACAACGTTCAGGTAAATATACCCGCGACAATCAATGTGGCGCTAGAGGTCGGCGATGTCACTGCCGTGGTGTCGGTCGAATCGACGGCATCCCTCGTAACGACCGCTTCGTCCGGAAACGTCGGTTCAACGCTTCAGACACGAGAGATCGAGTCGCTCCCGATCGTCGGAGCTCGAGGCCGAAATCCGTTTGACCTGCTCAACTTTCAGCCGGGCGTCGCAGTCGGCGCCAATACGGGCGGTGGAATTCACGTTCACGGCTCGCGGGACCGTGCCTTCAACTTCACTCTCGACGGGATCGATATCAACGAATCAACGGCGGGCGGTTCGAACTTTACTCCGCTCAGGCCAAATCCGGAATCGATCGCCGAGCTCCAAATCGTGACCAGCAACTTCACTGCCGAGCTGGGCCGATCGTCCGGTGCGCAGGTTTCGCTAACGACCCGAACCGGAACGAATCGCATCACCGGAAATGTCTTCGAGTTCTATCAGACTCCGGATTTCCACGCCAACGAATGGGAATTCAATAAGCAGGGAATTGCAAAGCGACAGTTCGTCCAGCACATCTATGGCGGCAGCGTCGGCGGCCCGATCTACAATCCGGGATTTGGCGAAGGGACGTCGCCGGGCTTCCTAAAAGACCGTGCTTTTTTCTTTGTCAATCTGCAGATGCTGCGAGCGAGCGAGACCCGTCTGCAAAACATTTCCGTTTATACGGGGCCGGCGAGAGCGGGGCTTTATAGGTATGTTCGGGGTGGCCGCAACGCTCCGGCGGGAAGTCCGACGAATTCAACGTTTCCGACGGGGCCTGCGGTAAATGCCGATGGTACCTCAAGATTCCCAGCATGCGGCCCTGGCGTGCCGGAGCCCTGTATCGAGACATACGACATTGGGACCGGCCGACCGATCACACTCGACCCGTTCATCGTCGGACTTCTCGCGACTCAGGGGTTGCCTAACGATTTTACCGGCGGCGACGGTTTGAATACGGCGCTTCTAAAATTCGTTGCTCCTCAAAAAGAAAAGCAATATGACCTTGTCACGCGTTTCGATTTTAAGATCAACGACAATAACCAGCTTTACATCCGTTACGCACAGGGTGAACAGAATACTTTCGGCGATATTGTGAACGGTGGTCTGCAGCGGGTTCCGGGCGGCTCGAATTGGGTAGATACGTACCGGTCGCCTAAGAACCTCGCGGTGAACTATCGATGGTCACCCAGCTCTCGTTTCGCAAACGAATTCATTGTCGGATTGAATAAGTTCAGCTTTAGGTTTGAGCAGCCGGACCCGGATCCGCTTGTTCCGTTCATTCTTAATAATCCGACGGACTTCCGGCAGACCTTCCACTACAACGCCCGTAGTTCGCGGACCTGGCAGTTTGTCGACAATATGACGTTCGACATCGCCCCTCATACCTTG
>DASUSJ010000178.1:0-17136 GCA_036375155.1 Pyrinomonadaceae bacterium
CACGGCGTCGGCGACGGTGATGCCTATCTGATCTTCAAATACCGTCACCCAGTCGTAATAGTCTCCAGAGACCTCTTCTGTTGGAAAGACGTAAGCACTTATATCAAACCCTGCGAGTTCCGGATCGTGGTCCGGCAGGAGTTCGAGTTGAACCTGACGTGCGATCTCCAGCTGCGCCTGAATTCGCTTTTGCTCAACAAGCTGCTCATGAAGTCGGACCTTCTCGATAATGATCGCGACCTGAGAAGTGAGCATCTGCAATACCGCCAGATCGTCCTCGGAATACGCGTTAAGATGATCACTTTCGAGATCGAACGCGCCGATCACCTTATCGTTCGAAACGATGGGAGCGACCATTTCCGAGCGCGTACGCTTCCTTGCCGCAAAATATCGGGAATCCTTGCTGACGTCCGGCGAGATAATAGGCTTACCGCTCTCGGCGACTCGTCCCAAAAACCCTTCGCCGAGTTTCAGCCGCGGCTCAACGAGTTCGAAGCTGATCTCATACCCGCGGATGACCTTTGATTTGAAGATGTACGGGCTATCGTTTTCCGGTCCATGCTCGATCAGGTATATGCCGGCCGCGTCGTACGCCAACAGCGAACTAAGCGTATCCATCACGAGATTCAGCACTTCGTCAAGATCGAGCGACCGGCTGATCGTCTTCGTGATGTCGAGCAGCATCCGAAGCTTGTCCGCGGTCGATAAGTTCTTATCGGGTATAACCTGGACCGGTGGATTCGTCATTGATCGTCGCCCTGAAAGAGTTTTTCCTTATAGGTATCCCAAAGACGGGAGATCTTGATGCGGTATTCTACCAGCGGTCGGCTGACATTGTAATGCCGTGCGATCTCGGCCGCTGTCTTCCCAGATTCTACAAATCGCTTCAGCCCGGTGTATGGAACGAGGGCCGCGGCGCCGGTCGCATAAGCCTCTTCTTCGATATCCGCATTGTAGTCTCGGGCGATCGGATTGCCGTGGCGGTCGCGTCCTTCGATCGCGAGACGGCTCGGCTTGTGACCGAGAAACACGTGACTGATCTCTTCCATGAGCGTCGCCTTATGGCGTGTTCGTGCGTGGGTCGGGTTAAGTATGACGAGCTTCTTTCCGTTGGGTAATTTGATGGAGGCAGCCCCGCCCGACCATTTGTCTTTGGCAGTCTTCAACAACTGATCACGCGTCTCTTCTGACAACCCTTGTATCTCGTTAAACGACGGCACCAGCAACCCGGCATACTTTGCGAGCTTGAACGGATCGAGCCGTTCATCGTCCCGGCGAAGGCCGGCGAATTCGCGGAGTCCGAGTCCGCGCAATTCGTGATGACGGCCTTTCTTAGTGGGGGGAAGATCCTGCACTGGATTCTGGATTTGGATTCTGGATTTTGGATTTTGGATCCTGATATTGGATCTGGTCTCCGATTGGTAGAACTCGGTAAAGACTGTGTTCGGCTCTCGACCGTACGAACTTCGAATCCAAAATCCAAATCGCTAGACTTCTTTGTATTCGGAATCGACGTCCTCACTCGACAGCGCGACCCGATAGTTCTTCGATTGCTTCTGACTCGTTATCAACAAGTCGGTCTTCGTCTTCAGCAGGTCAGCGCGGTTGTAAACGGAGAGCTCAAAGTTATACCCGTGCGTGATGGCATCTTTCGGACAAGCTTCGACGCAGAAGCCGCAGAAGATGCAGCGGCCGTAGTCGATGTTGTAAACCTTGGCGTAACGCTCGTCGCGTCCGATACGCTGCTCGTAAGGTCGCGGATCGTTCTCGGCCTCGATGTAAATGCAGTCCGACGGACAAGCCGCCGCGCATAAATAACACGCGACGCACTTCTCTTTTCCCATCTCATCGACGTGGAGAAGATGCTGGCCGCGGTATCTCGGTTGAACCGTGATCGGGACATCCGGATACTGCACAGTCCACTTCTCCCGCGGGATTTCCGAGATGGTGCGCTTCATGCCTTTAATGACGGCAACCGTTGATTGAATAACGTCTGAAATTAATGACATGCGTTCTAGCCCAAGCCGCCCATGCTGCCCATCGCCGAGAGGCCGATAATGAAAATAATGTAGATCCAGTAAAACAATCCGAGAAGCAGAAAAATCCCACCGGTGACCATGCCCGCGATCGCGAGACCCTTGCCACCATAATTCGCGGGGTCGTTATTGGCGTTCTTCATACCCATATAGCCAGTCACCAACGCGACTATACCGGTAAGCGGCGAGATGTAGCAGCACAGCGACACGACACCGAAGACGAGCGAGACGATCGGCAGTGTCTGATTAAGACTGCCGGTACCGGCCGCGGGCGGCTGGAACGGCGTGTTCTGACCGATCTGCTGATCCTGCCAACCTGCGTCGGGGACCGGCGGCGGTGTCCATTCCGCCTGTGCCATTTGTCCGCCTGCGGGTTGATCAAAAGGATTGAAAGCCGGCTCTTCCCGCAACGGCTCAGGCTCGGCAAACGCAGGCGCCGGCGGCTCGTATGTCGACGACTTAGGTTCGTCGAAAGGAGAAGGGATCGGTGGAACAGTTGAGGAACCGACGTCCGGCGCCGAGAAAGGTGACGGAGGCGGTTCCGAATACTTAGGTGCGTTCGCGAGCGGGGGGATCTCGATCACCTGCTCGTCAGTCGCGTCGTGTCTCGCCATTTCCTCACGAATCTCCTTCTCCGACGCATACATCGTCTTAGCGGGATCCGATTCACTTGGTAGATCGAGTACATCGTCAGACCCACCAGCAGAACTCTCCGTAGCGATATCCTGCGGTCTTGCGACCATCGTTTTATACGGGTCGATCGGTGCGTCTTCAACCAGCGGAGTTCCGTCCGATTGACAAAAGCGCATGTTGTCGTCAAAGGTCTTGTCGCAAGTCGGGCATCGTTTCATAGATGTTTAGAGTGCGGGCTTCAGCCCGTGTCCTGTTTGGAGTGCGAACAAATGAGAAAATACAGACTACTTCTGTACTCCATACTAAACCAATTCGAGTTTACTAAAGAAATAGCTGATCTCTATCGCTGCATTCTCATCCGAATCCGAACCGTGAACGGCATTCTCTCCGATCGACGAGGCGAATTCTTTTCGAAGGGTTCCTTCGGCAGCTTCGGCAGGGTTAGTCGCTCCCATCAGATCGCGCCAGGCTTTGACGGCGTTCTCTTTTTCCAGCGCAAGAACCACGCACGGTCCACCCGACATGAACGCGGTCAGCTCTTCATAAAAGCCCTTGCCCGCGTGAACCGCATAAAAACCTTCAGCCTGTTTCCTTGTCTGGTGAATAAGCTTCATCCCGCGAATCCTGAAACCCGCGTCCAGAATGCGTTGAATGATAGATCCCTGTTTCCCTGCACGGACAGCGTCCGGCTTTATGATTCCAAAAGTTAAAGTGCTCATTAAGTAGTATCCCTTGATGAATTGATTGGTAAGGCTAGATCATCACGCCGCGGCTTTCGACCCTAGAACTTCAGCAATTGCCTGACCGATATCCGCCGGAGATTGAACTACTCTAATGCCCGCTTCGGTCAATGCCCTCATTTTCTCAGCCGCGGTCCCCTTGCCGCCGGAGATGATGGCACCGGCGTGCCCCATACGGCGTCCAGGCGGAGCAGTTTGACCGGCGATGAATGCGACGATCGGTTTCTTCACGTTATCCTTCGCGTATTCGGCCGCGTCTTCCTCCGCGGTACCGCCGATCTCTCCGATCATCACGATCGCATCGGTCTCGTCATCTTCCTGAAAAAGCCGCAACGCGTCTGTGTGAGTTGTGCCGACGATAGGATCGCCGCCGATTCCGATCGCCGTCGATTGGCCAAGCCCAAGCTCGGTCAGCTGGCCGACGGCCTCGTAAGTCAACGTTCCGGAACGCGAAACGACGCCTATGCGGCCTTCCTTGTGAATATGTCCGGGCATGATACCGATCTTGCACTTGCCGGGTGAAATTATTCCCGGGCAGTTCGGGCCGATCAACCGGGTGCGAATTGTGGATTGCGAATTTCGGAGAGCGAGACCGTTCAAATACTCTTTCGCCTTCACCATGTCCGAAATAGGAATACCTTCAGTTATACAAACCACGACGGGGATCCCTGCGTCGGCCGCCTCCATGATCGCGTCGGCCGCGAACGCCGGCGGGACGTAGATCACTGATGCATTCGCCCCGGTTTCTTTAACGGCATCCGCAACAGTATTGAAAACCGGTATTCCCTCATGCGTCGTGCCACCCTTTCCAGGCGTCACGCCTCCGACAACGTTTGTGCCATATTCACGCATCTGTAGCGTGTGGAACGTGCCCTCTTTGCCGGTAATACCCTGGACAATAAGGCGTGTACTCTTATCGACTAAAACTGCCAAGCGGTTTTCTCCTAAGTAGTTCTGAAAATAAGTTGAGAGTATAGCACGCCGATTGTCGGAACCAGCAGCGACCGCCGATCTGGGCATTTTGGATTGTGGATCGCGGATCTGGGATCTTTCGACACGCCGCCAGCTCGCGATCTGCACAAGCAGACGGTTACTACTACATTTTTTTTGAACCTTTTCCCGAATCAACACGTTAGCACCTTTGTCTTTGGTTCTGCGATCGCGGGTTGATAACAATCCAAAATCCAAAGTCTAAAATCCAAAATCGAGATGCGCCAGCTTTATTCCTTTTATTACGACGCTTTCTGGATAGCAATAAAATCCATCCTCGAGCATAAGCTGCGAGCATTTCTAACTCTCATCGGTATCATCATCGGCGTGGCGGCAGTTATTGTCGTGGCTGCATCGATCAGCGGCTTGAAGACATATGTGGTCGAAACTGCGTCGAAGGTGCTCGGCTCGAACCATTTCATGATGACTCGAATGGCTTCGATGGGAAGGATGTCGGATGAGGAGTTCGAACGCCGGAACCGCCGAAACAAGGACATAAAGTGGGAAGAGTACGAGTACGTCCGGGATAACTGCAAGCTGTGTACAGAGGTCGGGGCGCAGATCAATTCGGGCACCGACCTGAGCTACAACGGTATCGAGATGCCGTCGACACGCATAATGGGCGTTACCGCCAACATGGCGGATATCGAGGACAAAACAGTCGGTGAAGGCCGCTTTATGACCGATGAAGAATCCTCGCGGCTGACGTATGTCTGCGTGATCGGTTGGGATGTAAAGGAGAAGTTCTTTCCAAATGAGTCGCCGATCGGCAAGGAGATCAAGGTCAGGGGAGCGCCACTTCGCATCATCGGCGTGGAACAGAAACGCGGAGCCTTCTTTGGAGAATCGCAGGACCGACACGTTTACATCCCGATAACTCTCGCTGGTCAACTTTTTAACCGTACCGGCGGCATTCAACTTCACGGCAAGACCGCGACTGCGGAGAACTTTAAAGAGTCGATCGAGGAGGCGCGGCAGTTGCTACGAAACCGACGTAAGCTCATCGGCAGCGAGGAGGACACGTTCGGTGTGGTGAACGTCGACGAATTCAATTCGACGATGGACCAGATCACGGGCTCGATCGCGGCAGTAGTGCTACCGATCACGGCTATCATTCTGGTTGTCGGCGGAATCGTCGTCATGAATATCATGCTGGTATCCGTAACGGAACGAACTTTCGAAGTCGGCCTTAGAAAAGCGCTTGGTGCGACCCGCAAGCAGATCCTGCTTCAGTTTCTGATCGAGTCGGCATCCTTGTGCGTAGTTGGAGGCGTTCTGGGACTTGTGCTGGCGATGGCGGCGACGCAGCTAGTCGGGATGGCGCTGGGCATTACTATGACGATCGAGCTGTTCTATATATTCGTTTCTATTGCGGTATCGAGCATCATCGGAATAATCGCCGGTCTTTATCCAGCATGGAAGGCTGCGCGGCTGGACCCAATCGTTGCGCTAACGCAGACATAAGAGGTAAGCAACGGCCGCCGCGGATTCATTTATAGTACATAGCTCGAATTTAATATGAAGCTTTCGACATCTTTACCGATCGAGGTCGTCAAAATGGCGATCGACAGCATCATGGGGCACAAGTTCCGCTCGGCGCTGACGATCCTGGGTATTGTTGTCGGTATTATTACGGCCGTCGTCGTGGCATCGATCCTCACCGGTATGCGTCAGAGCATCGTTTCGATCGTTGAGGAATACGGTACGAACAACATCTACGTCTTCCACCTGTCGATGGGCGGGGGTGGTTCGAACCGCGACGAGCGAAATCGGAAGCCTCTCACCGACGCGGATGCGGACGCAATAATGAACCAGTCGACCACGATCGACGATATTGCTTTGATCAATCCCGGGATCGGTAACTTCGGACCGAGCTTCAACGACAACATGACCTACGAAGGCCGGAATTATCGCTGGGCCAGTGTGGATGGTGTTTCGACCAATTACGACCGTATTCTGAATTTGGGCATACGCGAAGGACGCTGGCTGAATGAAGCGGATAATCTTCAGCGTCGGAATGTGCTTGTTATCGGTGTCAGCGCGCGCGAGGCCCTGTTTCCCAACCCGGACGAATCACCGATCGGGAAGGTCGTCCGCATGAATGGCACCACGTGGGAAATAGTCGGCGTCGTTGAAAAACGAAAATCCGGTTTCTTCGGGGAAAACGAAGAGGATCAGAAAGTTTTTATGCCGTACCGGACTTCTAGGAAAGTCGCTCCGCTTCGGGACTTCACTCTTTTCATTGTGCAGGGCAAGCCGGACCGGCTTGATGATGCGGTCGCGGAGATCGAGGCCGTTCTGCGGCAGCGCCGCGAAGTGAAATTTGGCGATAAGAATGACTTTGACATCAAGACGCCGGAAGCTTTCATCGGTCAGTTCGACAGCATAATCGGCGGCGTGGGGCTCGCGGCTATCGCAATCTCGTGTCTGGGTCTACTTGTGGGGGGGATCGGCGTGATGAATATCATGCTCGTGTCGGTCACGGAAAGGACGAAAGAGATCGGGATTCGCAAAGCGATCGGCGCAACACGCGGTGCGATCGTGTTCCAGTTTTTGCTTGAAGCGATGACCCTTACCGCCATCGGCGGGGTCATCGGCCTCGCGCTCGCGATCGGTATCAGCAACCTCGTGATGCTTCTCGTACCGTCGCTTCCGGCACAGGTCGAGTTGTGGATGATCCTACTCTCGATCGGCGTTTCGATCAGCGTCGGTCTCATATTCGGTGTGCTTCCGGCCCGTAAGGCAGCAAAGCTGGACCCGATAGAATGCTTGCGATACGAGTAGTTTCTCGGTCTAACTTCTCACGAACCCGTTTCGAGATTATTTTCAATCCGGTTTCAAGCGACCGGGTTTTCTTGTCTCTCGAGTACCGAAAAATTCGCCTTTTTCATAACGGGCTTTTTGTTTACCGTGTGAGCGGTCAGCAGCCGATCCGCGTGTACGGAAAATCGATCCCTCGAGTTTTGCCGTTCGTCGTACCCTCTATGCGAGCGTTCAAGCGAGTCCCGCTGAGCTTATAGATTACTCGCTGAGGGAAATCGTGGTCGGGGTTTTCAAAGACCACCTCACTGACAGTCGACCGCAGGAGCTTGAACCGCGTTTCGTCTTTGTTTGCTGTTGGTTTCGCTACGTAGTAAACACCATCCGTCTCTTCGACTATCCGGAGGAATTCGTAATCCACCACTTTTCCGGCCTTCACCGTCCGCCCTGCGCCGATCATCATCCCGCCGGCGGGTTTCATCCATTGTTCGGTAATAAGCAGCTGCTTGTCCGGCACGCTCATCTCCCAGCAGCCACCGAGCCAACCGAGGTCGGCCATGGGCGGCTTTGCGGCTTGGGCAGAAGTTGTGAGATTGAATGCCAGTGTCGCAAGGCAAACGAAGGTCAAACGAAAAATTGATCTCATCGAAATAATTCTCCAGGAAAAAAGATTCTGACTCCGGAAGTTTAGTTTGTTCGATGCCGGTACGTATTGTAAAAAACCGTCATACTGCGCCCGTAAATACGTCGGCGATGCGATGCGTGCGCTCGAAATAAGCGAGCGGCGTCAAGCCGGAGAACTCCCGGAAGTCGCGTATCAGGTGTGATTGATCGTAGTAGCCGGAGCTAAGAGCCGCGTCGAGCAGATTAGGAAACTCTCCGTCCCGACATGCACGGACGACAGACTGGAAACGCGCGATCCTCGAAAGCATTTTTGGCGAAATACCGACCGTTCGTTTGAAGCGTCTTTCAAGCTGTCTTTCGGAAATGCCGAGCTGGCGGGATACTTCAGAAACGGGAACACGACCGCATCGATTATCGATCATCACCGCGGCGATACACGAGACCGGATCGTTCTGTTTGCATTCCGCAAGCCGCTGAATAAGAAACTCCTCGAATATCGAACGGCGTTCGGCAAACGACAACGCCTCTGTCATTCGATGTTCGACGTCATAAGCCTGCCTTACCCCTACGCGCCGGAACTCGACTATCTCGTCGTTCAGCTCATGCAAAGGAAAACCTAGAAGGGGCGCCGCGCCCGCCGGTTGGAACCGAACACCAAACAGCTTCACCTTACCCGAAGGTCGGATAAGAATGCTTCGGCTCATTTGCCCTGCGAGAAGAGCGGTCGGCTGCCTTTCTTCATGTCCGGAATAAACGCGCATGAAGGGTTCCGAAAGGTTGAACACAAGCTCGGGACATCCGTCTGGAAGTACCGGTTCAGGTTCGCCCGACCCCGGATACTCCAGCGCCCAGAAACACTTTATGAACCCCGCAAGCCGGGGCGATGGCTTTGTTTCAAGGTAGTCCATAATTAAAGCTCCACCACTTGCTCGTACTCGGGGACGACGACGTTCCAGGCGAAACGATCTCGAATATGCTGTGCCATCGCGGCAGCCGCGTCTGGCTCTCCATGTGTCGTGAAAACCATTCTCGGAGCCGCTGGCAAGCCTTCAAGCCAACGGATCACCGCCTTCCAGTCAGCATGCGCCGAAAACCCTTCGACCTTCTCGACATGGCATCGGACCGGTACCCAGTTTTTCATGATCCGGACTTCCCGCTCGCCATCCTGTACTCGCCGCCCGACTGTCCCGGCCGCCTGGTACCCGACGAAGATGACCGTTGCATTCTCATTTGGCAGAATGCGCACCGCGTGATGCAACACGCGTCCGCCTGTCATCATTCCCGACGCCGAGATAATTATCCGCGCTCCCTTCATGTCATTCAGCCGTTTCGATTCCTCGCGGCTCGATGCGGTCGACATTGAGTGCGTTCTGAGCGGATGCCGCTTTTGGCTCAGTAGCGAAGCGTATTCCTCGTCATGCTCTTCCTGCCACCGGTTGTAAACTTGTGTCGCCTGAGCTGCCATCGGCGAGTCCACGATCACGGGAAGAATGGGAATTCGTTTCTCGTCCTCGAGCTCACGGATTAGATATAAAACTTCCTGCGTTCGGCCTACCGCGAACGCCGGTATTAGGATCGGGGCGTTGCGCGACGCAGCTTCGTTCACGATCCGGACCATCTGGATGTCCGACGAGACTTCGCCGTGTAGGCGATTGCCATAGGTCGATTCGACCATTAGGTAATCGCACCCGGGCGGCGGAGCAGGATCTCTTACGATCGGCTGGTCATAGTGACCAAGGTCACCGGAAAACAAGAAACGGGTCGAGTTCATTTCGACCAGGACCAGACTGGCGCCTATGATATGTCCGGCGACGAGGAAGCTCGCTTTGAAGCCAGGCGCGATCTCGACTGAATTTCCGTCATTCGCGACGGTTAGCATCAGCTTCAAAGCCTGCCGCGCATCCGCTTCATCGTAAAGAGGGAGTGCTGGAGCGTGTCTGCTTAACTGGTGCCGGTTTCGATAGTCCGCTTCCTCTTCCTGCAAACGCCCTGAGTCTGGAAGAAGTATCTTCAACAGATCGGCAGTTGCCTTCGATGTATAGACGGGACCGGTATAACCAAGCTTAACCAGGCGAGGCAGCCAGCCAGTGTGATCGATATGGGCGTGTGTGATTATTACGGCGTCGATTGAATGTGGATCGAATCTGGGATCTTCCCAGTTTCGTTCACGAAGTTCTCTTACGCCCTGAAACAGGCCGCAGTCTACAAGAACTCTTCGCCCATTATTCTCGAGTAAGTATTTCGATCCCGTCACGGTCCCGACTCCGCCGTAGAAGGTTATGTTCGCCATGGTTCAGTTAACAGTTGATTGTGCTAAGTGGATAGTTGGTTACACCGGCTCGATCCGGTAACGCTCGGACTATCCTTTATCAACTGACAAACTGTCCACTGTCAACCGTTGGCAATCAGTATCACCTAGTTCACGTATTCTTTCGGGAACCAAAGAACCTTCGTCGGCTCCTCGGCTTTCGCCTGCTGTTTCCTGATCCGGGCATTCTGTAAAAGCTGTTCGGCGGTCTCACCGTCCTGCCAGAAGGTCGCCCAGCCAAAGTTCAGCCACACCTTAATGTCATCGGTCTCCGAGGCGGAGAAGATCTCGCTGGCAAACCGTTCTCTGATCCGCTGAACTATGTCCTCCGCGAATTTCGGGGTCGCCGTCGGTAGGATGACGAGAAATTCATCGTTCGCAGAACGAGAGAGAAAATCCATTTTTCTAAGCTGAGAAGCAAGATGCTCTGCGGCAAAGGCCAGCATCCGATCGCCCGTGTTGAATCCAAAGCTTTGATTGGCTTCCGTAAAGTTTTTGATATCTATGGTCAGCACGGTGAGGGGACGTTCGGTTCTAAAGCGGTGCGACTCGGCGAGTTGGTTTTCCAGCACCATATAAAATGCTCGTTCGTTCGGAAGCCGGGTAAGCGGATCTGTCAATGCATTCGCGACCGACCGCTCAAATGCGATCGAGCTAAGGAACAGGGGAGCAACGCGTTCACCTATCGCGCGAAGCACATTCTGCAAGTTGGTTTCATCCGTGATCCTGGAGGCGGTATAAAGAACTAGAACAGCGAATGCCTGATTCGCATGCAAGAGTGGGATCGCTACAGCGGAACGAGAGCCCGTGATAGCCTCCCCAGGTACAGCCGCTCGCTCCAACTGCAGTTCGAGATCTGTCTCAATTTCGCCGCTCATCCAACTCATGCCCGCCAGTCCCTTCTCCACCGGTAATTCAACCTTCCTCAGCGCCGCCTCGTTAGGACCGTCCGCCTGTGCGACGAAAAGGGTGTCACCCGATTCAGAAGCCACAAACAGGGCGCTGTTGGCAAATGGAAAGACGTGGGTGATTCGGTTTGAGACGAGGCGAAACATATCGCCGGGCTTCAGAGAGGTGCCGAAAAACTCGCTTGTCTCACCTATCGCCCGGAGGTTTTCGTCCAACTCCGCGGAACTTGAATGCGACTCTCCCAGATCGGTCTGACGGTCGTGAGTCTGGGACTTTGTAAAGGACCAGTAGCATACAACGGAATACACGAACGCGAGGGTAACCAATACGATCACCTTTGCGCTGTCAGGCAGCGTTGAAACGGCGAGGAAGAAGGTCAGGATGGGAGCAACGAGCCCAAATAAACCAAGCGCAATTTGCCCTGTACGAAACCGGCCGCTAACACTTTCAGGAGCGTTCTTGTTGACGTTCATATTGAAGGGCGACGGGATGAATGCGGGAACTAGTCCGAAGAAAATCGAAATGGCTCGAGAGGCCTGGAAAGCCTTCACGCTGAAGATAACGTTTTGTGAACAATAGGTCAATACTTTAGAAAACGGGGCAACGGCCACCACATCCCGGGGAGTCACCTAGGTTACATTTCGGGAAATAAAAGGTAGAAATAGACTTTCTAGAGAAGTTTTGGGTTGACTTCCAAGCAAACGGATATTTATAGTGGCGTTTGTTCCAAATTATCTTTGAGATTGGGGCAAAACAGCCCTTCAGGGCTGTTCGCAGTTAAACAGTCAGTTTTAATCTTTGAAGAAGACAGGAGATCAAATAGGATTATGAAAAAAATTGCACTTACAGCAGTTTTGGCCCTTGGCGCGCTCGGAATGGCTTGCGGTGACACGGGCACGAACAATGCCGTCAACAATGCTAACCGGACAAACCTGAATACCAACTTATCGACTCCGACGCCGATGGCGACGAGCACCCCGATGAGCAATATGAACACCAACATGAACACGAATGCGAATCGAGGCAACACGAACATGAACGCGAACGTGAATCGCAATGCGAACACAAATCGTCCGTAACATCGGACGGTATCGATCCGTGAGGCACCTGCAAAAGCAGGTGCCTTTTTCATTTGCCAGAGAGTTTGATCTCGTAAAGCTTGCCTCGCAGAGAACCGATCCGTCACACCCCGTCTTTTTACCGGAATTTCAAGCATTTAGGGGCTAGCATTATTTCATTTGTAGAGTTGGATTTTGGCTTTAGACGGGTTGACTAATGTATGTTGGATGACTATATTGTCGATTGTTCCAAAGTTAGACAGTTCTGGAGCAACCCGTTCGCGAGAGCGGTGGTAAGTAAAAATAAGTAAGTTAATCTTTGAGAAAGACAGGAGAATCCATTTAGAAATGAGAAAAATTATTGCACTTTCAGCCCTTCTGGCGCTTGGCGCTTTGGGTATGGCTTGCGGCGACGCTGCGAGCAACAACACGGCAGCGAACGTCAACCGCGCTACGGCGAATGCGATGAACGCGGCTGCGAATGCTATGAACGCAGCGGCTAATCAGGCTGCCAATGCTGCCAATCAGGCTGCGACCGCAGCTAATGCTGCTGCAAATTCTGCGGCATCGGCTGCTAACTCAATGGCCAACCGGCCGGTTAACGCGAATGCAAACGCGAACGCGAACAGATAATTAACGCTGCTTGATCACTTAAAGCTTAAGGCGTCGTCCTCGGACGACGCCTTTTTGATTTATTTACCATGCCCGGTTTCTATCCGCGAAGCATCTCTGACAACTGTTCGACGGTAGTAGCCGGTCGTTGGCATACAAAATCCTCGCACACGTAAGATGTTGCTTTTTCTTCTATTGGAATTCGCCCCGCTAGCAACGGCAGCGCGTTGCTCGGCTCCTCAGAAATAGCCACGACCGAGTTCGGCAGGTAAGTGCTGGCAACCGTCGTTTCAAGCTCGTTTCCCCTTTCTCCGATAATCGCGATCTCCTTGACTCGTGAGAGGTGAAACTCGATCGACGACAACGCCCGGCCAAAGCCCTGAGGATGCCGTTTTATCTGCGGCGCCGCGAGCCGCAGTACGGTGGATGCAAACCGCTCATACTTCTCCTCGCCGTAAAACTTCGCAAGCCGGAGGAGGACATCCGCCGCCGCGGAGTTACCGGATGGTGTGGCGTTATCGTAAAAATCCTTATTCCGGACGATCAGCTGTTCGTGATCGTCAGACGTAAAGTAAAATCCGCCTCTCTCCTCGTCCCAGTACTCCGTGACCATCAAGTCGGCCAATCGTCGTGCTTCGGAAAGGTAACGAATCACGCCTGAAGCTTGATAGAGCTCGATCAATCCATCTGCGAGATTCGCATAGTCTTCAATATACGCATTCAACTTCGCCCGACCATCCTTCCAGGTTCGGAGCAGGCGCCCATCCCGCTGTAGCTCGGTCAGGAGAAAATCAGCATTGCGCCTGGCGATATCGAGATACTCCGCGCTTCCCAGTACCGCCGCCGCCTTCGCAAACGCCGCGAGCATCAGGCCATTCCACGCGGTTAGGACCTTCTCGTCCCTGAATGGCCTGGCGCGCTTTTCCCGCACGGCAAACAACTTCTTTCTGCTATTCTCCAGAGTCTCCCTCAACCCGGATTCGTCCATACCGAGCGCTCGAGCCGCGGCTTCTGATGTATAGCTGACGTGCAGAATGTTCTTCTCTTCAAAATTCCCTTCTTCGGAGACGTCGTAGTAAAAATTGAAAACTTGCGCGTCTTCCGTTCCGAGGATCTCGCTTACCTCTCCGGGCGTCCAGACAAAGAATTTTCCTTCGATCCCTTCGCTGTCGGCGTCTTGAGAAGAGTAAAAACCGCCGGAAGGATCGAACATCTCGCGTTTCACATATTCGAGTGTCTCGATCGCGACGCGTTTGAAAAACTCCGCGTCGGCTTTCCCTCCTGAAGCAGCACCGTCGGGCGTCGAATTTTCAGCGTTCGTGATCTGATACAAATGCAAATAGATCCTGATCAGCTGCGCATTGTCGTAAAGCATCTTTTCGAAGTGCGGTACGAGCCAGATCGAATCTACGGCGTATCTGTGAAACCCGCCGCCCAGTTGGTCGTAGATACCGCCTTCAGCCATCTTCCTCGCCGTAAACTTCACCATCTCGAGGGCCCTTTCGTCACCGGTGCGTTTCCAGTAACGCAGAAGAAATTCGAGCGACATTGAAGGCGGGAATTTTGGTGCACCGCCGAAACCGCCGTTCGTTCGGTCGAATGCGCGGACGAAACTTTGAAAAGCCGAATCGAGCTGTTCGGTGTCGAGAGCTGCGGATGAGAATTCAGTTAACCCCACCCGCCGAAGTTCACCAAGTATCTCGTTCGCTGAGTGCGTCAATTCTTCCCGTCGCTCACGCCACGCTTCGGCGATGCTCATCAAGATCTGTTGCCACGACGGCATTCCGTACTTCTGCTCGGGGGGAAAATACGTGCCGCCAAAAAACGGCAGCTTCTCGGGGGTGATAAAGACATTCATTGGCCAGCCGCCGCGGCCGGTCGTCAACTGAACGAATGTCATGTAGATCTGGTCGACGTCGGGTCGCTCTTCCATATCGACTTTGATGTTCACGAAATTCTCGTTCATTATTCGAGCCGTTACTTCATCCTCGAACGACTCATGTTCCATCACGTGGCACCAGTGACACGCGGAGTACCCGATACTGACAAGTAACGGCTTGTCTACGGACCGGGCCTTCTCAAAGGCTTCGTCGCCCCACGGATACCAGTCAACCGGATTATGCGCGTGCTGCTGCAGATACGGGGACGTCTCGTCAATCAACTTGTTGGTGTACTTCTTCGGAGATTGCATATGACGATTCTACCACCACGTCCCGGCTCGGCTTTGGGATGCCCGGCGAGGACAGCCAGCAAATACCCTTGCTACGAGATCTACTTCCCGAATATCAGTTACATCCTCAAAAAGCCGAACCGCGAGAATTTGCCGTTTCCGGCTGTGAATTTATTCGCAGGCCGTGATCGCGAATTGCTGTTTTCCGAGAATTCGCAGAGGAATAAGAGTTGCGAAAAGTAGGTTGAAACTGACCACATTTCACTGCCGCGCGCCCAAAAGGAGTCTGATATGAACAAGAAATTATTTGTCGGAAGCATTTTCGGTTTGACCGCCGCCGGAGCCGCGTATGCCTGGTATCGGTCGACACATCAAGATGAAGCGTTGAAGAATTTTAAGATCCACGGGTTTGTCAGCCCCGGCTTCGAAAGGGTTCGGGACGCATTTATAGAGAATTTCACAAAACGCCGCGAACTAGGGGGTGCGTGCTGCGTTTATCGCAACGGAGAAAAGATCGTCGATCTCTGGGGCGGCTTCCGCAACAAGGGGACGGCCGACCCATGGGAAGAGGACACAATGGTTGTGGTTTACTCGACAACCAAAGGCCTGGCAGCAATGGCCATGGCACTCGCGCATTCCCGCGGTCTCATTGATTACGACGAACTAGTCTGCAAGTACTGGCCTGAGTTTGCGCAGAATGGAAAGGAAAAGATAACGGTGAGGCAACTGCTCGCGCACCAAGCCGGACTCTTCGCTTTCGACGAGCCCGTCGATAAAAACACGGTCGCTGATCCGGACCTCCTGGCGGAGATAATGGCACGTCAGAAACCTGTCTGGGAACCCGGCTCACGTCAGGCGTACCATGCGATCTCGTTAGGTTTTTATGAAAGCGAACTGATTCGTCGTGTCGATCCGCAGCATCGCACACTGGGGCAATTTTTCCAGGATGAGATCGCAACGCCGCTCGGACTCAATTTGTACATCCGCCTGCCCGAATCCATCCCAAATTCGCGACTTGCGGTGATGACGCCCGTGGGTTTCCTCCAATTACTGTCTGGCTTCCCTCTCAGGCTTGCGTTGGCGACTTTCAATCACCATTCGAATATCTATCGTGCCCTTGTTGTGAATCCCGGCTCCGCGATCGTCCTTGATGAAAAGACGATCTACGCGAGAAATCTGGAAGTACCGTCGGGTGGCGGCGTCGGTACTGCGCAAGCGATAGCCAAGGCGTACGGGATATTCGCGTCGGGAGGAAGGGAGCTTGGACTAAAAAAGGAAACACTGGATGAACTAGCGGCTCCACCGGTTCCGCCCCTCAGGGGCTTTTATGACGAATGTATGCTAGCGGAGGCGAAATTCTCTCTTGGATTCATCAAGCGGAGCGAGACGATGCCATTACCCACTGCGTCGGCTTTCGGACACCCGGGTGCGGGAGGCTCGATGGGTTTTGCCGATCCCGAGAATGGTATCGGATACGCATATGTCACAAATCGCATGGGAACTGAGTTGATGGGCGATCCGCGGGACCTCGCCCTTAGAGAAGCTGTTTATTCGGCGTTGAGATCGGTCAAAACTACGGAGCGTTCACTCACTGCAGCCGCATGACCTGGTGATTGGAGGTAGCGCAAATGAACAAGAACTTTGCATTAAAAACAATTCTCGGTTTGACTGCGGCCGGTGCGGCGTATTTTTTTTGGATTCGTCCGTGGCATCTCGGTTGGGGTGCGACCGATGACGAAAAAGAGATGCCGCTTCCGGGAGACGACGTCAAACCGGACGCCGGAATCGGCGTCACTCACGCCGTAACCATTAATGCCGCGCCCGATGACGTCTGGCGGTGGCTAGTGCAGATCGGACAGGGACGAGGTGGTTTTTTCAGCTACGACTTTCTAGAAAACCTGTTCGACCTCGAGATCCATAACGTCTATGAGATAAAGCCTGAGCTCCAGGAGTTGAAGGTCGGAGACTTCGTTCGGTCCGCTCACAAAGGCTGGCTCGGCGGGCGCTTCGACGATAAGGCCGGATGGTTTGTCGTCGATCTCGAACCGAACCGTCATCTCGTCCTCCGCGACGAGATCGAACACGGCAGCTGGGCGTTCGTTCTGTATCCTCTCTCCGAAAACAAAACGCGCTTCATTATTCGTGCGCGGGGCGACAGGCCTGCGAGTTTATTGAGATGGATGTTTCACCTTTCGGTTTTCGAACCGGCCCACTTCGTTATGGAGAGGAAGATGATGCTCACCCTCAAGGAGCTTGCGGAGGGGCGAACAGAAGGCGAGCCGACGCCGAGCGAGGA
>DASUSJ010000179.1:0-2898 GCA_036375155.1 Pyrinomonadaceae bacterium
CGCAAGTTAAAGGCGCTTGGTTTAACAGAGAGTTTGCATCCGGGGTATCGGTTGTCGCCGCGGGGAGAGAAAGTCCTGAAGGCCTTGAAAGACAGTTGATCGTCTTGTAACAAATGTCAGTAACAAAGAATGGAATACATAATGAGTCGTAGAGTTTCCTCTGCCAACCGTTAAGGAGGAAATGGAGAACGCCCAGTGGTTCAATATGTGGCAGCGCCGCAATTTCCCATTCAGCGAGCTGGTCGTCGGTGACGTTCTGTAGTGGGACGACAGGAGGTTGTCAGGGTAGTCTGGAAAACCAAGGTCGGTCCCCCAGTGGCTAAAGGAGGGCAAAGCGTGCTTGGAAACCTCGTGGTCCTTTGCCCCAACCACCATAAGGAATTCGACCTGCTAGAAATTGTCGAACAGTCGGCGGCGAAACTTATCGGTACACTTTACGGATCAGGATTCAAGATCGCATTTCCAACACCGTGACGTGCTGTTCTTAGTACAACAAAAACTCCTTCCTGACTTCCGCAAACCCTGACGCACGGGGTTCCCACGAATCCGTGATCGCTTTCAACGACGAACCCGCCTCGATCTGCTTCCGTATCGTGTCCGTACCACTCACGACGTCAAACGGATTCTTGCCGAACTCATACTCGTACGCGTCGCGCTTCCATTCGAATTGATCAGTGTAAAGATCGTACGCGGTCTTCACCATTGCGATGCCGACAACGACGGGCGTAAAAGTCTCGCGATCGGTTACATGGAGCTGAACTCCGCCGCACGTCTCGCGGGACCACTTCTGAAATGTCGGCTGGAAATAACACTCACGAAACGCGACACCCGGAAAATCATATTCGCGAAGCGCCGCCGCCCACTTGTACGGATCGATGAACGGCGCCCCGTTGATCTCGAAAACTTTTGTCGTGCCGCGCCCCTCGCTTAGTTCGGTTCCTTCGATGTGCACCGTCGCCGGAAACACAACACAGGTATCGACCGTTGGAATGTTCGGCGACGGCAGTATCCACGGCAGACGCGTTTCTTCGAACCACATCGCGCGTCGCCACCCGTCCATCTTCACAACTTCAAGCTCACAGCCGATTCCGAAATGCTCGTTGAACAGTCGTGCGAGCTCACCCATCGTCATCCCATGCCGCGTCGGGATCTCAAACTGACCGACGAACGATGTGAATTCCTTTTCGGTTACATTACCTTCCACGCCGACGCCGGTGATCGGATTCGGGCGGTCGCACACGACAACACGCTTGCCGAGTCTCTTCGCCGCACGCATGCAGTTCGCCATCGTGTAAGCGAACGTGTAGATCCGGCAACCGACATCTTGCATGTCGAAGACGATCGTGTCGATCTCGCTGAGCATCGCATCCGTCGGCTCACGCGTTTCGCTGTAGAGCGAATAGACCGGCAAACCGGTCCGTGCATCGGTCGAGTGCTCGGTCTCGATCATGTTGTCCTGCACATCGCCACGGATCCCGTGCTGCGGGCCGAACAGCGCCTTGAGGTTGAACTCATTTCGCTCCGCAAGCACATCAGCAATGTGCCGGAAATCCGGCAGGACCGACGCCTGGTTGCAGACAACGCCGATCCCCGCTCCGCGAATGAGATCGATCTGTTCCTCGAGCAGCACCTCGACACCGAGGCGGACACGTGACGAATTTGACATAGAGATTGACTGCGATGAAAAGTGAAAAAGCCCTCGCGTGAAGCTTGGGCATCTGTATTCTAATTAAAAACTTCGTCCAGTTTCAATCGGCAGGACAGCGCTAAAACGCGCCGGCTGATCTTTGTGATCTCGCCGGCGCGTTTCCTGTGGCTACGACTTAGTCGAAGCGCCGGTCGTGAAGGACAACGACGCTCGTGGTCGCGGTCGAGGTGCGACCGGCGACGTCACTTATGGTAGCTGTGATGGTATACAGTCGGCCGTCGAGATCGCCGCCGTTCCGCTGGGCCTCGACCATTAGCGATTCGATCCAGTTCGCGGAATTACCGGAAAGGGCACGCGTTCCGATCGACAGCGGCAACCCGTACTCGTCCGTCACGACATAGCTCACCTGCGATACGCCGGAGCCCGTGTCGCTGCCGGTTCCGGTTATCGTAACGTCGGTCATCCGTTTGCCAGGTGGCCAGATAGCTGACGGATCTGCCGTCAGTTGAACAACCGGTGTGTTGAGATCGACCATGAACGTCCGGCTTTGAGTTGCCTCGACAGCCCCGGTCAGATCTACGGACCGGAACAGGACCGCGGTTGTGCCTTCCTGAGCGATCGTGATCGGGCCGTTGTAAGTCAGCCAACTCGCGCCGTTATCAAGCGAGTATTCCGTGCGAGCGATCCCAGCACATCCGCCGGTTGCTGCGAGCGAAAGTGTTGGGCTTGTGAGGTACCAGCCGTTTTGTCCGTCCGCGGCAACAGGCGTCACAGTCGCTGTTGTAACGGGCGGTGCCGCGCTCTCAGCGGTTATGTCGGCGGTCGTGACCAAACCCGCGGCAACAACAGCCGAGCAAGCGTAAAGCGTGGTTGAGCCGAGCACAGCTCTAACGCGATAACTTCCCGGCTCGAGATCGACCGCTCCGTAAAAGCCACCGCCATCTGTTGCTGCGATACGCACGGAACCGGTATCCAGGTTTTCGATCGTTACCGTCGCGGTATCCAGGACCGTGTTGTCCGGTCGCCGGGCGAAGCCCATGAGATGACCTTTTGTCGGGGCGGATTTCCAGGGATGGACGGGGATGGTCGCAACATCCGCAAAGATAGCCACGGGATTCGCCACCGGATCTTCATATCGGACAAGTCCGTTCACCGATGCTCCAGTAACCAGTCCAGACGCGAATTCGGGGAATGGTCGGACAGGCGTGATTGACGGCGGGATCGCAAACGGGTTGACGATAGCGGTGCCG
>DASUSJ010000180.1:0-24771 GCA_036375155.1 Pyrinomonadaceae bacterium
GCCGGCATGGATATCGAACGTCTCACCCAAATACTTCATTGACATAGCCGAGCATTCGATGTGCCAGCCTGGCCGGCCGCGGCCGAAGGGAGCGTCCCATCCGGGCTCTTCGTCCTCGCCGACGAACTTCCACAACGCAAAGTCACGCGCGTCTTCTTTATCGTACTTGTCGGTATCGACCCGTTCGCTGCCACCGGCGATATTGCCGGAAAAGCTGATCCGTGAGAGCTTGCCGTAGTCCGGAAACGCCGTTATGCGGTAGTAGATCGATCCGTCAGATTCGTAAGCGTGACCGTTATCGAGGAGCTTCTGAATAATGTCGATCATCTCCGAGATGTGGTGCGTCGCCCGTGGAGTTACATCCGGCCGCTCCATCCCTAGAGCGTCGAAGTCTTCCCAAAAGGCCTCAATGTACGGCGCGGTGAACTCGTCTATCGACACTCCTTTCTTTGCCGCTTCGTTTATTATGCGATCGTCGATATCAGTGAGGTTGAAGACATGCGTTACTTCGTAGCCTTTGAACTTCAGATAGCGCCGCAGGATGTCGCCAAAGATGAAAGTGCGAAAGTTGCCGATGTGCGCGAAGTTCCACACCGTTGGGCCGCAGATGTACATGCGAACCTTGCCTTCTTCTATCGGGTGAAAGTCGTCGATCTTCCGCGTCAGCGTGTTAAAGAATCGGAGCATATGTTTCAGAGAAACTATACTAACGTAGAAGACGTGTAAGTCTGAAAGATGTAGGAGTTACCGAAGGGAATTGCGGTTCGTCAAGGCAGCTGCTCGATCTCGAGCATCCAGATATCCGATTCTTCCTCGTGCACCACGTAATACACAAGATCCCCGCTGTCGCTTACGCCGAGGCCGTTCATCTCACCCTCGCGTACACGAACGATCTCGGTGATCTTCTTCGTTTGGATGTCGATTGCGGAAACCGTGTTGTTGAACGCGAAGAGGATCCGCCGGCTGTCGGGCATCCAGGCCGGATAGTAAGACGTCTCGGTGAGCGGGTAGAAGCGTTGCTCCGAGAACGAATAGTAGCCGACCCTCATCGGCGACCCGCTGAACGTGCCGGCGATCTTATCGCCATCGGGTGACCAATCCCACACGACAAACCTCGATCCCGAGGCATCTTCGTAACTCGGGAGGACAGTTGGCGTTTGCTGGTCAACCGGGAGGGTTAGGTCGACGATGTAATGATTCCCGACCGAGCGGTAGAGGATCCGGCGGCCGTCCGGCGACCACAGCGGGAACGTCGATTCGCGGTTACTGAATGTTATCCGCCGTAACCCCGTTCCATCCGCATTGACGGTATGGATCTCATAGACGCCCGTTCTGTCCGATGTGAACGCGATCTGCTTTCCGTCCGGCGACCAGCGCGGATACCGGTCAAATGCGGCATCGTCCGTAACATCACGCAGGTTTGCGCCGCTATTGTCCATCGTGACGATGTCTTCCTGCATACGCCGTGGAAAGCGAAACACGAAGCGAGTGCCATCCGGCGACAGTTCGGGCCGCGACACTTGCCGGTCGCCGCTTGTAACCCAGAAAGGCTCACCGACCGGACGAAGCGATTCCTTTTCGATCTTAATGGCCTGAATATTGGCTTTGTTCTCAGTCGAAACGTAGATCAACCTCTTTCCGTCACGCGAAAATGTGAGGTGGCGGCTATACTTCGATGGCGTAACGACGGCCTGGGGCTCGCCGGCCGGCCGGCCGGTCTCGCCTATCGGAATCCGCCAAAAGCTCATACTCCCATTGCTGTCCGAAGCGAAGTACAGGTACTTTCCGTCTGGCGCCCAAACGGGATTCCAGTTTGTCGTACCGTCCGCGGTGATGATCACCGGCTCACCCCCGGAAGCAGGAATGACGGCGATATCGCGGCGGCCGCTGGCCGGTGGCATGAACCAGTAGGCGATCAGCTTTCCGTCCGGTGACCACGCTGGCTGAACTGCGTCGGCGTCTGTCAACAGCCGTTTTGCTCCGGTAGCGATATTGATTACCCAGATCTCGCTCGGTACCGAATTACGTACGTCCGGGAGATCTTTACCCTGGGTCGAGACCACGAGCTCTTTCCCGTCGGGAGACCACGAGGGATGAAATCCGAAGTCGGCTATACGCCGAGCGTTCTCGCCGGTCGCGCCCATTACGTAGATTCCTTTAGGTTCACGTTCCGAACGAAACGCGATCCACTCGCCGTCGGGTGAGAATGCCGGTTGCAGATCGGATTCCGCCGAATCCGCCGTTAGGTTCTGTGTATTTTTCCCGCCGACACGCTGAAGCAGAAGATCCCAATTACCGTTGACCTTCGCGGCGTAGACGTACGACTTGCCGTCGGGCGAAAGACTGGGAAAGAACTCGGTCCCCGCCGCAACGGTGAGCTGCGTTCTGGTGGCTCCGGACCATTCACTCTCGGTCTCGGCGCTGGCTTGATCTCTAAATAGCACCGCCCAGCCGCCGACCAATATAGCCGCGAGTAGAAAGACCGCCGCACCTCCGGCCAAAGCTTTCGTCCAGAACGACGGCCTCTGCGTTACTACCTGGGTACTGCCGCTGTCGGTCCATGAAGGTGATGAATCCACTTCTCGTTTGACGCGTTTTAGATCGGCACGAAGGTCCGTGGCCGATTGATAACCCATCGCGGGATCTTTCTCGAGCAGCTTTGCAAGGATGCGATCAAGCTCTGCGGGAATTGCAGGGTTCAATGAGCTGCACGGCGGAGGCACTTTCGACAATATCGCCTGAAAAGTCTCCTGGCGATTCGCGCCTTTGAAGGGATTCTTACCGGTCAGAAATTCGTAGAGCACGACGCCGCTGCTCCAGAGGTCGGTACGGTGATCGACTTTTTCATCGCTTATCTGCGCCGGCGACATATAAGACGGCGTGCCGATGATCACCCCTTCAGACGTCTTGGCGAATTCGCGATGGGTATCCGCCCCTATCTCGGTCAGCTTGGCGAGACCGAAATCGAGGATCTTCGCGTACCCATCCTTTCGGATCATGATGTTCTCGGGCTTGATGTCGCGGTGGATGATGCCTTCCCTGTGAGCTGCGGAAAGCGCGTCACAGATCTGGATCGAGTTGATGAGAATGTTCCTGATCTTGAATTTCCCACCGATCAGGTCGCGTAAGGTCTTGCCTTCGACAAACTCGGTAGCGATGTAGTTTATGCCTTCGGAATTTCCGACGTCGTAGATAGTTACTATGTTGGGGTGATTAAGGGATGAGATTGCCCGCGCTTCCATCTCGAACCGTTTGACTCGCTCGTCATGGGATGTAAATTCCGCGGGCAGGATCTTTAGCGCGACCTTTCGTTTAAGCTTCTCATCGAAGGCAAGGTAAACCTCGCCCATTCCGCCCGCACCGATCTGCCGCTCGATCCTGTAAGTGGCGATCGTTTTGTCGAGATAACGAAATGGTAACGACGCACGGTCATCGGCGATCATTACCTTAGCGGCGACATTCATCGCTGATCTAAGCAGAAAGTTGTCGCCGTCCTTTTGGGCCTTGAGCAGTTCTAGCACTTCGTGCCGAAGCACCTCGTCGCCCTCGGTCCGCGCGGCGATGAACGGCTCGCGCTCGGTCTCGGGCAGTTCGAGTGCGGCGTCGATCAGCTCATCGATGAGTTTCCAGCGGGCAGGATCCATCTACATCTAGGTCTTGTTTAGTTGAAGGTACAACCAGGCTTTTGCTTTCTGCCACTCGCGCATCACCGTGACGGCCGAAACGCCGACGACCGCAGCGGTCTCTTCGACATTAAGGCCGCCGAAGAATTTCAGCTCAACGATTCGCGCTTTGCGTTCGTCGAACGTCGCAAGCTCGGTAAGAGCTTCGTCAAGTGCGACGAGATCTCCGTCCTTCTCGCTGGCAACGGTGAACGCCTCCTCGAGTGAAACCTGGTAGACAGGAGCATCTTTCTTAC
The DNA here is from genome assembly GCA_036375155.1 of Pyrinomonadaceae bacterium. Classification (GTDB taxonomy): domain Bacteria; phylum Acidobacteriota; class Blastocatellia; order Pyrinomonadales; family Pyrinomonadaceae; genus OLB17. The sequence continues at coordinate 3,920 of DASUSJ010000180.1, forward strand.
CGGGCCGCTTTCGCGCGAAATCGACGAGTATTCTTCGCATCAACTGGGCAGACACTCCGAAAAAATGGGCGCGGTTTTCCCATTTAGCATTCTTCCAATCGATAAGTCGTACATAAGCTTCGTTCACAAGCGCCGTGGTTTGAAGAGTATGACCCTCCCGCTCCCTGGCCATGTAGCGCTTGGCGATGCGATGCAGCTCGGCGTACACGACCGGCGTCAGCTTCTCCAGGGCAGCTCTGTCTCCGTCGCTCCATTTTTGGAGTATTTCCGTCAGGTCGTGTGGCTGTTGTTCGGGCACGTTAACTCTCGCCGAATGAAGGAATTCTTCCGCTCAAATTTATCACAAGGGCGCGGGAAACGAGAATTTTCCACCGCGGTTGATAGGTTTAACGACGAAGACACGCATTCCCAGTTGACCAGTATGTTGTCAGGAGGACCCAAAAAGAATGAAACACACGATCATGATCAGCTTGATTCTAATGATGCTTGTTTTTACAGGTGCTGCCCACGCGCAGCACGTCAAGGCATTTAATGGGCACGACGGAGTTCTTCTGTCCAGCTCGACGATGCCGACGATCACGGCATTTGCAGGGAAGACGATCAGGCTTAGGATCGCCGCAGCAAACAACCGATCGCGCGACATGAACGACATGTACATATTCCAGAGCGAGGTGCGTTTGGCTCATGGACAGGTCCCGTGCGAGGGCAGGGAAAGAACTGGAACGGGCCCACCCGGCTTGAGCGCAGGCAAGGTAAGTTGGGGCTACGACCCGGCTGCCAAAGAGTACAACTCACTTCTCGAGACACATCGAGCTTGGAAGGGAACCTGCAGAATTGTGGTTCTACGGTCAACGGATGGAACTGAGCATCGAGCAAGGATCCGGTTCAAATAATGATCATCTGGTGGTTGGTGGTTTCGACCGAATCGACGCGAACCACATTGTAATTTTGAGGAAAGCTTCGTACGTGAGGAATGCAATGAAAACTGGAAATTTTATTAAAGCAGTAAGCGCAATAATTTTACTCGTGGGTGCAATAAGCGCCCAGGTCCGGCCGGTCGGGGGATTAACGACAATGTCGTTCAACAAAGCGGGCTTCGATCAGAGTCTTCAGAACGCGGTCGGGCCGAATGTGATCGGTTATCAATACGTTCTGATCAAGAACGGGCAAGTCGTGTCCGAAAAAGCCGGCGGCGTTGCACAGAACGCCGCGGACGGAACCCTCGCGATGACGACCTCGACACCGACTAACATCGGGAGCGTCGCGAAGTTCTTGTCCGGTACCGCGATGATCGGCTTGATGGAAAAATCAGCTGGTCCATTCGTATGGGATCCCGGCGCGACTCTGCAGCAGAAGCTCAATCGTAAGTTCTTCACGATCGTGCCGAGCGTTTGGAAGACCGGAGCCAAGGCCGGCGTTGAGAATATAACAATTCGCCAGTTGTTACAGCATCGCTCGGGATTTGACGACGCAAAGGCGAATAACCGGAACGTTCTCGGTTTCTTGAAGGATGCAGATGGTTTTCAACAATCGCAATTCGATCAGCGTGAGTACTCGAATATCAATTTTGTTCTCAACGGGTATCTGCTCCCGATGTACGCAACGTCGTCATTCAAAGATAATTTGAACAACCTTGTAAGCCAGCAGAACCTTAATCAAACGGATGGGGACGCGTACGTTCGCCAGATGGCGGGGACGGCCATGCATAACCTGATGAAGTCGCGTATCTGGGACAAAATGACGCCTAAGATAGCACCGAATTGTGACGGAACGTCGCTTTCGAACACCGCCGCATTCGGATATACCTCGAAGAATGATAGTGCGCAAGGTGCGATCAGCAGCATCATGGACTCCCAAGGCCACTGCGGTGGACACGGTGGTTATTTTATGTCGTCGCGAGCACTGGCAGCGTACCTAGCTCATTTCAGTGCGAGTGATCTGATCGTAACGAGCGCGGGTCGAAATGCCATGTACAACGAAAGTATGAATCCGAATGACCGATTGGTTTGGTCGAGTTCGACACCTAACAACTGGCTGGGCGCGAAGTTCAAAATGCCGAATGTCATCTGGTCGAACGGGATTGCAGGAGGGTATCGAAGCGTGATACTTCGCCTGCCTCAGAACTACTATCTCGTATTGCTGACGAACTCGCCCGACCTTTCCGTGTCGCAACTGCAGGCGGCCGGTGTCAACGCGTTCATTGCGGGTATGCAGCACAATTTCTAATGCTCTTACAAATCAGTTCTCCTTGTAGCGGTCGAGCAAACGGCCGCTATCTGTTTTAGATGCCCTCCCCAACTCGAAACAGCCTCTGGACGTGATAGGTTTTCGGCGCCTGCAACGCATTCGGTATCAGGAGCGGCGAGAACAGCTCCTCGACCACCAACAAGAAAGACGAGGGAAAAGAGAATGAAACGCACAATTATACTTTCCGCATTTATTGCGATCTCTTTGTCGACCGGTGTTACGGCCGCGCAGACGTCGGATCTGAGACTTACGTTTTCCGAAGCGACTGATCCGAACGGAAAGGCGACGGGATATGTTGTTTTTACTGGTCTCGAGGATCCTGATGTAGAGGTCTTCGAAGCTGTCGTTCCGGCTGCGAACGAGGCTGACTGTTTCGCGAACACTGACTTTTCAAATGCGCGACGTGTTGGCCCGGATAGCGCCAGCCTATCGTACGATCCTGCGACGAACTCACATACACTGCGGTGGAGCAGGATGAAAGAGAGGCGAGACACCTGCCGAGTGCTGATAGTAGGCCGGACGCGCCTGCTCGTAGGAAGTGACCTCGCCGTATGGCAAACGAACTTTGGAAGCGGCAGCCTTTCCGAAAACGAGATGTCGACGAACGGGATATCGGACCTGGGGCGTAGCGATGGAAGTGTTAGACCGATCCAGTACTCGATCGCACTCAACCCCGTCGGCTCCCAGAACGCCTTGGCGGTCAAATATCCCGGCCAGGAGCGTGAGCTCATCGAAGCTCGGTTTCCAGAGAGCCCGGGGCGCAACTTTGTGATCTTCGAAGCGATGCTCCCAGCTTCGACAGAAGCAGAGTGTTTGGCGACCACTGATTTCTCAACCGCCGTCCCCGCAGACCCGGTGCGAGCGACGATCTTCTATAACCCTGCATCAGGATTATGGTATCTAAAGAATTCGAATTCCACGGGACTTCAGCCGCCATGTCGCGCCGTCCTGGCTGACGGAGGACGAGTCGACGCTGCGGACTATGTCGTGTGGCGGAGCCAGCTTGGTTCGACGGCCACACAGCCGCGGACAACTTACGCATTCGGTCCGGTGATGGCGAACCAGTAAATCCATTTGGCTGAAAACAAAAAAAGCGGCGACAGTCGTAGAGACTGTTCGTCGCTTTCTCCGGCTCGCGCCCAACTTTCCGGGACACCTACGATCTGTGATGTCAAAAGACGTGAAAGAGGAGCAGTCACCGCCCGTCATCATTCAAAACCAGGATCCGTCAGATCAGGATCGACGTACCGGCCGCGAGCGTCGTCGGAAAACAAAAGCTCGCGGCTATAGAACTTCAGTGGGTAATCTTTGTCCCATTTGTACGCGACCTCGTTGGCCTTCTCCAGGAGGGAAGCACCGTTTTCAGACGCGTTGTATTCGGCCACAGTCTTCATCCAGAACAGCGTGACAGTCTCGTGATAAGGCATCTCTTTCGAAAGGTCGACGCCAAATCCTTTAACGAGTAAATTCAGGATGCCGTCGCGCATTTTTCCATATGCGGTCTCGAGATCGTGACGGGTCAGGTAGTAGATCGCGACAACCAGATGCTCCGCGTGCTTCCAGTGGTCTCGGGAAATCGTCGCGTCCTCGAATGACCGTACGAGGTCGAGAATCTCGTTTTCATGTTCATATTTTGCAGTCATGATATTCTCCAAAAATAAAAAGACAGAATGAAGCCAGACACCGGGTCCGAATTCATTCTGTCTCAATTTCGAACCGCAATTTTACAATAGGCATCGCCGATACATCAAATGCTTTGTCGTTCTTGCAGTTTGAAATGCGCGATGATGCGGGCGGCGGACGCCTCGGGCACAACATGCGTGGTGTCTATGATCAGGGTCTCACGCCCGGGAAATGGCGATTCGAGATCATATTCCGCACGCGATCGCGTCACCGAGTCTGGGTCCGTCAGTTTACCGATGAGCACCCGCGACTCGTTTGCGATCCGTTTGCGGCGTTCCTCGTCGTCACACAGCAGCAGGACAGTGTGTACTTCGCCGCCGTTGTCTTCGGCCGCTGCTATCAACTTAGCGAACTCCTCGTCGTCGGTATCCTTTGCGTAGCAAAAAGTGTGAATTATGTCGACGCCCGCACGTGTCGCTTCCGCGATCGTTTCTTCGCGGATCTTTAATACGATCCGCCAGAACGGTTCGCTTCCGAACTCGAATACCGGCTTTACACAGTCAATGCTCAGATGGTTGTGAAAGACCTTGAAGCCCGTAAGCCTCGCAACTTCGTTAGCGACGGTCAGTTTTCCGGCCGCCGGTGGTCCGTGGATGATTATCAGTTTCATGAAAGCTCCTTTGAAACCGAATAGCCGAGTCTGGGATCTGCACTTCGAATTGCGACTTTCGACCGCATTAACTTAACGTGTCGAAGATTCGATTTTGGGAATCGGCGTACCCAAAACAAAATTGCGATCACAGCTTTCGAAGCCGCAATCGCAAATTGAAATCGAAAATCGAAAATTAACTAGGCTGCTACAAGTACCTGCTCGACTCCCTCGTGGTCGTCCATGAACAGATACTTTTTCCACTCCGGACGGGATTCCGCATAGTGACAAAGCAGCACATGATCAAGTCCGAGTCGGAGTAACTTTTGTGACGTCAGCAGCGGCATCCGAGCCTGCTCCGGCGTGCGATTGCCTTTTCGTTGGTTGCACTTCACGCAAGCGGTCACGAGGTTTGCTGGGGTGCTTTCGCCGCCCTGAGCTCGCGGCAGAATATGATCCAGCGTCAGATCCTTCGCATGCCTGTGCTCACCGCAGTACTGGCATCGGTATCTGTCGCGGATGTAAACCCGAGCACGTTTCATCGTCGTCTCGCGACGATTGCGTCGAACATGCACGTAATGACGGAGCCGGACGACCGATGGAACGGGGAAGATCGTTGAAGGGGAGTGCAGGACATTATCGCCGTCTTTCTCCTCAATAAAAACCGCACCGCGAAACCAAAGACAGACAGCACGAGCCACGCCGACTGTGCCCAGCGGCTCGTAAGAGAAATTCAAAAGTAAAACTCGGCCGGTCAACAAAACTCTCTATCCTCCTTTACGCGGACTGACTTACGTTTGCCATTAAGGCGAACATTTTTCTACTGGTAATTTAATTCAATTGTGGGCTTTTAGACAAGCACAATATGTGGACGTAGATCAGGTGGTTAATTCAAGATATTGAAGAAGCCGAGTCCGTCAAGTGTGTTTAAGTCTATCGAGTCCGTCGAGACTACCCACGCAACGGATGTTGCATGACTCGCCGGACTCGATAAATTTCGTGAACCCGCCAGACTCGTCAGCCTCGACAGACTCGCCAGACTATTTCAGAAGATGCTCTTTGATGAAGAGAATCGTCGAATAGTACAGATAGTCCGCATTATTCTTTTTCGCGAACCCGTGTCCTTCGTCGTTCGCCATCAGGAACCATACGGGCGTGTTGTTCTTTCTGGCCGCCGCAACGATCTGTTCGGCCTCCGTGTACGGCACACGTGGATCGTTTTTGCCCTGCACAACAAACAACGGCTTCGTGATCTTGTGCGCGTTGGTCAAGGGCGAGATCTTCTCTAAGAACTCGTACATTTTGGGATCGCGCTCGTCGCCGTACTCGACGCGGCGAAGATCTCGACGGTACGTTTCGGTGTTCTTAAGGAAGGTATTGAAGTTCGAGATGCCGACGACGTCCAACGAAGCCCGGATCTTGTCGTTGTAGTTAGTTGCCACCGCAAGCGTCATATAACCGCCGTAGCTTCCACCGGTAACCATGATCCTATCTTTATCGAGGTCGGGCTGCGTGGCGATCCAATCGATCAACGCACCGATGTCCTTGACGGAATCTTCGCGCTTGTAGCCGTTGTCGAGCGTCAGGAAAGTTTTCCCGAAACCGGCTGATCCCCGGACATTCGGAAAGATCATGGCGATGCCAAGATCATTAATGTAATACGAGCCCCGTCCGAGCGGCCCCGGAGTAGCCTGTCCCTCCGGACCGCCGTGTATGTTGATGATCACTGGCCGCTTTCCTTTGAAGGTCGTCGGCGGCTTGTAGATGAATCCCGAAATATCGAGACCATCGAAGCTCTTCCATTTGATCAGCTCCGGTTCGCGAAGCCCGCTGGTAGGAAAATCGTTTAGTTCCGACTTCGCCCAGTGCGTGATCTTTCCGGATTCTAGATCGAGAGAGTAAACATCCGCCAGCGACTGATAGGAAGAAACATTGAAGCCGAGCTCGCCCGTCTTCTTATGCCAATCAAATCCGCCGACTTGTCCCGCCGGGAGTTTCGGGAGGTTGATCTCCTTTCTCGTTGCGGTATCAATAACGCGAAGCTTCGAAAAGCCGTTCTCGTTTGTCGTGAGCGCGATATACTTGCCGTCATCGGAAAGCTCGAAACCATTTACATCCCAATTGATGTGCGCCGTCAGTGGCGTGAGCGACTTGGTTGCGAGATCCATATAAGCAAGCCGCTGAAATTCCGAGCCTTTGTCGGTCGCGATATAGATGCCTTTGCCGTCTTTGCTGAACTCAGCGCCGCTATACGCGACTTTCTCCGTGCCTTCCTGAGGTGTCAGTAGGGTCTTTTCACCGGTCGCGATGTCGTAAAGGTATATGTAACTTTCATTCGCCGAAACATACTTCCCGACGAGCAGCTGTTTATCGTCCGGCGACCAATCAGCCACTATCCATCCGACGCCGTCGAATGCGGCAAGGAGTTTGGCCGATGAGGGATCAGAAGGATCGATGGTGTAAAACTCGGTCTTGATCGTTTCGCTCGTCGCGCCGCCGCCTGTCGGAAGCGAGGAATAGATATAGCGATCGCCGGCCGTAGACCAGGGGCCGCCTCCGATCCGTCGCTTGTCATCTGTCGTCAGACGCGTAATCTGACCCGTCGCCGCGTCATAGCGATAAAGCTGGCTGATCTCGTTGCCGCCGGTCGCTTTGAAGAACAGAAAGTAGTTACCGGTCTTTGGATTCCAGTTGCCGCCGCCCACCGGGTCAGGGAAGTCTGTAAGTTGCTTCAGCTCGCCCAGCGGGGCGGTAAGCAGGTGCACCTGAGTAGCATTACCGGCTCGTTTTCCGATCAGGATCTCGCGCCTGACGGGGTGCCAGTTGCTGGCGAATACCGGCTTTGTCTCAGTGTACTTCTTGACGGCTTCGACCAGCTCGAGCGGGACCGAAGGAACATTTTGAATCACAAGCTGGGGACCGGCCTCGAGCACCCGGCTTTTGACGACACCCGCAACCTCGACCTTTTTCTCAGGAGTCTTAGTATCCTGTGCAAAAAGGGACGCCGGAGCGCAAAGTACGAATAGGAGAATGTACAGAACGGGAAATCTTCTCATTGCGGAACCTCCAATAAAAACTTGGCTAAAATGTACGGAATAATCGGTAATATACAATCATTGCTTTCTAACAACAACAAAACCTGGCGACAGTGCCTAACGCCCCGGAGGTAAAACCATGATCATAGGAACCCATGTAGTAGTTGCGAGCCGCGATCCTAAGGCCGACTATGATTTCTTTCGCAGTGTCCTCGGTCTCAAATCCGTAGACGCCGGCGAAGGGTATATTATTTTCGGTCTGCCTGAGTCCGAGGCTTCGATACATCAGACTGACGGAAACGTCCCGCATCACGAGCTTCACTTCCTGACCGATGACATCGCATCGTTTGTTAACGAAATGAAAAACCGCAACATTGCCTGCAGCGAGATCACCGACCAGGGTTGGGGCGTCGTGGTTGAGGTGACTATGCCCAGCGGCGCGCCGCTGCACGTCTACGAGCCGCGTCATGAAAGACCGTCTAATTAGTAAACGATGGATCTACGGAACTATTAACAGCGGAGGTGGATCTTCCCGCGGCCCGTGCCAACCACCCCGATCGCGATATGAGCCATGAACCAAAATCACCGGACGGCAAGCCTATCGTCGAGTTTCCGCGCAAGTCGGCGTGGATGGCGTGGCTTAAGAAGAACTACAATAAGTCCGCCGGAGTTTGGCTGCGACTTGTAAAGAAAGGTTCGGGGGTGACATCGATTTCTCGCAATGACGCCTTGGATGTCGCACTCTGCTTCGGGTGGATCGACGGCATGGCGAAGAGTGAGGGCGATACGACGTGGCTTCAAAAGTTCACGCCCCGAAGTAAACGGAGCATCTGGTCGAAAAAGAATCGCGAGAATGTGCAACGCCTGATTGAAAGCGGTGAAATGCAGCCCAGCGGGTTGGCCGAGGTCGAACGAGCAAAGAGCGACGGCCGATGGGATGCCGCCTACGATTCACCCCGAACGATGACCGTACCCGACGATCTGCAAAGCGAGCTTGATAAAAACCGCAAGGCAAAATCGTTCTTCGCGAAGCTCGATAGCCGCAACCGATATGCCATCCTCTTCAGGATCCACAACGCTAGAAAGCCGGAAACCCGAGCACGGAGGATCAGAGAATTTGTCGAGATGTTGGAGCGCGGTGAACGCGTCCATTCCTAGATCTGAAAAATCTTTGACACGAACATCGGTTGCATTTCATTTTATAAGAAAGCTACCAAGGAGGACCAAACATGCAAAGTTCATCAATGAAAGCGGCGTCGGTGATCGCAGCCGAGTATCTTCGGGAACTTGAATCGGAAGCTCGCGCCACGCGCGAATGCCTGGAACAAGTCCCAATGGACAAAGCGGACTGGAAACCGCACGAGAAGTCTATGCCTCTAAACTATCTCGCGGCCATGATCGCCGAGATGCCTAAATGGATTCAGTACACCATCGAGAAGGGTGAGATCGATTTCGGAACCTTTGAACATGCTGAGATCAAGACGACCGAAGACCTCGTGTCGGCTTTCGATAACAATATGGTCGCGGTTCGGAAGTCGCTCGCGGGAGTGACGGACGACGGGCTGAAAGAAACGTTCTCGTTGAGGAATAAAGGTGAGCTTCTTTTTAGTTCACGAAAGGACGAAACCATCAGCCAATCGATCAATCATCTGGTCCATCATCGGGGTCAATTGACGGTCTACCTGAAACTGCTTGGAGCCAAAATACCCTCGATCTATGGACCGTCGGCGGACGTGGGCGGGTTTTAGCAACCATTCAGAGTGCGAGCTTAGCTCGGTGTCTGAGTAACACGAGCTAAAGCTCGCACTCGGAACCTCTATCCCTTAACACAAATGACCTGTTTCAGCTCGGCCACGACTTCGACGAGGTCGGCCTGGGCACGCATGACTTCCTCGATATCTTTGTAGGCACCGGGGATCTCATCGACGACGCCTCGGTCCTTTCGGCACTCGACGCCCATCGTCTGCTCTTTCAGGTCATCCTGATTGAATGCCTTCTTTGCCGCGGTACGCGACATCTTACGCCCTGCACCGTGCGAGCACGAATTGAACGACTCCGGATTTCCCAGACCGCGGATGATGAACGACTTCGCTCCCATCGAACCGGGGATGATCCCGTAGCGTCCCGCCTCGGCGTTGATCGCACCCTTTCGGGTGACATAGACCTTATCGCCGAAGTGCTCCTCGATCGCGACGTAGTTGTGATGGCAGTTAACGACAATGTCGATTTTGGACTTTGGATTTTGGATTTTGGATTCAAGATCCAGCTCCGCATCGAACATACGATTGAAGGATTTGATCAACCGCTTCATCATGATCTCGCGGTTCTTCATCGCGTACTGCTGGGCCCAGTCGAGGTCGTGCCAGTAGGCCCGGAACTCGTCGGTTCCCTGGATGAAGTAAGCCAGCGCTGGATCCGGTAGCGTGTTCAGATCATGCAGCGTCTTCGCCGTGGCGATGTGCCGCGTCGCTACCTCGTTCCCGATGTTTCGCGAGCCCGAGTGAAGCATCAGCCAGACGTTGTCATCGGTATCGAGGCAAACCTCGATAAAGTGATTTCCGCCTCCTAGCGTTCCGAGCTGCTTCATTGCTTTTGACCGACGATCCCGAACTCCACGATGGAGCTCGCCGAACTCGGCCCAGCCCGTCCACTCGGTCGACTCGCCGACCGGGTCGCGGTTCTCGTTGAATCCGACCGGGATCGAACGCTCGATCTCATGACGGAACGCTGTCATCTTGCCATCGAGGATCCCGCTCTTGAACGGAGTCTTAACCGCCATCATTCCGCAGCCGATATCGACCCCGACCGTCGCCGGGATTACAGCATCCTTAGTTGCAATGACCGAACCGACCATCGATCCGATGCCGAGATGTGCGTCCGGCATCAGCGCGACATGTTTATATAGGCAAGGCAGACGCGAGACGTTGCGGAGCATCTTGTGCTCGTCGTCCGACATCTCGTGGGTGACCCACGAGAGAACGTCCCCGCCGTCCCCGCTAACGTTTAGTTTCTTGTATGGCATGATTCCTCCTATTGTATTAAAAACCTGGTGTTATTGAGTTTGCTTTTTCGTCACGGCCCTTTGCGTCTTTGCGGGAACATCTAATACGAGATCGTCGAGATATGTTTCACGCAAACCCGCAAGAAGAGAGCTACCGGCTCCTTGTCATCGGGTGTAAGATTTTGGTCGAGGACAAAGATTCATGTGTAGCAATGACGAATGCGATGAAAGTAGGCGGTCATTTATCACGACCGCGGCCACGGCGGTTGCCGGTTTGACCGCTTCCAAGATCTCGGGTCAGACAAAATACCCGCACGATCAAAAAGTTGTGACACGCGTTCTCGATGATCCGACGATCATCCACGGGAGCGTGAAGTTTCAACACAACAAGAAAGACACGATCGACGGTTTTCTTGCTCGGCCAAAAGCGGACGGCAAGTATCCGGTCGTGGTCGTGATCGCCGGAAACGTGATCACCGAGGAATACATACCGAACACGTGCGCCGCGTTGGCGGTCGCCGGATTTGTCGGCCTCGCGCCAAATATTTTTCACACGCTGACTCCGGAAGCACAGACGCCCGAAGAGCGTCGGAAGGCAACCGTCGGGCACAGCGACTCGGACGCTCTGCTGGATATCAACTCGGGTCTTGATTATCTTCGCAGCCAACCGTTCGCAAATTTCGATAGCGTTGGCGTCGTCGGGTTCTGTTACGGCGGTAAGCTCGCGATGATGTTGGCGTCGCGATCGCGCGAGGTCGATGCCGTTGTCCCATATCATCCCGGTCCTGTGACCGATGAAGATATCGCGCGTTTGAAAGGTCCGGTGATGATCCATCAAGGAACCGCGGACCGTGCGCTTCCGAAGGGCCAGACGGAGGAACTCGAGAAAAGATTGAAGACCCGAAAGATCCCCGTCGAGGTCTTCTGGTATGAGGGAGCCGATCACGGATTTCTTGCGTACACGAGGCCGATGTATCGTCCGGACTACGCGAAGCTGTCGTGGGAGAGAACGATCGCATTCCTGGACAGGAATTTGAAATCAGCGCGAAAATAGGACGACAAGGATTCGAATGATACTAGTCGGCGGGAATCGAACCCGCATCTCCGTCTCCGGCGCTTTACCAAAGCTACGACCCATTTGGTTGGACGTAATCATTCAGGCATTCGTCCTCAGTTTAATCGGCGACAAAAATTGAAACGACAGTGATTTGTTTTACAGACAATGTAGTTGTCCCGGCATTCGCCCGAGTCTCGTTTTGAGTCCCGTAATTCGGTCACCGAGTTCGCGGCTGTGCCGCCCGATGAGCGGAAAGGCTCCGCCTTTCCGGCACGTTCTATTTAATTTTTTGGAAGCTCCGCCTCCGTACGGGCGGCGTAGCCGCGAAGAGTTGGGGATAACGCGTCGGAATGGCACAGCCTTTCCGCTCATCTGCGGGCAAAGCCCGGAAGAAGCTGTCTCAAGGCGGGACTCAAAACAAAAGATGGCGACAAGATGTGGTGGGAGTTCCGCTCGAGAAGTTCTCGGAACGGGCGAGACATGAACTCACTTACCATTTCCGGCAGTTACAATGTACTCCCGACCTGACGAGACTTGAACTCGCGACAATGTAGTTCCCACGGCATTCGCTGCGTTTTGAGTTCCGCCTTTCGGCGGTGAATCTTAAAAAGATCGATCGTAAGTAGGATTGGGAAGCTTAGTAGTAATCGCTGGATTCACGATTCACCACCGGCAGCCGCCTAACCGCGGGCTCCAAACATAGTGGTTGCGGCGGGAGGATTCGAACCTCCGACCCAAGGTTTATGAGACCTTTGCTCTTCCGCTGAGCTACGCCGCCATGACGATTTTGGATTTTAGATTTTGGATTTTGGATTACGAACCCTGACGGACCCGCTCTTCAATCCACAATCCAAAATCCAAAATCCAAAATGGTTTGGTCGACCGGATGGGATTCGAACCCTCGCATCCCTCGCTTAAAAGGCGAGTGCCTTAAACCAACTTGGCTACCGATCGAAATTGTGTCCGCTACCGACAAACGGTAGGCAAACGCGGTGCGGGATTAGCTTCGTCGGGCAAGGACGAACAGGTTCGTTGCGAACCAAGGTATGTATGAATGCATTCCTTGCCCTAGCAGGTCCCGCATGCCGCGTTTGTTTTGGTAAGAGCGTTTCGATTTCGGAATTCGGATTTCGGATTTGGGATTGCGTCTGACTAATCCCAAACCCCCAATCCCGGATCCCAAATTCCAAATCCCCTGTCCGGCCGTCTCCGAGGTGAGACGGCCGGGTCGCGCTGTGGGAGATTAATGGACTGTACCGGCGGCTCTAGCGTGCGGCTGTACAGTCAATCGTTCTTCGATCGCTTTTGTCTCTATTTCGATTGCGTCTCGAAATCGAGCGAGAATATCCGCGAGGGTCTTTGCCTTATGAAGGCTGTTCTCTCGCTCCCGCGCGGTCGAAAGGTCAAAGTAGAGGTCGATCTCGTTGTAACAATCTGCGATCCGCAAAGATATCTGGCCGCCATCGCGATACTCGTCACAGCAAGCCGGATATGGGCTTGTGTCTTCGATGTTAGCGATGATGTAAGCCCGCAGATTGCTTTGCAGGTTTAGGAATGCACGTTCGTTGACGTGAAACTTCTTGCTCATTGTTTTTCCTCATAGTTCGATTTGAATATGACTGATCTTCGGTGCGTAAGAGCGACATGAATTCAGCGAACTAGGAAAAGCTGCAAATTCAGGTCGCGCGGATATGGCGACTCTTGAGTGCAAACATAGGTTTTTTTCTCCTTCTAGTGCGACAGGCTTTCCGGCCTGTCGAAAATTACGAGAACAGGTGGAAAGACTGTTCTACGTTGGCGGGACCGAACGAACTCGAACGTCATCGTCTCCCTCGACAGGGAAGTGCATACGCCTTTCTGCCACGATCCCGGGACGATCTCCGATTTGGGATTTCGGATTTACCGGAATCGCAAATCCGCAATTCGCTATCCTAATTGAGATGGGTGGACCGACGGGACTTGAACCCGCAATCTCCGCGTTCACAATGCGGCGCTTTTGACCCATTAAGCTACGGCCTACATAAACTCTCTCGGTTCCTTGGGGAAGACGCGCCACATCGCGCCTTCCCCTAACGCTGGGCAACAAAGTGCAGCGACGTTTTTACTGAGCAACACCTCGCGGCGCCCGGAATCGAACCGGCGGCCTCCTGTGTTTTTCGACAGGTGCTCTGACCACGTAGTCGCATCGGCATTCGCCCGACGGATAAGTTGGGAACGTGAAGAAGATCTTCCGATCGAGGGACCGTGCGCGGAAATAGTCGGAATCGCTCTGAATCGGTTCGGAGAAAAATCTTGAAGTACAGGTTAGATTCCGCTAAGGTATATGCGTCTAGTCCGACTTCATCCACTTGTCGTTCTCCTAAACAAAAAAGCAATGACCTCAGTAAAATGCCGCAGTTGCGGGCTGGTTAATTTCAGCACCGTTCCAAGTTGCAAGCGATGTAAATCCCCTCTCGCTGGTTCTGCTAGCAGCCAAGACCAGTTTGGATCGTTTCATAGCCCGCCACCTCCTCCGATATTTCATGGAGACTCGACCGTGCTCGCGAATGTTTCGGCCGGCAGCCACGCGCCTCCGTGTCTTAAATGCGGCAGTCGTGACCGGATAACAGTGCGTAATTTTGTGAAGATCTATAACTCGCCTGTTGCCATTTTGGGCATTTTCCTGGGTCTCCTGCCTTACTTCCTTTTAAAGCTTTTATTGCGGACGAAACACCATCTGACCGGACCGTTTTGTGAAAAATGCTGGGCTACGGTAAAGAATTTACGAGCATACGAAGTGGCAAACAGTCTCTTGTTCTTTCCGATTCTGATCGGCGGGATCGTTTTCTCGGTCTTTATGCAGAACGATCTGATATTGATGGGGAGTCTTCTTTTCTCACTCTTTGTATTGGCCGCCGGGAGCTACTATCTGAGCACGCTTGGACCGAAGTACAAGCGGCTGAACTCCAAAGAAGCCGTGATAGATGCGCCGTTCGTAGGCGAAATCGTCTACACGAGATAACTGCGGGCTCTCGTGTCAGTCAGTTGGAGTTTCCGCGAAAGAATTGGAGCGGGCAACCGAATTCGAACCGATGATGGGCGGATTTGCAGTCCGCCGCCTTCGATCGCTTGTCTATACCCGCGTAATTAAGTCGCTAGTCTCAGGTCTTAAGTCCCAGAGTCTGTCCGACGACTTTGGGACCTGAGACCACGGATGAGGGACTTCGGTGGTACGCGCGGGAAGATTCGAACTCTCAACCTCGACAAGCGCCTCTGCCGGTTGGGCTACGGGTGCGCGACGATTTTGGATTTTAGATTTTGGATTTTGGATCGGCGGAAGAGTCTGTCGAACATGCATCCTCGGATTCGGAAATCCAAAATCTAAAATCGAAGTGGCTTCGGGTAAAGGATTCGAACCTCTATTTGCTGGTTCAGAGCCAGCCGTCCTGCCGGTTAGACGAACCCGAAAAAAGTGGTGGATGATGAGTGGCGAATGATTAATGAAGAATCCTGCCAATCCCCTTCATTCATCATTCACCACTCACCATTCACCGTTAAATTACGGCTATTCAGTTTTCAAACATCAAAAAAAGGAGCGGCTACGTTTCGGATCTCCCAATGATCCTGGCGTAACCGCTCCTCGATTTGAGTGAGCGACGGACTGTTAGTCCGTCGTACTTTTTGTTTTCGGGAGCGGGAACGCCGCTCCCGCTGTGTTAAAGAACTAATTCAGAATCGATATTGCGATCCTGTTTGGGTTGATAATCCGCGCCTTCGAGCTGGAAACACACGAGGGCATTCCAGGGCATTCCGGTGCGCATCGTTGCGCTGGCCGGTGAGCCGCTGAATGTTCTCGCTGTATGTATCGAACTTCGAATCACAAATTTATCTCCAAAAAAATTTGCCGCGATCGTGCGCGACAGGATGAGAGTTTTACCACGACCGAAAATTCCTTGTCAAGCAATTTTCAAGAAAAGTTTTTAGCGTTGCGGCGAAAGGTCAGAAGTGCCGGTACCCGGCCCGAGGGAGAAAGCCGGACAGATCTTCGGCGACAATCTCAATTATTCCGGCGTTTGCCGTGATCTCACCGATGCGTGTGATCGGCGGCAATTTCGCATGCGAAAGTTTTTTTCGCGGCGAGGTAAAAAGCAGCTCGAAATCTTCACCACCGAAATCTGCCGAGCGCGCGCCGGCGGGCACCAGGGCACTGAGGTTTTCGTCGAAGGGTACCGCGTCGACTTCGAGCCTGGCCCCGACGCCGCTTGCATCGCAAAGGTGATGGAGATCGGCACCTAGGCCGTCGCTAATGTCGATCATTGACGTCGCGAGATTTCGCCTCAGTAGATACTTTCCGGCTTCAACACGGGGCGTTGGCCGAAGCTGGCGCGTGATCAGCTCCTTTCGCCTTGGTCCAACTTTCGCGTATCGAAAACCCGATTCAAGTAAGATGAGCCCGCCCGCGGCTCCCCCTAGCGAACCGGTGACGAATATCGAATCACCAGGACTAGCTCCCGAACGCAAGACCGCTTTTCCTTTCGGCACTTCGCCGGCAACGATCGAGTCAATAACAAACTTGTCGGGAGTTCGCGAGATATCGCCGCCTATCAACTCGACGTCGTGGTGCCGGGCGAGCGTGATCCACCCTTCATAAAACTTGTCGAGGAACTCCGAGGTCCAAAGGCTGGTCGGGCAACCGATGGTGAGCATTGCCCATTTTGGGGTTGCCCCCATCGCCGCGATGTCAGACAGCGAAACGGCAAGGGCTTTGGCCCCGAGAAGCTCAGGTGTCGTCCATTCGAGTCGAAAGTCGATGTCCTCGACGAGCATATCGGCGGTTACGACCATGTCCGTTTTGGCGTCCTTCGGGACCACGGCGCAGTCGTCACCGATACGGTTTAACCCGTATTTGTCCTTAATGTTTCGGATGAACTCAAATTCGGAGCGCATAAAACCTTATTGACACAAATTGAATAAATACATACAATAACGCCGTTCTTATTTAGCGAAAACTTTAACACATACGCGTACCTCATGGCTCAGCCCGCTATAGTAATTCCTGAGAAAATCTATTTTAAGATCGGCGAAGTTTGCGAGCTGGTCGGCGTGCAGGCGCACGTGCTCCGTTACTGGGAAACGGAGTTCCCGATGCTGTCACCGCAAAAGAACCGTTCTGGTCAGCGAAGCTACCGGCGTCGTGACGTCGAAATGGCATTCCGGATCAAACAGCTTCTTTACGACGAAATGTTTACGATCGCCGGTGCCAAGAAGAAGCTGCAGGCTGAGATGCGCGGCGAAGTACCGCGGCTCAAAGTCGTGCATTCGGATTCTCGGGTGGAAGAGGATCTTACGATCTCTAACGGTGGTCACGGATTGCTCGATGAAGATTTGGTGCTGGATGAGGCGGAATCGGAACTGCCGGCAAACGAGGTAATGAATCCCGAAAGGAAGGAAGCCCTGCGATCGCTCGCATCGCAGTTGCTCGAGCTCCGCGAGATGCTCAAGACCCCTCACAAGCGCGAATCGGAAGAACGCTTGCGTAAATAGACTGGTTTGACAAAGCCTACCTCTGAATCTAATCTGAAAATCGACAATTTCGGGACGTAGCGCAGTCTGGTAGCGCGTTCGCTTGGGGTGCGAGAGGTCGTGAGTTCAAATCTCGCCGTCCCGACCACTAAAAACTAAAGAAGGAGAGAGCTAGTTAATTAGCTCTCTCCTTCTTTTTTTGGCTTTCCCGTAGGTCTACGATTTGACTGTGAGATAGATCGTTTGACCACGCCGAGAAACGAGCAAGAGGACCGGCTTGCCGGCAGCAGAGTCGAGAGCGGACTGGACCGCTTCACTCGTGCTTACCGCCTGCCTGTTTATTTCAAGAATAATGTCGCCTCGCGCGATCCCGGCTTCGGCGGCCGCACCACCCGGATCAACGGCCGTGACTATCATTCCTTCTGCCGCGCCTTCGGCTCCGAACTGCCTCGCGATCTGCGGTGTAACAGGTTGAAGGGTCAGTCCAAGCCTACCGGTATCCGACTGCTTCTCCGGGTTGCCGCTCGGCGCATCCGTGTTGCGATCCCGGTCACCGTTTGACTCAAACTCATCTAACGTAGCGGTCAGCTCGATCGAATTTCCATCGCGAAGCACGGTGATGCGTATCTCAGTGCCAGGAAGAGTTCCAGCCACCTTGTTTCGAAGGACGTTGCTGTCCTCGATCTTCTCGCCGTTGATCGCGGTAATTACGTCGGTTCGTTTGAAACCCGCTTTTTCCGCCGCGCTGCCTTTACGCACATCGCTGACGAGCACGCCGGATGTATCTGACAGCCCGAGCGCCTGTGCGGTGTCCTCGGTGAGATTCTGGATCCCGATCCCCAGCATGCCGCGGCGTACCCGGCCGTTCTGCAGGAGCTGCTCCATCACGGATTTCGCCATGTTCGACGGAATGGAAAATCCAATACCGATGTTTCCGCCAGACGGCCCGCCGGCAAGTATCTGTGAGTTGATACCGATAAGCTCCCCCGCGAGACTTACGAGTGCGCCACCTGAGTTGCCGCGATTGATCGGAGCGTCGGTCTGAAGAAAGTCTTCGAAGCTGCCGTCACTCAAGCCAGTTCGCCGTCCCTTCGCCGAGATGATGCCGGCCGTGACGGTCTGGCCGATCCCGAGCGGATTGCCGATTGCAAGCACGATGTCGCCGACGCGCACCGTGTCGGAGTTTCCAAGCGTCAGGTAGGGCATGTTTTGCGCCTCGATCTTTAGAACCGCAAGGTCACTGGGCTTGTCTGCCCCAACGAGCTTTGCTTCAAATGTCTTGTTGTCCTGCAGCAGAACCGTGATCTTCTCAGCTCCGTCGATGACATGAGCGTTCGTAAGGATAGTCCCGTCGGCGCTGACTATCACCCCGGAACCAAGACCACGTTCCAAACGAGGTTGAGGGTTCTGCCTGGGCATCGGGAATTGTCTGAAGAAATCATCATCACCAAAGGGATTGATCTGTGGTTGCTGAATGCGTCGAGAGCGCGACTCGGCCTCGATCCTGACGACTGCGGGCGATGTTCTCTCCACGACATCGGCATAAGACGTACGAGTGCCGTCAACTACGATAGGACCCGGCTGAGCAGCGGGTTGAACTGGAGCAGGCGTTTCGTCTCCGAAAAGACCTGTGCGACAGCCTCCGAGTACCACGGCGCCAATAAAAAGCGAGACTAAAATAAAATTTCTTCTAAACATCGAGTGCGTCTCCAGTATTAACACGTTGATTCTAACGAATACAGACGGGCATGCAAATATGTGGATGAATACGAGGCAAGGGCGAAAATGGTTCGAAAAAAGGCTGTTCAGCCCGTGGGAATCTTCGGAGCGTCCTTTTCGAATATATACGCCAGCGACTTGTAAACAAGTTTCGAGCACAGAAACGCCGGGGCGTCAGAATTGTCCGTTTTCGAGAACTCGACAAGATCCATCCCGATAACGCGCCGTTTCTTGGAAAGCGTACGAATCAGCGCGAGCGTTTCGTACCATCCCAGGCCGCCGGGCTCCGGTGTCCCGGTCGTCGGGACCAGGCTTGGGTCGAGGCCGTCTATATCTATCGTCAGGTAAACATTTTCCGTCAACGAATCGACGGCCTGATCTATCCAGTTCGTTTTCCCAACGATGTCTTTTGCCCAGAATATCTTTGTCGGCAAATCGGCATTCAGGGCACGAGCCTCCTCGGAAGAGATCGACCTTATCCCGACCTGAACTGACGGGATCCTCAGGTCTTTTACGACGCGTGCCATGATGGACGCATGCGAGTGCGGAGTGCCGTCGTACGTGTCCCGCAAATCGGCGTGAGCGTCGATCTGCAGGACGCTGATATCATGAAATTTTTCCGCGTGTGCTTTGATGACCGGCGCAGACACGGAATGCTCACCACCCAACATACAGATAAACTTTCCGCTTTTGAGAAGCTCCCTCGTCCGCTCGTACAGCGATGCCATCATCGTATCCGGGCTCTCGAGCGGCTCGAATTCTTCAAGTGTGTGGATGCCCAGCTTATACACCTCGGTGCCGGTCTCTTCCTCGTAGAGCTCCATGTTTCGGGAGGCTTCGACGATCGCCATCGCTCCGCCGCCGGTACCCGTACCGTACGAAACGGTCCCTTCATATGAGACCGGCCATACAACGATTCGTGCGCCATCGAACGACGAGAACTGCTCTTCGTCAATACCGCCGAAATTCATTGGAAGTGTCGCTGATTCAGACATGTCGATTTTGGATTTTAGATTTTGGATGAGCCGTTAGGGTTGGATTCGATATGGCGAAGCGTCGTTAAATCCAAAATCTAAAATCCAAAATCCAAAATCGTTACGGTACGTCGATCGTCATGTCTTTGCCGGCGAAACTGAAGTTTGGCCGCTTGCGGCCCTTCATAAATTTCGCGGCGGTCTGCGAGAGGGCCGTGATGATCATTGGAAGGGCGATCGAGGGATCGCTCGGTACATACGCGGTCGTCGCGCCGCGTAGCAGCTTACCGAATACCGCCGTGTGGTTGCCGGCGTACGAAGGTGTACGGATGTCGAGCGGTACCGTGTCGGTCGTGATCGATACCGCGTACTTGTGACCGCGAACGCTATTGCGAAGCATGTAGGATGAGATTTCCGCCATGTGAAGCATGTTCTGGCTACACATGCTTCCCAACGTGATCACGCCGGAATTTCGCGTCTTCTGCGCGATCTGCATCATTTCCATCGTGTCGGCCGTAGTGTCGAACGTGAATTGTGATTTCTTTTCGAACCTCGCGCGTGCGATCCCAACCGACAACTCCGTGCTGAGCAGATCCGGACAGAAGACCGGGATCCGGGCCTTAAAGGATGACGTCATTATTCCGTCCTCATGTGCGATCTCAGCTAGCTCACGCCCCATCAGCAAAAGAAACTCGCGAACCGAGTACGCCCGACTTGAGTCCAGTTGGTTGATCACACTGCCGATCCACTCGTCTGCCTCCCGGTACTCGTCACGATTCGCGAGAAGATCACCGACACGAGTTACATCTGAGGACTCCAGTTCCTCATCCGCCATACTTGGGTGAGCCTGGTAATGGTTTCGCCCAAGGGTTTCGTGGATATCATGGAACAGAACGGTTCCCGACATCACGATCACATCGACAAACCTGTTCTTGATAACGTACGCCAGAAGCCGTCGCATCCCGGACGTTATCAAATTACCCGTCCCGCATAGATAGATCGTCGAATTGTCGTCCAGCATGTCGAGCCAGATCCTGTGTGCTTC
>DASUSJ010000181.1:0-8994 GCA_036375155.1 Pyrinomonadaceae bacterium
TGCCACCACGCTGGCTGATCGGCAGCAGGTAGAGCCTCGTGTTGTAGTTATTTATTCCCGACTCGTAGCCGTCTTTAAAGAGATCGTAGTTTACCCGATCGGCCGGTGAGAGTCTCGAACGATCGATCCGTTTCAGTTCTGCGAGAGCATCGATGCGTCGTTTGTTCTGAGCGGAGATCGCTTCGAGGCTCCGCTCGGCCCATCGCGTGTTGTAGCGCTTATCACCCAGAAAAGAAGCGAAGGTTGGGTTAGCTTCCAGCGTTCGTTCCCATTCGCGTGCAAACAGCGCGTGAAGCTTCTCGGCCTCCGTAGCTTGGGCCGGCGCGCCTGAAACAAGACAAAAAAATATCAACAGGCAAAAAGCGAGGGTCTTCATCAACTTCATCTCCTTAGGGCGGATCGCTCGCTAAGGATACATCAACTTCCGATGGCAACTAAAAGCCGCATCTGATCTGTCCGCCTCCAAGCTCCCACTCCGGAAGTAGCCGCCCCATAAGTTGACCGTGTCGTTCGAGGAAAATGACAAGTGATACTCTAGTCGTCGAAAAAGATTTGTCGTTGTCTCGAGACCGGCGCTTTCGCAAGCGAGATTTAACTGATAATTTTAAGACCGCACGGCAGAAATTTCGGGCTATTCGTGCATCCCATTTCACGAGAACCAGTTCAAGCTTATTGAGGTATTTATGAATGGAATATTTCCACGCTTTACCAGCGCATTATTCGCGCTTTTTCTTATCGCCTCCGTTTCAATTTGGGCGGACGCTCAGGGAGACGATGCCACAAAGCTAAGAACCGATGCGTTCCGGCTGATCGATGAGCAGAAGTTCACGGAGGCTCTACCACTTCTGGAAAGGCTCGCCGTGCTGACACCGAACGATCCGAGGGTTCAACGGAACTTGGCATTTGCACTGCTAGGACAATCAAAGAACACTGCAGACGCGAACGAAGCACGACAGCTTCGAGCCCGCGCTCGAATCGCATTCGTAAAAGCACGAGCCGCGGGTGACGATTCGCCGCTTGTAAGCGGCATGATCGATTCGATCCCCGCCGACGGAGGTACCGAAGCAGCTTTTGGTCCGAACTTGAAAGCTGATGAGATCATGCAGGAGGCGGAGGCGGCATTCTCAAGTGGAAATTTGGACAAAGCACTCGAGCTTTATCAGAAAGCTCTAAAGATAGATCCGAAGCTATACTACGCTGCACTGTTTTCGGGCGACGTTTACACGCATAAGAAGATGTACGCCGACGCGGAAGTTTGGTATCAGAAGGCCATCTCGATCGACCCGAATATTGAAACCGCGTATCGATATTCTGCGACGCCCCTGATGAAGCAGCAGAAATACACCGAAGCGCGCGACAGGTATATCGAGGCCTGGATCACTGAGCCGTACAGTAAGTTCGCGATACAGGGCATGGTACAGTGGGGCCAGATCACGGGGACAAGATTAGCTCATCCACAGATCGACGCTCCTAAAACTACAGTTGGAGCCGACGGAAAAGAGAAGACGACGATAAACGTTAACCCACTGGAGAACGATGGGTCGATGGCGTGGATCGCGTACTCTGCCACCCGCGAGATCTGGAAGAAAGAAAAGTTCGCAAAAACGTATCCAACCGAAAAGACATATCGCCATTCGCTAGCCGAGGAGACTGACGCACTTCGGAGTGTCGTCACAATGGCCAAGACGCTGAAAGTGAAGAAACTTAATGCGCAGATCGCGATGCTCGAAAAGCTCGACAAGGACGGCGTGCTCGAGGCTTACGTTTTAATGGCAACTCCGGACAACGGCATCGCACGTGATCATGCGCAGTACCTGGGATCAAACCGAGCAAAGATGCGCGAATATGTAATGAAGTATGTGATCAGCGGTAAGCAGTGATAGCGGACCGGTGAAGAGTGAGTTGCTGTCTCGATCAATAAACAGCTCGCTCAGTTGTAAAGGAGATGCGCTTTATCCTGCAGCTCTGGTCCGGAAAGTTGTCGGCCTCCGCGATAACTTCTCGTCATCTGCTTCCGCGTGCTGCCTGGCCCAAAATGCAGTTTCGTTTATTTAGCGGCCTGAAGCATGTTGTACAGAATCATCTGGATTCCCGGCCTGGGCACAACTCTGTAGTTCCCGATCTTCATCGCGACATCGGCGCCATGAGCGATCTTTTCGACCGTCGCAACGTCGACGCGGTACGTGAGCTTCTCTGCTAACTTGAACGCTGAATTGTCAGTTTCTCGCTTCGGTTTTCCAACGACAATATTTTTTCCGTCGACTTCTACAGTCAGTGTGTTTGACCGCAGAAACCGCCAGTTGTCAGCTAACGAAACCAAGGTCACCACGAAGTAGCCCGTTCGACCTTTCTTACCATTCTCGGTGTAGTAGTAGGTCAGATCCATCGCCGTCTTTTGACCGGCCGGCTGGCTTTTATCCTCTGCGACTCCCAGCATCGACGTTCCGAGAAACCCGGTTTGCGTCGCTGCGTTAAAGCCGTGGGTCATCCCACCAGGATCTTTGAGGAACGGATTCTTGTCCGACCAGTAACCTTTGCGCCGGGCAGCCGACTGCGGTGCTGCAGTGTCGGTTCGCGCCGGCTGGTGACTTACCGCGAGCTGCTTCGCTTTTTCACGAAACTGCCAGGCCGGCTCCAGGCCTGCCACGGACCAAACGCCGCGTTTCTCCTGCCGGGCAAAAGACTCCGATTCGGCATAAGTATTGAATTCGTCGCGGCTCTGGCCGGACATCTCCATCGTCAGGTGCCACGCTGCTCCATTGCGAAGCAACTGCTGGCTGACGTCAACGCCGTCGAGGGTCAATTTCCCGGTCACTTTTCCTCGCGTGAATCCTTTCGTCTGAAGCTCTACAGATTTCCCGAGCAGTAGTGTGCGCACATGATCCTTCACGACGCCGTGAAGAGACTGTCCTGGTTCCGGAACGTCGATATACTGCAGTTCGACAGTGACGTGACCAGTGGGCACCGCAACGATTACGGTCTTGCCGTCGAGGACGTCGAAGACCTGGCCGCCAGTTCTAAGTTGAGCCGCTGCATTCAGGGCGGTTGCCGCGACAAAGACCGTCGCGAGGAGTAGTCGGCCGTAGAGTGTCGAATTCTTCATAGGTTTTATCGGGTCTCGAGGTCGTATTCCCGTAGGCGGCGGTAGAGGGTTGAAGGAGATATTCCAAGAAGCTCCGCTGTTTTTCCGCGATGCCATCCGGTCTTCTCGAGTGCATTGAGTATCTGCTGGCGTTCCACGTCGCGAAGATTCGTCGGTGCTACATTGTGAAAGGACGCAACACCGCCGTTTCCCGGCGTCGTGTAGCTGACCGAGACGTGCGCTTTTTCGTTTCGATATACAACCTCGGGTGGCAGCTCTTTAACGGTCACCCGCCCGTTGTCGGCAAGCAGGGCGGCGCGCTCGAGACAGTTTCGCAATTGACGCACGTTTCCGGTCCAGGCATAGGAGGTTAGTGCTTCGATCACGGGTGCTGTCAGCTCAGGTGGAGCTGCCCCGCCTACTTTTTGAAGAATGTGACGTGCGAGTGGTACGACATCTTCACGTCTTTCGCGAAGCGGGGGGATCGTGATCTCAAAGCTGTTGATCCTGTACATCAGGTCGCCACGGAAAGCGCCTTCGGCAAGTGCGACCTTCGGGTCACGGTTTGTCGCTGCAACCAGCCTCACATCGACTTCGACTTTCTTTACACCACCGACGCGGAAGAACGAACGAGTCTCGAGCGCACGCAGCAGTTTAGACTGAAGCTGCGACGGCATTTCCATGATCTCGTCGAGAAACAACGTTCCGCCATCGGCAAGCTCGAACAAGCCAAGCTTACGTGTCCGGGCCCCCGAGAAGGCTCCGGCTTCATGTCCGAAAAGCTCTGATTCCAACAACGTGTCCTGGAGCGCGGCACAGTTCAGATCGATGAACGCCTTGTCGCTCCGTGGGCTTAGACGGTGGATCGCCTGTGCGATCAGTTCCTTTCCGGTTCCCGATTCGCCCGTGATCAAAACCGACGTGTCAGCCGGTGCGACGCGCCTGACGAGCCGCAGCACTTCTTTCATCTGCGGCGATTCAGCAATGATCTCGGGAAGGTTGTTATTCGTCCTGGCGATCTGCGCCCGCAGCCGGGTGTTATCTATTTTCAGCTGATGCTTCTCGGCCGCCTGATCGACGAGAACCGATAGCTCGGAGATGCGGTAGGGCTTTGTGAGGTAATCATAAGCGCCGAGCTTCATGGACTCGATCGCAGTTTCGACAGTTCCCTGCCCGGTGAGCATTATTATCTCGGGCGGGTTGGCGCTTTTTTCGCACACGCGTCGAAGCAGCCCCATACCGTCCAGTCGCGGCATGTTTATATCGCAGAGAAGAACATCGAAATCGCGAGCTTCGAGAAGCTCCCAGGCAGCTTCGCCGTCCGACGCGGTTTCGACATCGTGACCCTGACGGGCCATCTCTTTTTGGACGACAAGACGAAGGTTCTTTTCGTCGTCGACTACTAGTATTTTTGCCATATGTAGATTAGGCCGGAGCTACTCCGGCTTTTCCGTGATAGGGAGGAAGATGGTAAAGGTGGTTCCCTTTCCAACATTCGAACGGACGCTAAGCCGGCCGCCATGGTCCGTGATGATCCCGTAGCATACCGCCAGCCCTAGACCGGTTCCTTTGCCGACCTCTTTTGTTGTGAAGAACGGTTCGAAAACCTTGGAGAGGTCCTCGGTAGGAATTCCTATGCCGGTGTCCTCGATCTCGATCGCGATACGCCGTGGCTCGGCAAACGCGCGAAAAGTCAGCGTGCCGCCGTCGGGCATTGCGTCGATAGCATTTGTCGCCAAAGCGATGACGGCTTGCTGAAGCTGTCCGCCATCGGCGTTTATCCGCGGGAGATCGTCATTTATATCGAGTTCGATCTTAACTGCCCCGCCACGTTTCTGGTGCGAGACCAGGTTCGCGGATGAGCGAAGGATCTCAGCGACGTCGAGCGGGTGACGGTCGCCCGTTCGAAGACGGCTAAAATCCAGCAGTCCGGTCGTGATCGATTTACATCGAAAGGCCTCGCTCTTGATGAGGCCGAGATATTCGTTCAGATCTTCGAGGACCTCCGATCCGTCAAATGCGCCTTCTTCGACTCGATGCTCCAACGCCTCCGCACAGGCGGAGATGGTCGCGAGCGGATTGTTTATCTCATGCACGACGCCCGCTGCTAAGCGGCCGACGGCCGCGAGCTTTTCCGCCCGGCCCACAGCATGGATCGCCTCGACGCGGACTGTAATGTCTTCGCCGACGGTGATCACATGACTGACCTCGTTGGTTTCCGAATCGCGCATCGGGATCTTGCTAACCATCCAATGCTTAGTGGACCCGTCTTCGCTGGCTGTCTGCTGTTCAATGCGTTCGATACGTCCGGTCCGAAATGCGCGTTCGAACTCTTCGCGTACGCGGCCTTCCGGGTATCGTGCGAGCACATTGAACACGTTTCTGCCGATCGCGGCATCACGGGGTATGCCTTGGGTGCCGATCTCGCGATGACGGTTCCATGTCACGATCCTGTAATCTCGATCGACCACATAAAGGGAAACTGGCAGCGCGTCGAGGATCGCTTCGGTAAATCTCCGGTGTTCTTCTTTCGCGCGCGTGATCGAGCTGTTAATCGCTGCTTCGTAATGGGCCGAGAGGTTTATGCTCATCGCGGCCATCTGCGTTGCCGCCTCGATGACCTTGACCTTCGATTCGTCGAGATCCTGCTTTCGTGAAAATGCGACGATCAGCGCGCCCCTGATGTGGCCGTTGATATGGACAGGAGATACGTATTCGAGACGGTGACTTGCTCCACTTATAAGAAATTCGTCTGTAAGCTCCTGGCTGTGACCGACCTGGGGCGGCATGAATTCGAGCCACTGCTCAAATCTTGACCGCTCAAGAAAGTTGCTGTCCAGCTCGCCGCGGGCATCGAAAGCACAGCTTACGACACCGATATTCTCGAGCTCGGCTATGAAGCCGCAAACCTCCGCATTCATCGCTTGCTGCACGGCACTCGCCACCCGGCTCGCGACCTTCTTTGGGTGCACCGTAAAGAGTAAGCTTCGGCCGAGGTCCGAAATAAACCTGAGCTCGGCAGACGCATCAGCCGTGGTGCCAAGCTGAGAAGATACCCTAGCCTGCTTTTTTTCTACGGAAGGGACTGACATGCATGTAGATCGTGAAGGCCGGAGAGGTCTAGAATGGACTGGGGTGAGCTAATGCGGAAGGAGGATGCGGGAAACTCAAAACTCCCACTAGATTAGAAAACTTTTTGAACATTTTGTCAATGTGTTTGCCCGGCCGAATATAGGTTGACCTGACGCCTTATTCACGCAAAAATCTAGGTATTAGTTATGTTTGAAGGCACCTCGAAAGCGGTAAGACATTTGATACTCGGGATGATTCTGGTACTAGCCGGAGCGGGAGCCGTCAATGGCCAGCAGGTGGTCGATAAGACCGTCGCAACTGTAAGCGATGGTGTCAGGACTGAGTTGATAACCCTGTCGGACCTAAGATGGCAGCTTGCGCTTCAACCCAACACCCCGATCAGTCCACCTTCGTCGGAGGACCTGAACCGTGCACTTCGGCTTCTGATCGACCAGCGTCTATTCGCGCTCGAGGCCGAGCGACTCCCACGTGAAGCGCCGACGAAGACCGAGATCAACGCCAAGATCAGCGAGGTCGTTTCCTACTTCCCGAGTCCAGCTGAGTTTGAGCAACGGCTCAAGCTCGTTGGATTCAAATCCGTTAGCGATCCCAATTTCGAGCAGATCATCGCCCAGCGGATCGCGATCGACAAATACCTGGCCTTCCGGTTCCGATCGTTCGTCGTTATAACAGCCGAAGACGAAGCGCAATATTATCGCGACGTGTATGTCCCAGAGTTCCAAAGGCGAAACCCGGGCGTGATCGTTCCTACACTCCCAAGCCGGCGGGCGCAGATCATCAATGAACTCACCGAGCAGCGCGTCGCCCAGCAGATCGAGACGTTTCTCGACGAAGCGAAACGAAGAGCGACGATCGTTATCCTGAGCCCCGTCTAGTTCCCCGTCTGGCAGTCGCCGCCCGACGGATTCGAATCCAAACTAATATACGGTCCGGCACTGGCGGTATTCCGGCCGAGAGGGTCGTGCTCTCGCGAGCGGTCGCTCGTATTTACCAACGTCCCATCGTCGTTCGTTTCCTGAGTGCCTGTGGTACTCGTATCCTGATGAACGAACGTGAGCCTCTCGGTCATCCCCTGGTATAGATCACCTGCTGCTGAGCGAGTGTCATGCCGTTTGCTGGAACGAACGTCGTCAGTTTTCTTCCCGTGTCATCCGCCTGACCTGCACCGTCAAAACTGTCGATCGTCGGCGGCTGAAGGCCGGTGCCGTCGGTAAGAGCGGCAGTTCTCGTCTGGGTAGCTCACTCCTACCAGTGGGCCACGGGTATTCTAACCTCTCGAAGGGCTCGTGATGCGTTGGTCAGTCGGGGTTGTTACCACCGGTCAATCGGATTATTATTTCTCTGCTCTTAAGTTCGAAAAGCAATGAAGAAGTACCTGCTGCTCGCCTTTATTTTCACGCCTGCGGTTTCTTATCTGCTATTGCACCCGACGGTGGCGACGAGATCCGAAGAACAAGGTTTCCGCGTCGGGCAACCTGTTGTTTCGCGGGCGACGGCGTTTGCGGTTTCGCCCCGGCTTCGTGACATCGCACCGGCGGCGACCGGCGGAGACGTTCGCGAACTAAAGGTTCACGAGTTGGGCAGTCAACCTTCAAGCAAAAGTGAACGAGTTGCGCAGCACGACTCGGAGACCGCGCTCGCTCTATTCGGAACGACGCCGATGCCGGAACCGGCTCTTTCATTTCCCGGCCTTTCGAATATCGACAATGCACAGATATACGAGCTCCTCATCATTCCGCCTGACATGAATGGTGATGTTGGGCCGGATCATTACTTCCAGGTTGTAAACTCGCTGCTCCGCGTTTTCGACAAGACAGGCCAGCCCGTGTCACCGGCGTTTAAGATCAGTGACCTGTTTGCACCACTCGGGACTGTTTGTTCTACGCGTAACGACGGCCTCGCGATCGTGCTCTACGATCCGCTCGCCGACCGGTGGCTGGTTAGCCAGACGTGCACGGCGTTCCCTCCGTTCCGGCAGATGGTCGCGGTGTCGAAGACAGGCGACCCGCTCGGGCAGTACTACGCGTACGAATTCGTGATGCCGAATGTGAAGCTGAACGACTTTCCGAAGTTTGGGGTCTGGCCCGATGCCTATTACATGTCGACGGACGAGTTTCTCGGCGCCGATTACGTCGGCGCAGGTGCGTTCGCATTCGATCGGGAGAAGCTTCTCGCCGGCGATCCGTCTGCGAGCTACATCTATTTCAATCTCCAGGTTCCTGTCAGCCCGCGCCGGAAAGGTCTGTTGCCATCAGACATGGATGGCCTGCGACCGCCGCCCGCGGGATCGCCAAATGTGTTCGCGAGCTATACCGCGACCGAGTACGGCGATGCTCAGGACGCGATCAGGCTTTACGATTTCCATGCGGACTTTGGCGACCCCTTGAGCTCGACCTTTAGCGAACGACCAGAGAGCCCGATTGCTGTCGCGGCGTTCGATCCGACAAGTCCCGATGGCCGCGCCGACATTTCGCAGCCGGCTCCTGGGGAGAAGCTCGACTCGCAAAGCGATCGGTTGAACTATCGCCTAGCGTATCGAAATTTCGGAACGCACGAGTCGCTGGTCGTGAATCAGACAGTGCGCACCTCGAGTGAGCCGTATCGTGCCGCCGTGCGCGTTTACGAATTCAGGAAAACGGGCGCGGTCTATGCGGTTTCGGAACAGGCCACGCTCGGCGACGCTTCTTCCTCTCGATGGATCGGCGCCGCCGCCCAGGATCATCAGGGGAATCTGGCTGTTCAATACAATTTCGTCTCGGATGAAAAGAGGCCTTCGATATTCTACAGCGGCCGGCTCAACGGAGAACCGGCCGGCGTTT
>DASUSJ010000182.1:0-7398 GCA_036375155.1 Pyrinomonadaceae bacterium
ACGTAATCTCTTTGGATCTTTTGTACCGCCAGTAGCTGCAGTCGCCAGTACAACACCCCGGCCGACGTGGTTGGACGCGTCGGCAGTTGGGACTGAGGGATCTCGGTGATCCCATGATCGAGTCTATTGGTGTTTTCGATGATCATCGTGCGCGCGTCATGGTGCGCGTTCTGCGCCTCGGCCTTCAACCAGACCAGCTCGTGAAAATCGCCTTCCGAGATCTTCATCCCCGCCAGCATCTGGGCCGCACTGGGGTCGCTTAAGACGCCGGCGAGGCGTTCGGCGCTTCGCGGAGTGAGACAGTCGTCAAAACCGAGTTGGACCGCACGACCGAGGGCGGCGATCGCGTTGTCGGCCTCGTTCATCGCCCCGTACAGTTCCGCCATCTCATATTCGCTTGCGGCCTTGAGCCATCCGGGCGTTGCCGGCTGTGCCTGCAGTCTCTTGTAAACGTTGATTGCTTCCCGATACTCTTTGTTGTCGGTTAACTCACCGAGCCTTATCAGTTGATCAATGTAATCTTCGAGGCTGGTCTGAGCCCGTGTCACGCCAACTGGGAGCGAAAGCAAGAGGATGGAGATCAATACAATGCGAAACATCGCAGCCTCCTTGTCTTGCAAAGCCGATCGATATTATTGAATTCTAGACATCCCTTGGTACCTCAGGGCGCCGGCAGGTCACCTACGCGGGAATAACTCATCCCTTCAAACCAGATTAAGATCCGGCCGAGCGATAAGGTCATTAGCTGTGCGCTCAAGAGGATATGCTCGTCCGAGACACGAAGCGTAGAGGATTTTCCGCACCAGCTACACATTTCCAAAACCTACGAGAAGTATGAAAGTTCTCTCATTGGTTCTCATATCGATGTTGCAAGACACCTCGATTTCAAAGTGCAAAACAAGTTCCATGCCTTTTCAGGTGGATTGCTTAAATTCTCGAAATCCAACTTTTAAGAGTTAACCCGTCCTCCGTGTTAGCTCCGACCGAGGGAAAAATGAGCGCTAGGCGCGAAAAAACTCTCGCTAGCAATTCGCTTCACGGATAACTCCTCGCAACGGCAACCGGCTGTAACGAGACAAGTGATTTTGTTGCCGTTGATTTTCCCGTAGGCACAAAGCTGAAAAATTTTACGTTGCCGGATCTGAGCGGCGCCGAGCAGTCTTTAGACAAGTTAGAGGCAAAAAAGGTGCGGTCTTGGTTTGGATCTCGGCGCAGTGCCCGGTGATGGTTCTTGCGAGCGACGACGAACCCGTTTGAGTTGGAGAGGAAGCTGTTGAGGTACGATGATGGCAAGAAGAACATGCATCGTGCGGCAGACGACACCCGCACCTGGACGAAGGAGCCAAACGTTGGGTTTACGACAACGGGTAACGGCATCGATCACGATAGCGAGAATTAGCGTCTCAGCATTTGTGACAGATTTGTGACATAAGAAATGACCAGTAATGAATAGAAATGAACAGCTATGACCACTCACACACGGCGTAAATTATTGATGTAATTGAAAAACTGTAACTGTATCAACAGTTCAAAAATGCATGGTTTCTGGGTTCATAACCCCAAGGTCGGGAGTTCGATCCTCCCCCCCGCCACCATTAGATTCAAACACTTACGGCAGGCTGGCACCTGCCTTTTTGTTTTTGTGACAGATTTATGGAGTAAATGCGTCTTAGCGTGAGTTTTAAAAGCGAACGGTCGCGTCCTGCTCGGCCGCGAATGGAATGAACAGCCCAAAGGCTAGTTCATAGTTATGTTCGGTTCGTGAGAAAGCAACAGAAAATTCCAGAATGGCGCGAAATGGAAATACTGGTGGCTCAATTGAACGAGACTCCCGTCCGCTCGGATGGGTCGTTCAATCCTCTGATAAAATACGAAGTAAGATAACCGGTTGCATCTAACTTGAATCCGTTCTCATCGACGTATCCTATAGTCGCGAATACAAAATGAAGTTCACCACATTTATTCAGATTATCGCTGCGACGGTATTCGCAGTGTTTGGCTGGCTCCCTGCCCAGACTATTGAGGGCGTCGGCGAAGGGTTTACAAATCTTATAGCGACCGGCGGAACGCCGGAGCCTACACCTCCGTGTGGTCCCTGGCAGTACAAAGCGCCCTATCCGTTCGGCGTTCACGACGCCGCAGTCGCCAGTGATGGGACACATGTATATGTCTTCGGCGGCCAAACGGGCGGATTCGGGCACGCTGAGGTGAACCGCTACGATCCCCGCAACGACACGTGGACTCCGCGGGAGGCACTCACATTCGGTAACGAATCACGTTTTCGCGCCTCGTATGGCGGAAACGGAAAGATCTATGTGATGGGCGGCATCAATAACGTAAGGCATAACCGCATCTACGACATCGCCAGTAATACGTGGTCGTTGGGCGCGGACGTCCCGATCGCGGTAAACCACCAAGCCCAGGTTGCGCTAAACGGAAAGATCTACGTGATCGGCGGACGAAGTGGCTCGCAAACGGTCAATTCGGTTTTCGTTTACGATGTGTCGGTGAATAGCTGGGCCCCACTAGCGCCGATGCCGGCGCCGCGATATGGGGCTGCTACCGCTGTTTTAGATGGCAAGATCTATGTTGCAGGTGGGACCAGCGACGGGTTTAGCCCAGTCGCGACGTTCTACATCTACGATATTGCGGCCAACAGCTGGTCAGTTGGACCGCCGATGACTGCCGCCATATTTTTTGCCAGCGGCGCGGCGTTGAACGGCAAGTTCTGGGTCCTGGCCGGCGCCACTGAGTTGGCCTCGCTCGATACCGCACGGGTTTTCGATCCGAGTTCGAACACCTGGGGATTGGCATCTCCACTGAATGCCGCGCGGATGCAGTCCGGCGCTGCAACCGTCGATACCATTGACGGGGTAAAGATTCTCGTCGCCGGTGGGCGACTTCTCGGTTCGGGGACGTCAATAGACAGCGTTGAAATGGGCGCCCCTTGCGTAACTCCGACGCCCACGCCAACACCAACTCCAGCAGTTGCAGGCGATCTGTTCACATTCTCAAGCAACCTACGGGCGTTTGACGGACGGACGCAGGATCGGTTCGGCGGCGGTGTGGCCGTCGATGGCGACACCGTTGTCATAGGATCGAACGGTGCCGATTTCGGGCCGGGCAACCCGGATCGGGGTGCCGCCTATATTTATGTCAGGCGTGGACTAACCTGGACGCTCCAGCAGAAAATCGTCGCTTCTGACGCCGCAAACTTTGATAGCTTTGGCTCGCGGGTGGCGATCTCGGGGGATACTATCGCGGTGTCCGCTCATCTCGACGATGCGCCCGGCCCAATAGAAAACAAGGGAGCGGTGTATGTGTTCACCCGGAACGGTACCATCTGGACCGAGCAACAAAAGCTCGTCGCATCGGATGGTGCGGGGGGCGACTTTTTTGGGATCGCCCTTGCAATCTCCGGAGACACGATCGTTGCCGGATCACCAAATGACGACTTCCCGGGAGCAGATAATGCTGGATCCGCATACGTGTTTACAAGGAGTGAGCAGACGTGGACGGAGCAGGCGAAACTTACTGCCAATGATGCGGAAGGTTTCGCCAGTTTCGGCACCAGCGTGGCGATTGACGGCGACTATGCGCTTGTTGGCTCTCCTGACGCCACGAGTGGCGGAGGTTTTCGAACCGGCGCAGCCTATGTTTTTCTTCGGACCGGAACTTCGTGGGCACAGCAGCAAAAATTGGTATCTGCGTCGGCGGAGCAATTCGACAATCAGCGCTTCGGAATCAGCGTCGACATAGACGGCGACACAGCCATCGGCGGAGCGTGGGAGGAAAGCATACCGGGCGGTTCTGATCAGGGAACAGCATCCGTGTTCGTTCGGAGCGGAACGACTTGGACTCTACAGACTAAATTGACCGCGTTCGACATGGGACAAAATGACCGGTTCGGCAAAGATGTCGTGATCGACGGGGATCAGGTCGTGGTCGGCGCGGCCGTGGACGACGTCGGTCCGAATTCCGACCAGGGCTCGGCGTACGCGTTTTCGAGAGAAGGTACTACCTGGACTCCGCGAGGTAAGCTGGTGGCTCCCGACGGCGCCGCGAACGACATCTTCGGTGAGGATCTTTCACTCGACGACGGGACACTGTTTGCATCTTGCGCGAATGATGATTCTCCCCCGAACGGCGACGTGGGCTCGGCGTATGTTTTCCAAGGTGCGACTAATGTGCCGGACCTTCAGGCCGCGAGTGACACTGGATTGAGCAATGCGGATAACATTACAAATATTCGCGATCTGAGCTTCACGATAAACGACGTAACGGTTGGCGCGACGGTCGAGCTGCTGCGCGACGGTGCTCCCGTCTCGAGTACCGTTGCGGTCGGAACATCCGTGGCCCTGTCAGATACACAAGCGCCGGTTAACGGCAATATCCGGTACCGAGCCCGGCAGACTTTGCCAAGCTCAGCGGTCATAACTGGCGCTCCGACAGTCGTGACGATCGATACAACTCCACCATCCGTGACGATCAATCAATCGGTTGCACAGGCGGATCCGACGCGCATCCAGCCCATCTCCTTTACCGCAGTGACCAGTGAACCGGTCTTCGGTTTCGAATCGTCCGATATCTCCCTCGCGGGCTCCACGGCCAATGTCTCCGGCGCGAGTGCTTCCGTAGCCGGCACCGGTCCTTATTCGATCTCCATTTCAGGTGCCATCGGCGATGGTCAGACGGTCGTCGCAAGCATCCCCGCCGGCGGCGTGTTTGACGATGCTGGAAATCTAATGGCCGCGTCCTCGAGTACGGATAACGTGGTGACCCTCGACAACGTCGCGCCGACCGTCGCCGTAAACCAGGCGATCGACCAGACAGATCCGTCGCGTAGTCAACCTGTGAGATTCACGGCCACGTTCAGCGAGAGCGTTACTGGCCTGACGCCATCGGACATTTCGCTTGCAGGCTCAACCGCTGACGTTTCCTCTGTAACGCTCGATGTCGCGGAAGGACCGGTTACATACACGATCTCTGTCAGTGGAATCCGAAGTTCCGGTCTAGTTAGCGCGAGTATCATCCAAGGTGCTGCGCAAGACACGCTTGGAAATGTAAGCCTGACGTCAACGAGTACGGACAATACCGTCATGTTCATTTTGAAAACGGCGGTATTCGACTTCGATGGCGACAGCAAAACCGACATCAGTATCTTCCGTCCGTCCGTTGGTGAGTGGTGGATCAATCATAGCGGCAGCGGTAATACTGTGGCGTTTCAGTTTGGCGCTTCGACTGACAAGATCGCTCCGGCGGACTTTACCGGGGACGGCAAGACGGATATTGCTTTCTTCCGTCCATCGACCGGCGAATGGTACATCCTGCGATCTGAGAACAACTCGTTCTTCTCATTCCCTTTCGGTGCGAGCGAAGACATCCCGGCACCGGCTGATTACGACGCGGACGGCAAGGCGGATCCTGCGGTGTTCCGACCATCGAGTGCGACGTGGTACATCCAGCGCTCGAGCGACAATGGAACAACGATCGCACAGTTCGGTGCGACGGGGGATCATCCGGTCGCAGTGGATTACGACGGAGATGGAAAGGCTGACCTTGCTATCTACCGCCCATCGAACGGGCAGTGGTGGTTAAACCGCTCGACAGCCGGGTTGATCGTCTATCAATTCGGAGAGGCGGCCGACAAGAGCGTCCAGGGCGACTACACCGGAGACGGGAAAGCTGATGTTGCGCTCTGGCGGCCGTCGACTGGCGAGTGGTTCATACTTCGGAGCGAGGACACGACGTTCTTTTCGGCACCGTTCGGAACCAACGGGGATATTCCGTCACCCGGGGATTACGACGGGGACGGCAGGTTCGATGTGACGGTGTTCCGGCCATCCGACACGAACTGGTACTCGCAGAGAACAACGGCCGGAACCCTGATCCAGCAATTCGGTGCGACCGGCGACCGGCCCGTGGCGAACGCGTTCGTGCCGTGAGTCATGCATTTGAACATAGATCTCTGTTGCCGATCCGCCAATCGAATTTTCAAATGGCAGCAACCGGAAGCGCGATCGGCTTATGACGAGGAAATCGAGTCAGTCGAGGGCGAATTGGACAGAACTTCCGGACGATAACCTCCTTCGCGACTTAGGTCGTAACGTGGATTATCTTGAGCGGCCACCTATTCTACTTTTCCTCAAAATGGCCGACGAGTACAGCAAGCCACCCCACAATCGGCAGATCGGCCGTCTGAAGGAATGTAGCTGGCAAAGCTGACTTCGCGCCGCGGGGTCGAGGAAACGCCCAGAGGTAAATAACAACCGCTTTACCTAAAGGGAACCTACCATTCCGATGTGACAGATTTTGTGACATAAGAAATGACCACTTAATGAATAGTAATGAATAGAAGTGAACAGCTATGAACACTCACACACGGCGTAAATTATTGATGTAATTGAAAAACCTTAACTGTGTCAGCAGTTCTAAAATGCATGCTTTCTGGGTTCATAACCCCAAGGTCGGGAGTTCGATCCTCCCCCCCGCCACCAATAAAATTGGGCATTTCCGCGACGTTCGGGAATGCCCATTTTTAGTTTTGTGCGTCTACTATGTGCCACTAACCGGGAACGGTTGTTACGTAAGCCACGCCGTTTTGATTCTGCTGTCCGGAGCCGAGACGTACGCCTTAGTCGTACTCTTGGCAATGGTTGGCAAGCTGAAAGCTGCGATACTCCGTGCTTCCCACAGCTCTACGAGTTTGGTAAATCCAAGTGGGCAAGTTGCGGTGATCAAACAATTGTCAAGAGCAGTCATCATTAACCTGGACAACTACCCTCATTTCCCTTAATGGACCATTATTTCTTGATAACAATATCCCCCCCGGGTCCTATTGGCACAATTGGATCGGCCGCATCGCTGGCTCCCATCTGGTTATCATAGACGACGATACCCGTAGTCTTTTCCCAGATCTTGATGCGGAACTTATCGACTCCGCCGCCTCCCGGTAAACTTCCATCGATGACCGTTGCGATAAAGTCGTAACCGGACACTCCGTTGACTTTGCCGAACCCGTGGAATTGGGCACGCGCCTGGTCTATCACGAGGTATTCGTAGTTGAGGGCATTGAACTCGAAATCGCCAAGTAAGAAATCCAGTTGCAACTCACCTTTCGGATTCGTTGCGCTCCTGAAGAATTTCGAGTTGTAGCCGAAACTCATCTTGCCGGTGATAGTGGGATCGGAAACCAACGCTCCCAAAGGAGAATTGATCCACCCGCCACCGATCGTGTATCCCGACGCCGGATCGTAGACGACGACGATCGCCTCAACATCATTATGGGTATCTACCGAACTCGTCACCCCGGTATTGTCGGTCACCTTTAGTGTGACCTTATAGACGCCAGGTGTTCTGAAAGTGTAGGTGCCCTTAGCAGTGCCGTTCTTTGAGCCG
>DASUSJ010000183.1:0-4148 GCA_036375155.1 Pyrinomonadaceae bacterium
TAAAGGAGATCGTTCGCGAGCAGATCCTGCTGAATCTTCCCGAGCAGACATTCTGCGACCCGGATTGTAAGGGTTTGTGTCCGCAATGCGGCGCCGACCTGAATTTGCTAGATTGTAAGTGTGACAAGAACGAGATCGACCCGCGTTGGGCTGCTCTCAATGATTTTCGATCGTAGGTTTGCGATTTGCGATTTTAGTTGGACTCCGAAATTGCAGATCGTTTTTTAAATCGCAAATTGAAAATCGCAGGATCAAAATAGAGAGGTTTTAATTAATGCCAAATCCAAAAAGACGACATTCGAAATCACGAACCCGCCAGCGCCGTGCCCACGATGCGCTGAAAACGCCTCAGTTTTACCTCGACAAAGACTCGGGTGAAGCGAAGGTTCCGCACCGCATTGACGGCAAAACCGGTATGTACAAAGGCCGCCAGATAATTGACGTTAAGGACGAAGAATAGATTTTTGAAATTTTCGCGCGTTTGAGTTCTAATTCTATTCAAATGACACAGCACAACGCGGGCATCATCGGGATGGGGCACGCTTATCCTGAGGGCATTTTGACGAATGCCGATCTAGAGAAGATTGTCGAGACCTCCGATGAATGGATAACCTCGCGCACTGGTATCAAGCAGCGTCATAAAGCGGCAGAGAACGAGTACACTTCGCAGTTCGGAACTGCGGCAGCGAAGCAGGCTCTGGACAGAGCCGGTCTCAAACCGGAAGACATCGACATTATTGTTTGCGCGACGACGACGCCGGATCAGATCATGCCTTCGACGGGTGCTCTCATCCAGGCGCAGCTGGGTGCTGTTAACGCTGCGGGCATGGATGTATTTGCCGCGTGTTCTGGGTTTCTGTATGGCCTGACGATGGTCGAATCGATGATCCGGACAGGCCAGATCAAATATGCGCTTGTCATTGGTGCCGAGGTTTTGACCAAATACGTCGATTACACCGACCGCGGGACCTGCGTCATATTCGGTGACGGCGCTGGCGCCGCAGTTCTCGGTGCCGTACCGGAAGGAAAGGGAATTCTCGCCACCAAAATAAAGTCCGACGGTCGTTACGAAGAGCAGCTCTATGCCCCCGGCGGCGGTACGAAGCTCGGCACTACACACGAGACGATCGACAATCGCATGCACTTCTTCAAGATGAAAGGCAACGAGCTTTTCAAGGTGGCCGTGCGCTCGATGGCCGACATCTCGGCGGAGATGCTAGAAAAGGCGGGTTATAAGGTGGAGGATGTGGACCTTGTGATCCCGCATCAGGCGAATCAGCGGATCACGGACGCTGTAGCTTCGCGGCTTGGGGTACCCGAAGAAAAGGTCTATTCGAATATCGCTGAGCATGGGAATACATCGTCTGCGTCGATTCCGATCGCGATCGACGAATGTATCGAATCGGGCAAGATCAAAGAGGGAAGTCTCGTCCTTTTGACCGCCTTTGGTGGGGGCGTCACCTGGGGCGGAACGGTGATTCGATTTTAGATTTTGGATTTTAGATTTTGGATTCCGCGTTCTTGCGGTTCAGAAATTACGTATGGGCGAACTCGAACAATCCAAAAACACAAATCCAAAATCCAAGATCGCATATGTTTTTCCGGGCCAGGGTTCGCAGGCCGTCGGAATGGGGAAGGATCTGGCCGATAATTTCCCGGCAGCGCGCGAGGTATTTGAACGGGCCGATGACGCCCTCGGGTTTCCGCTTGCGGCAATGTGTTTTGAAGGTAACGAAGAGGACCTTCAGTTAACCGCGAACACACAGCCGGCGATCCTTGCAACTTCGGTTGCCGCGTTCACTGCGATGGAGAGTGAGGGATTTCCTACGCCGTCCTATGTGGCCGGGCACAGCCTGGGTGAATATTCGGCATTGGTTGCGGCGGGAGTTTTGAATTTCGGCGACGCTCTTCGAACGGTGCGCAACCGCGGTACTTACATGCAGGAGGCGGTTCCGCTCGGCGTCGGAGCGATGGCCGCGGTTCTAGGTCTCGATCTGGAAACCATCGAACTAGGTTGCGCGGAAGCAGCACAGGGAGACGTCTGCAGCCCGGCGAATATCAACTCGCCATCGCA
Source organism: Pyrinomonadaceae bacterium (assembly GCA_036375155.1). Classification (GTDB taxonomy): domain Bacteria; phylum Acidobacteriota; class Blastocatellia; order Pyrinomonadales; family Pyrinomonadaceae; genus OLB17. Next base: position 2,075 of record DASUSJ010000183.1, read on the forward strand.
GGTCGTGATCGCGGGTAATAGCGAAGCCGTTGACCGGGCGTGCGAGATATTAAAAGGTAAAGGCGCAAAGCGAGCGATAAAGCTGAATGTCTCGGCACCGTTTCATTGCGGCTTGATGACGCCGGCGGAGGAGAGACTGGATGTCGATCTACAGGAATTGAATTACGGCAATTTCCGGTTTCCGATCGTTCACAACGTCGACGCCGAACCCAATGACGACCCGGCAAAAGTTGCCGAGGCTCTGAAGCGCCAGGTATCGTCCCCGGTGAAATGGCTGCAATCGGTCGAGAAGCTGAGATCGCTAGGTGTAGGAAAGTTCATCGAGGTTGGACCCGGAAAAGTCTTAAGCGGCCTGCTTCGGCAGATCGATAGGGAAGCCGTCGCCGCCAACGTTGAGAATACTGAAAGTTTAAGATTGGCTTTAGAAACGCTATAAGTAAAAACAGGAGAACATATGTCAGAAGTTCAGGATAAGATCAAACAGATCATCGTTGACGAGTTAGGGGTCGATGAGGCCGAGGTCACTGAGAACGCCCGCTTTATCGAGGACCTCGGTGCGGATTCCCTCGATCTGGTGGAACTCGTGATGCGTTTTGAAGAGGAGTTCGACATTGAGATCCCCGATGAGGACGCCGAAAAGATCCAAAGCGTGCGCGACGCGTATGCGTACGTCGAGCAACACAAAGGATAAGTACGAACGGTGAATGGTGAACGGTGAATGAAGAGAAGCCTCTTCGCATTCATCATTCACCACTCACCATTCACCATTGATATGAGGCGTCGAGTAGTAGTAACAGGGCTCGGTTTGGTCACGGCTGTCGGTAACGACGTGCCGACGACTTGGAGCGCGCTTATGGCAGGCGCGAGCGGTGCGGACTATATAAAGAAGTTCGATCCGGAAAAGTTTTCGGTGAAGTTCGCCTGCGAAGTGAAGGACTTCGACCCGCTCAGCTTTCTTGATAAAAAGGAAGCACGACGGATGGGTGCATTCACGCATTTCGCTCTTGCGGCCTCGGACGAAGCGGTCAGGCACAGCGGCCTCGAGATCAACGAGGCGAATGCGGACATGGTGGGGACGTACATCAGCTCCGGTATCGGTGATTTCTGGGCGATCGAGCGCGAGCACGAGAAGCTTCTGAACTCCGGACCCGACCGCGTCTCGCCGTTCTTTATTGTTTCCGCCATCGTCAATCTTGCCGCAGGTAACGTATCGATACGTCATGGTGCGAAGGGGCCGAATTCCGCGACTGCAACGGCGTGTTCGGCCGGCGCTCACGCGATCGGGGACAGCTTTCGGTTGATAGAGCGGGGCGACGCCGATGCGATGATCTGCGGGGGTGCGGAGAGCGCGATAACGCCAATGTCGGTCGCGGGCTTTGCATCGATGCGGGCGCTTTCGACCCGCAATGACGATCCGCAGAGTGCGTCCCGGCCTTTTGATCTCGAACGTGACGGGTTCGTTATCGGCGAAGGCGCCGGTATCCTGATCTTAGAGGAGCTCGAATTCGCCAAGGCTCGCGGTGCGAATATTCTTGCCGAGATCGTGGGTTACGGAATGAGCGGCGACGCGTTCCACGTGACGATGCCAGACGAGACGGGGTCCGGGGCGATCCGTGTAATGGAACGTGCGATCAAGGATGCAGGCATCACCGCGGACCAGATCGGTTATGTGAACGCGCACGGAACCTCGACGCCGTACAACGATAAATTCGAAACGCTGGCGCTCAAGAAAGTCTTTGGCGACCATGCGAAGAATGGCTTGGCTATCAGCTCGACCAAATCTATGACCGGGCATGCGCTGGGAGCCGCGGGCGGTATCGAAGCCGTGTTCTCCGTTTTAACTCTCAAGGAAAATAAATTACCGCCGACGATCAACTATCAGGTTCCTGATCCGGAGTGCGATCTTGATTACGTCCCCAACGTTGCGCGTGACGCCGAGGTCGACTACGTGCTCTCCAACAGCTTCGGATTTGGCGGGACGAATGCTTGTTTGGTGTTTAAGCGATATGAGGAGTAGGTGATAGTTGATAGTTCGCGTGGTCAAGGCCCGGTATCCTCACCATGGCCCCACGAA
>DASUSJ010000184.1:0-5699 GCA_036375155.1 Pyrinomonadaceae bacterium
GACGTGGGGCGGCTAAGGTTTGAGAGCGAGCTTGCAATCAGGAAGGTGCTCACTGCGGAACAACTGGTTCGGTTCCGGGAACTCCGTAGGAGATTCGCCGAAGCACGCGGTAGAGGCCAGGAACGTCGCCGTCAGCGACGGGTGTTCCGGCCGGGGCGGGGCGACGACGCTCCGATAAAGAAGCCGTTAAACGAATAGATCTTTTGGATTTAGTCCGAGCGAGAACAGCCGTATCCTGAAAAGGATCGGCTGTTTTGCTGTTTGGCGTTTTTCGTTCTTCGATGTAACCTTTATCAAATCCCGGCGTAGTTCATTTCCCTTGCTCGCTGAATGAATCCACTCACTAAATTCCTCGACGAACTCCAGGAAGTCAGCTTGCTTCTTTGGAGCGTCGTCACGGGTCTTTTTCGGCGGCCCAGGTATCCCGGCGAGATCATCCTGCAGATGGATGTGATCGGCGTAGGATCGTTACCGATAGTCCTTTTGACCGGTTTTTTCACCGGCGGCGTACTCGTCCTACAGACCTTCCCGACACTGCAATACTACGGCGTTCATAATGAGGCGGGCCGGTCCGTCGCCACGTCCTTGATCCGAGAACTCGGACCGGTGTTGACAGCTCTGATGGTATCTGGCCGGATAGGTTCTGCGATATCGGCGGAGCTCGGCTCGATGGTTGTTTCGCAACAGATCGACGCGATGCGAGCTCTTGGCAGCGACCCGAATAAAAAGCTTGTCGCGCCGCGGTTGATCGCACTCATCGTGATGCTGCCGTTGCTAACCGTCGCAGCCGACATTTTTGGCATCATTGGTGGCGGTACGGTTGCCGCGTACATCTTTGACCAGGACCTCAATGTGTTTATCACGTCGGTGCGGAACGGCATCTCGACCGAAGACATCATAGGCGGCGTCATCAAACCTTTTTTCTTTGGATTATTGATAGGCGGAATCGCCTGTTACAAAGGGCTTAGCACTACAGGCGGAACGGTGGGGGTTGGCCGTTCGACAATTAGCGCGGTCGTGCTTTCATCGATCTGGGTGATCATCTTCGATTTCTTTCTCGCAAAGGCGATCCAATCGATCCTGGGCGTCGGCGTGATCTAGGTTCTACACTGCGACAAAATTTTATGGTCCCGTCAGATAAAATGGAAACAGCGGTTCTCGAAGAAGATTTCGAGCCCATGGATCTCGCAGATCCTGTTGATGAGCCTGAGCGTACGCTCCCGGCGATCGAATTCCGCGATGTTCATCTGGCGTTCGATGATAAGAAGGTTCTCGACGGAGTAAGCTTCACAGTTCGACGGGGTGAAACCAAGCTGATCCTCGGCCGCAGCGGCGGCGGGAAATCGACGACGATCCGGCTGATACTTGGCTTACTAAAGCCTGATTCGGGGCAGATCCTGATCGATGGCGAGGACATAACGGACTATAACGAAGAGCAGATGATGGAAATTCGTAAAAAGGTCGGCATGGTCTTTCAGGAAGGAGCTCTGTTCGACTCGCTGTCCGTTTACGAGAACGTTGCCTACCGGCTCCGCGAGCAAGGCGTCATCGACGAGGACGAGGTAGAAGCCGAAGTTCGGCGAATGCTGCGTTTCGTTGATCTAGAGGATGCGATCGACAAGATGCCGATCGAGCTCTCGGGTGGTATGCGGCGACGTGTAGGCATCGCGCGTGCACTGGTGGGGGATCCCGAGATCGTGCTTTTTGACGAGCCGACCGCGGGTTTGGATCCGCCAACCGCCCGCACGATATGCGAGCTCGCCATCAAGCTTCGCGATTTGCAGGACGTCTCTTCCATCTTTGTAACGCATGAAATGAATAACGTCCGCTACCTCTCGTCGGAGTATGCGACGGTCGATACAGAGGGCCAGGTCATCTATGAGAAGGAAGGAGAGCGGCTTTGTTTGATAAACACGGAAGTGATAATGTTTCGGGATGGAAAGATAATTTTCAACGGGAGCGACGAACGGCTTCGTAACAGCGAGGACGAGTACATTCACGGCTTCATTCACGGAAAATTATAAAGCTCCGCGACGGCATGGTAGAAACAAGAAAAACTTTGACCTTCAGCAAACTTCGCGTCGGGATCTTTGTGCTTCTCGGTCTCGCGGTGCTGGCGTTCCTGATCCTGAATTCTAGCGGGGATTTCAACCCGTTTCAGGAGAAGATGCGGCTGAAAGCACGTTTCGAGGCTGCTGACGGGCTGCGCGAAGGGTCGGAGGTACAGCTTGCCGGTGTGCGTATCGGGAAGGTCGACGAAGTACGCTTTTTACCGCCGGACAGCCCTGAAGATTTCAAAGTCGAAGCGGTGATGGTTATCGATAAAGAGCTGAACGGCCAGCCAATCTCCGAACGTATCCGCACCGACTCCAACGCTCAGCTCGTCGCGACATCCCTGCTAGCGAACGACAAGATAATCAACATATCCCCGGGATCGACCAGAGGCACTCCGGTTTCCGAGAATGATATTCTCGAATCGCGGGTCGCGATCTCAATAAACCAGTTGACTCAAACCGGCAACGATTTGCTGGAACAGATCAACAAGCTTGCTGTTCCCGCAAACGAGATCCTCAACAAAGCAAACCAGGGTGAGGGCACACTGGGTCGGATCGTCAATGATGAATCGCTCTACCGAAACCTGGACGCGACAGTCGCTGAAACTAAACTAACCGTAACGAAGCTTCAGACTACGCTGGATAAGGTAAATAGTGGGCAGGGCTCGGCCGGCCGGCTGTTGAATGATCCGGAGCTTTACAACAGTTTGAATCGCACGGTCACGACGCTCGAGAATATTTCCGCTGATATCAGGGCCGGCCGGGGCTCCGCCGGAAAGTTCGTCACGGACGACGCGCTATACAATGAGACGCGTGCGGCCATCATCGACCTGCGGACCTCTGCGGCGAAGATCAACGGGATCGCCGACGACTTCAAACTCATTTCTGCAGACCTAAGCGCGGGACGCGGTAGCTTCGGCAAGTTCCTCAAGGACGAGCAGCTATATAACGACGCTCGTGACACGCTCGCCAAATTCAATTCGACGGCTACGAAGATCGACTTGATCCTGGCCGATGCCCAGGCCGGAAAAGGAACGTTGGGCAAGTTTGTGACGGACGAGACTCTCTTTAATAACATCAACCAGACGGCCTCGAATTTCAATCAACTCTCAAGCGAGGGCACAAAGCTTATTTACGACTTTCGTCAGAACCCCCGGAAATACCTCCGTATCAAGCTGTCCATTTTCTAACTTATAATATTTGACGCGGTCTGCATAGACAACGTATATTCTGGGAATATGCATCCGATATGCGTGTCGGTATGTATATCGACAAATGATCTATGCAGCGGAGTGACCGACATGAATTGATCATTGATCTGATCGATAAGCGAAAGATCGAGCGTCAGGAAGAGCTCGCGGAACTTTTACGCGAGCGTGGGATCGCGGTCACCCAGGCGAGTATCTCTCGCGACCTTGATGACCTCGGCGTTATCAAGGTGAAGGGGCGTTATGCAAAGGCTCCGATCGGGGGCGGGGGCACGAATCTATTTGGCGTCTCTTCGATCGAGACAGTCGGAGAGAACCTCATTGTCGTTTGTTGCTCCTCGGGCCTCGCATCAGCGGCCGCCGTTCGGATTGATGCGGAGAAGATGGCTGAGATCGTCGGCACCATCGCGGGCGACGACACAATATTTATTGCCGTGAAGGACTCGGGAAAACAACGGGCTGCTGTACGAAAGCTAAGAGCACTGTTCACGACGAACTAGGGAAGAACGATGTATTTCGACATAGACAAAACAGGATCTTCGGCCTCGAGGCTGCGGTTGAATAGGAGTGTTGAGGTGATCAGCAACCCGGATGCGCCGCGGTCGGGCGATGTCATTGTCTGCAGAGCGGTGACCGAGTCAATTACCTACGGTAATCTGGAGCTCCCTTCGGGCAGGCTAGCGAAGATCAACCGCGGCGACATTATTCTCGGCGTTCTTGGAAAAAGGCGCGCTCTGAAAGGCTTTGTGGGCAACGTACCGGAGAGCGTCTCGTCGGGCGACCGGCTGCACCTTCTGAACATGGGAGGGGTGATCGGGGAATGTACGGGTCATCATTCGTCGCTCTCCGATGCGATCCAGCTTGAAGTGATCGGCATTGCTGTAGATGAGCTCGGCATGCCACTTAATATCGGCGACGGTGCGTTGGAGCCATCCACCGAACTGTTAAGAGGAGCGCCTGTCGTGATGGTAGCGGGCTCGTGCATGAACTCCGGTAAGACCGTGGCCGCCGTTGAGATCGTCAGGCAAGCGTCGAACGCGGGGATGAAGGTTGCGGGTGCAAAGCTCACCGGAATTGCGTGTCTTCGAGATACCCTGAACATGCAGGATCACGGCGCTTTTGCAACCGCCAGTTTTCTCGACTGTGGGCTTCCCTCTACCGTGGATACGGAAAACCTGCCCGATCTAACGAAGGCGATCTTCAATGATCTGAACCGGCAGCAGCCCGACCTGATAGTTGCCGAGCTCGGCGACGGTATCGTGGGAGGGTACGGAGTCGATGCCATCCTGCGCGACAGGTCGATCATGGACGCTGTCTCATCATTCGTGTTTTGTGCATCGGATTACGTCGGCGTGATCGGCGGAATGCACATCCTAGATCGCCTCGGAATCGCCATCGACGTCGTCGCCGGATCGGTGACGGACTCGCCGATGGGCGAGGCGTTTATTCAACAGAATTTCGGTCTCGCCGCCGGTAATGCGCGGCGTGACGGCCGGGCGCTTTTCGAGCGGATACAAACGTCGATTCCGGCGGAGGCAGCATTCGCATGAGCGCAAACATCCGCATCGCGATCTTCGGCGGTTCGGGGTACGGCGGAAGCGAGCTTCTTCGCATCCTTCTGTTTCACCCCAACGCTGACATTAAATTCGTCACTGCGAATGAGCACGCAGGAAAACGAGTAGAGCAGGTTCACCGCAACCTGCTTGGCTTGACCGACCTGGAATTCACCGGTGCCCCAGCCGATCTTAGCCGGTTATCCGACCTGGATGTTGCATTCTTTGCTTTGCCGCACGGGCAGGCACTGGGACTGATACCGCAGCTTCCGGCCGGCGTTAAAGCGATCGATCTCTCGGGCGATTTCCGGATCGACGATCCGGAAGTGTTTGAACTACATTACAAGCTCAGCCATACAGCAACTGCGCTTCAAAACCAGTTCGTCTACGGGCTCACCGAAACGAACCGCGACGCGATTCGAGAAGCGGATTACATCGCGAATCCGGGCTGTTTCGCTACCGCCACACTGCTCGCACTTTCGCCCATGGTCAAAAGCGGGTTGTTGGACGGGAATGTTATAGTCGACGCCAAAACCGGTTCGAGCGGTTCCGGCGCGAAGGCTGCAGCTAACACGCATCACCCTCAGAGATCGAATTCATTTTACGCGTATAAACCGTTTACGCATCAGCACGTGCCGGAGATCGGACAGCATCTGAAGAAGCTCGGCGAATTCGGGAGCGAGCTCGTTTTCATGACTCATAGCCTCCCTGTCTCGCGCGGCATTTTCGCGTCATGCTACATGCAGACGAAGGTAAATCTGACGAACGAGGATCTGCGGAACCTCTATTCATCATTTTATAGCGACGCGTTCTTTGTGCGGCTCGTGGATGGTTCGCCCGACATCAACTGGGTAAAGAACACAAACTTCTGTGACATCGGTGCG
>DASUSJ010000185.1:0-8725 GCA_036375155.1 Pyrinomonadaceae bacterium
AACGTTTCGTCACGACTCGCGTCGATCGATCACGGTGCGTTGCGCATGATCGGGCTCAACAACATCGAGTTGATCACCGACCGCCCACTGGAGGTAAATCTCAAAGAGGTTTACGAGTGCAAGAAAAAGTACCCGAACCATGCAGTGATCGTATCGCTGATGGTCGAATCGAAACGCGAGGCCTGGCATGAGATCGTAAAGCGCTCGCAGGATACAGGGTGCGATGGGTTCGAATTGAATTTTGGCTGTCCGCATGGGATGAGCGAGCGCGGCATGGGCTCGGCGATGGGCCAGGTCCCCGAATACACGTGCATGGTGACCGAGTGGGTCAAAGAAGTTTCGAACCTGCCGGTGATCGTGAAACTCACGCCAAACGTGGCGCACATCGGCCCGCCGGGACGCGCGGCAAAGGCCGGCGGTGCCGACGCGGTATCCCTCATCAACACGATTAATTCCGTGATGGGCGTCGATGTCGATACGATGATCCCGTATCCGAACGTTAACGGAATGGCCGCGCACGGAGGATATTGCGGCCCGGCTGTGAAACCGATCGCGCTGAACATGGTTTCCGAGCTAGCACGCGATCCCGAATTCAAAATCCCGATCAGCGGTATCGGCGGGATCAACACGTGGCGCGATGCGGTCGAGTTCATGCTGCTGGGCGCGGGCAGTGTTCAGGTCTGCACCGCAGTAATGCACTACGGTTACCGCATTGTCGAGGACATGATCGACGGGCTGAACAACTATCTCGACGAGAAAGGTTTCGCATCGGTCAATGACATCGTCGGTGCGTCGGTGAACCGCGTCACCGACTGGGGCAATCTCGATCTGAATTACGACGTCAAAGCGCACGTCAACGTCGAAAACTGCATCCGCTGCAATCTCTGCTACATCGCGTGCGAGGACGGAGCTCACCAGAGTTTTCAGTTCCAAGAGGTCGACGGAAAGAGATACCCATACGTCATCGAAGAAGAGTGCGTCGGGTGTAACTTGTGCGCGCTCGTTTGCCCATCGCCGGGAGCGATCACGATGATCCGAAAGGACGACGGTTCGAACCCGCAGACATGGAAGGAAAGGACCGAGGGTTAGTTTGTGACGACGGTCTCCGAAAAGCGGACCGGGTCGGAGCGAAGACGTTCGCGATTTTGTTCTCTTCGCCTCGATTGGGAGTGCGCGCTTCACGCGTCGAAGACGCGAAAGATAATAGCCAGTGGCGAAGCCTCTGGTCGAAAACGAAAACCTTTCCCCGGCGGGGGTGAAGCCGCTGGAGAGCATAGCCAGAGGTGAAACCTCTGGATAACTCAACAATACGATCCCGCGTTAAAGACGCGGCAGAAACAAAGGAGCTCCCACATATGCCTTCGAGTCATGTCGCCTCGTACCGTCACCTCGTATTCTCAACCAAAGAACGTCGCAGATTAATCCTACCGGGTTGGGAAACCAGACTTCACTACTACCTCGGCGGAATCGTCAAAGGTATGGACGCGATCCCGTTGGAGATCAACGGCATCGACGACCATGTTCATCTACTCGTGCGTTTGAAATCCAAACATCGCCTGGATCATTTCCTGCGGGAGCTAAAGGCCAATTCTTCGGAATGGGTGCATTTGAAAATAACCAGGACGCTCGAGTGGCAGAAAGGATACGGGGCGTTTTCCGTTAGCGCCCGACCGGCGGTTGAAGACGTCAGGCAGTACATCCGCAACCAGAAGGAACATCACAGGTGAGTTGATTTCAAGAGTGAATATATTGATCTGTTGGTTAAGGCCGGAGTCGAATTTCAGGAAAAATATCTCTGGTGATCTCGCGCGGTTCCACGGCGCGAAACGGTGCCAACCGTAACAGAGGCTTCGCCACTGGCTATGTTCGACCCGCGGCGTCCGCCGCGGGAAGCGCGCCGGCTGAGCTGCGCCGTTGCATCCAACAAAAAAGCCAGGCGAGGATTCGCCCGGCTCTGAATTACAAGGTGGTGGGTCCGTCAGCGGGATCCGACAAAATTCACACCACTAACATTCCCATTAACAAAAATGCTCCGGGATGAAGGCGTAAACGTGTACCGGTTCGCCGACGGTGTGACCGTATACGTAAACCCGGTCGCAACGTCAGTGAACGAATAGCTTCCGTTTCCGGCAGTCGTTGTCGTTTGTGTTCCCGATGGCCCTTGCAGCGTCACGGTGGCACCGCCAAGTCCTTTATTGTTTGACTTAAGGACAAAGCCGCTCACCGTAACTCCGGGTACCGGCGTGGGTGTCGGGGTCGGAGTTGGCGTAGGAGTCGGGGTTGCCGTCGGCGTCGGTGTCGGCGTCGGGGTCGGGGTCGGCGTAGGCGTCGGGCCACCCGGCCAGGAATCGTAGGCCTCGGTAACAGCCGCGGGCGAGGTCGATTGAATACTCGCGCTGAAACCCATACCGCGGCGGCGGAATCCCTCACGGACATCGTTCGCATCTGCTTCAGAGAACGTGGCGGCTGCGGCAATGATCGCGTCGCGTTCCTGGAGGAAGGTCGGGCCGAGCGGGGCCAGCTTCATTCCGTCGGTTACTACCTGCAGAACACGCTCCGTTCCAGCGGTAAACCCGAGCCTCGCGACCATCAACGCACGGACTTCCCAAAGAGCGCTGCTCCAGATCTCGCCGGCATTGTGTACCTGGTCGCACTGACTTACACCGAACGGACCCCGCGGATACGCGCTGTTCGGATTCGTCGTTGTGGTACCGATCAGCGTGTTGCAGCCGGAGTTGAGGTATCGGAAAGTAAGCGGGTTATGCGGCTTCCCATTCGGTCCCGTGAAATCGATCACAGCCTTCGGAAAGCGCCTAATGCCATGGTAGTAATTCGAGACATACCCCGACGCTGCGAGATAAGTCGCGTAGCCGCCGGTGGTGTAGATGCTATTTATCGGGTCGGACGGTTCGGCAAGCATGGCATGTCCATAAAAATCTCCCCAGCCCTCGCCCATTCCTCGCGACATGTTCGTGGACAGCCCGCTGGTATTACCGTGAAGCCGGTTCGACAAGCCGTGTGTTACTTCGTGAATGATTATGTCCGCATCGGCCGTCCCGTCGTAATCCGGATTCGGACCTGTCCAAACGTACATCTGCATTCTTCCACGCTGCCCGTCGGCCGGGGTGAAGAAGTTAGCATTGTTGGTGCCGGACGAATCCTGACCTTCGGATGACACGCGGTCGTTTCCCAGACCGCCGCGTCCGAAATTATCGTGCTGGAAATTACGGGCAGCTTCCGTGAACCCGCGTTTGTAGAGCTCATCGTGATAGCGATTCATCACGTAGAACATTTGGATCACGGCACCTCGGCGTGCCTGCGTCGTCGTCGGTGCGTCGCCGGGCGCCGGATTTCCCGGCGGCGGATTCCACGTCGATGTGAAAACACGGGTCGGGCTGCCGGTTTGGACCGCGTCCACCCCGTTGAAAATATCCAGATCGACACCCGCCTGGTTTGAATTCCCATCCGTACCGTTCTGGCCGTCATTTATCCAGCCGAGGTTGTTGAATGAATTCGAACCTTCGTTACCGACCAGTGTGACGTTCTCACGCGATATGACGGCCGCCTGCAATCCATTAGGGCTCATCGGCCCGGGAGTGAACGGTGCAGGACTGTCCGCAACGTCGATATATGCGTTTGGATTGCGATAGACATTGTATGTGGCCGCCTGAGTCTGGTCTTCTCTAATGTTCTTGCGCCAGAGCATGGTTCCGGAAGCTGCATCGACAATGACGTAATAGGCATTCTGCGGTTGCCAGATAAGGACTCTCCATGCGGGCACGGCAACGCCTGGCTCGGTCGGAAAGTACATTCTCTCGGCAGTCGTTGCCCAGTCACCGGTACCAAACACGGCTTTCAGATCGGTTGACACTTTGGCATTCATCCGCAGATCGGTTTCCGTGAGCTCATGAGCGATATGCCCAGCCGCTGCTTTGACCGCCTCCGAAGCGTCACCGAAATCCTTCGATACCGAATCGTAATCGAGACCCGGAGCCAGATTGTTGATAACGCGGACCATGCTGCCATTCCGGTCGAACCCGGCTTTGACCTCGCCGGCAAAAACGGGAACGCCGTTGATCCTCTGTTCGAGATGTGTGAATGACAAGTTACCGTCCGGATTTGTGTAATCGGCGGCGACGTCAAGATCGTCCATGTGTGAGCGTTCGAGCCCGACTAGGGACGCGTTCTCCGAAAGAAAAGCTTTTAAGGTTTCCGGTCGCGAGCCGCGGCCCGGGCTTGCAAGCCGTAGCGAAACATCCTTCCAGACGTTCGGCGAGATGACTTCGGCGTGGCCCAGCCTGTCGCTATATTCGACGGCGACGTCCGGCACTCGCGAGCGCAGATTCTCCTCCCCCTTGACGATCTGTTCGCGTATGGCTGCGACGGCCGAAGCGTCGCGGCCGACCGAACCGCGAAACGTTTGTAGGGCATCGCTTTCAGCACGACCCGCCTGCAAGCGGATATCGAAGTTTGGAAGACCGCTTTCCGGAGCCGGCTCCTCCAAAGCTGAAGCAGATGCTGCGCCGTTTCGTGCGTCCGAGCTAAAAAGTCCCGGCAGGATGGCCGCCGAAAGAAGCAGAGCCACGACGACAAAAAGTACGGTCAACGTGCGGACCGTCACGGGCGAGAAGTTACTCATTTGTCTAAATCCTCCTGAAGTATAAAGGTCACAAAATAACGTTGCTGTGGGGACAGCGTGATGCCAGAAATCGTCAATGTGACAGGAAAAATCCTAAAGTAAACGCGCCTCGCTGGGCAGGAGCCGCTAAGTTGAAGCGTTAAGTGGGCAGTAGTCTAGCACAATTCGCTCTCCGTGAATGAGATTTTTGTGTAGGGTATTCATCTGACGCCGTAAGCCCTGCCATCACTTCAATAGCTCATCAATACGGACCATTTCATAGTTCTTCGACCTGAGCCACGCGAGAAGCGGTTCGAGTTTGTCGTAGAATTTGTCTGTCCGATCCGGACCTGCACCGACATGCATCAGAAGTATGAAACCGTTCAATCCGGCAGGATCGTCCTGCTCGTATTTCTTGATCCGTTCTAATATCGTCTCGCTGCTCACGTAGTTCAGATCTTGGGGCGAAGTGTAATCTGCATTGGACCTTGTTCCCGGAGTGAAGTTCACCAGCCTTGATCCCGCCTGTGCTGTCCATTCCGCGATCGTCTCGTTATACCACTCGTAGGGCGGGAGGAAATAGACCGCGTCGTTTTTGTTGATCCCGTATCTGCGCATCTCTGCATAATTGTTCTCCAGGTCGCTCAAGAACTCCGAGCGGCTCACGATCGTTTTGTCTCTATCCTTCCAATCAGCGTAGAGCAGATGAGCGTCGGAATGGGCGCCGAGATAGTGCCCGTCTTCTTTTAAACGGGTGATCGCGGTTGCGAACGCCGGATTACGATAGAACCGTCCGGTAAGAAAGAACGAAGCTCTGACGGCGCGCTTCTTGAGAGTATCAGCGATCGTTTCCGTGCCTTCGCCGTACTCATCACCGGCAAAGACGAGTGCGAGTCGTCTGCGTGTCCGATCGCCGCGCGTTATCGCTCCGTGTTCGATAGTAAAGCGCGAACCTGGTACCTGCGATGACGGACTCGGCATCCGACTCCAAATTGCCGTCAGGAGGATCGCATCGGCCGTGCCATCCATCGTCGGTTCGTTTGTCGAATAGTCACCGACGTCGTCATGATAGACAATTTGATCGGTTTGGAATCCCGCAAACTCGTCGTGCTCGTTCAAGCGTAGACCTAGCAGCCCTTTGTATGTCGACATGGCGATCGGACCATCGATCAATCCGCCGCGGATCTGTTTTTTCAAAAGCTGCACCGTCGGCAAATGAGTATCGCTGGGAAATTCTCCACCCTCTGGAAGACCCGTGAACATCGACGTGCCCCAGGGATTGCGCCCGAACAGCCAGTCTCGGTGAGCCAGCATCGCGGTGTGATATTTCAAGTCTCCGGTCATCTTCTCGTAGAGGTAGACCTGCGTAATAAAAGCGACGACAAGATTATTCGAACACCATAGAAACGGTACCCCGACGCCGAACGGGTTTGTCTTTGCACGACCGACGATCCTCTCGATCCCGCTGCGGTAATACCCGGCTAATTCTCCTTTAGTCTTCCGATCGACGTGGGGGAAGAGCGCGAAATGCCCGATATTTGTGAACGGGTACATCTGGTAATGACGCGACATCTGCTCACCCATGTCCGACGTGTCGAATTCCATCCATGACGTTGTTCCCGCAAGGCGTGCGTATCGCTTAGCGTCTTCGAGAAACGATCGCCGCTTCGTAGTCTTGTAGAGCTCTGCCGCGGCGTACTCCATATCGTCAGCCCAGGTATCTTCGTTATAACGATACGGAGCTCCGAATGAATTGCCTTGTTGAAAACCTTCCTGCCGCTTACCCATCGAATAAAGCGTTTCGGCGGCGCGCAAACATCGTTCGGCGAACACCGGGTCCTTTAGAACGTTTTTCCAAACGCGATGGGCCGCCGCCATTGCCGCGGCGGAACGACCTGCAATATTTGCTACGCCGGTCGAACGACTCTTCCACTGACCGAGCCCCTGCGGTTTTCCGTTGGCGAAATACACCGGCCGGTAACTGTTCGGCCCCCAGCCGTAATCGGCGTTGTCGTTGTCCGGCATCTTGAAACCGCGATGGTCCCGATCGTCGGCGACCTGATGAAAAAGCTGGTCGGCGGCGGGATGCAGTTTGTGTATCCAATCCAGTCCCCATCGCGCTTCGTCGAGAATGTCGGGAATACCGTTCGGGCGATTCTCGCGACCCATCGCATCGGTGGCGTCGACGAACTTCTTCGGTTCAAGCTCGTACGCCAGGATCATCCGAGCGGTAGCGTTGCTGGCGGTGATGAGATACTTCAGTTGATCGCCGGCATCATGCCAACCGCCGCTCACATCGACGAACGTACCATCCGCGAAAGGCGCGTAGAATGCACGACCATCGCGGCGGTGACACACCATGTCGAGGAACGGATTGTATCCGCAACGCTGCTGCCGCATGAAAAAAAGGAGATCTTCTTGATAGGTGGGGTACGCGCCTATTGAAAATTCCACGGATCTTGCGTCGTTGATATCGAGATAGAAGCGACCCGAACTCTTTACTTCTGAGAAATCGAGTTCGTAATAGTGAGCGAATTGCCCGCCCCAAATCGGAGCTGCAGAGGCTTTTGCGATCGGCCCGGTAAGGACGACCCGTTTCGATGTGCGATCTCGAACGGTAAATTCGCCGGACAGCGGCGTGCGAGAAAACGCGATCGCGACCTTCACATCATCGCAGAGATAACCTGCTTGATTGACCCGGATATGGACCTCAGATCCGAGAGCCGATGTCGCGAGAGCAACCGATACACCGAGAGTTACGATCAGCCGTCTTACAATCATTATCGAGCACAAGGGCCGCAAGTGCGGTCAGATCGCACGGCGGTCGATCGCCTTTGCGGCGATGATGCCGAGAGCAGACACGAACGAATCAAATTTCGCGAATCTCGCGTCGCGTGTAAATCCCTTTACATAACGTGCGTAGATCTGCTGCGCGATTACCGCGATCTTGAAAGTTCCGAATACGTAATAGAACAGAATTCCGCCGACGTCACGACCCGAGGCGGCATACATCTCGGTCAGCTCCGTACGGGAAATGTTCTCCATCAGAACTCGGGGATTGAACGGCATGCTTAGCATCTCATTGCCCGCATCTCGCGACATCCAGTAACCAAGCGTGGTACCGAGATCCATCAGAGGATCTCCCACCGTCACCATCTCCCAATCCAGAACAGCGGTGATCTTCGAAAGGTCCGCCGGATCGAGCATGATGTTATCGAACTTATAATCGTTGTGTACGAGCGACGCTCCGGATTCCGAGGGAATGTTCTCATTCAGCCAGACGATCGCACTTTCCAGTTCCGGCCATTCATGCGTCTTCGCTGCGAGGTAGCGCTTTGTCCAGCCTTCCACCTGCCGACGGCAATAACCTTCGGGGTGGCCAAGATCGCCGAGTCCGGCGGCAGCGTAATCGAGCGAATGAAGTTGCGCAAGGTTATCGATAAAACTTTGGCAGACGCGCCGCTGCAACTCTGGCGAGTTCTCGAGGGCTTCCGGACTGCGGCCGCGAATAATCAAACCGCGTCGACGTTCCATCAGATAGAATTCGGAACCTAAGATCGAAAGGTCATCGCAGAAAAGAACCGGTTTCGGAGCCGGCTGGTATACTGCCGACAGCTTTGACAGGACGTCGAACTCTCGTCGCATATCGTGGGCTGTTTTAACGGTGTTTCCGAACGGCGGCCGGCGAAGCACGAACTCTTCGGAACCGATTGATATCAGATAGGTAAGATTCGAGCTGCCGGCAGGGAATTGTTCGATCTCTTGTTTGCCGGCGAACCCGGCGCGAGTAAGAAAATCGGAAAGCCTGACCGCATCGATCTCTTCGCCCACTCGTACCGCGCTCGTTTCCAGATTCATAACTGACGATTCGGATGTGTGTTATCTTACTCGAAATTTATGGACTTCGATTATTCGGCAAAAACTATCGAACTACAAAACAGACTCCGCCAATTCTTCGACGAACATATCTATCCGAACGAGCAGGCTTACACCGATGAGATAAACTCCGGCGATCGATGGCGGCCGTTGAAGTTGATCGAAGATCTGAAGGCGAAGGCGAAAGGAGACGGGCTTTGGAATCTGTTTCTGCCGGACCTCTCCGGGCTT
>DASUSJ010000186.1:0-3205 GCA_036375155.1 Pyrinomonadaceae bacterium
AGGTGGTCAACGTAGAACCGATATCCCTTGTCCGTCGGAATACGGCCGGCCGAAGTATGCGGTTGCTCGAGAAGACCGAGATCTTCGAGGTCCCCCATCACCGCGCGGATGGTTGCCGAACTCAAACCCGAGGCATTGGCAAACTTCTCCGCGATAGTCTTCGAACCGACAGGTTCGCCCGTGACAAAATGTTCGTTGATTATTGCAGTGAGGATCGTCTGCCCGCGAGAATCGGGAAAATCAGTGCTTTTCTCGATCTTCAGGTTTGGCATTTTTCAGGGCGAGTCCGGAAGCAAAATGATCTGTGGGCGACCCGCTTCCCAGTAATTTGATACCATTTTAACGATAAATCTGTCAATAATTATTAGCATAACAGTGATTAACAGCGAGCGTGGAACCCCCGTGAAAACGATCCGAGAATTTTACGAGGAAGCCTTTAACAAACTGGGAGGCGGTCGTGAGATTCCGGACATCGATATCAGCTTTTACCCTTATGTTGGTCTAAATCAGACGATTCGCGTGCGGAACGGGCGTGTTTTTGTAAGGATCGCCGATATGTGCCGTGATATGCCAGAGCGGCCGCACCGTGCCCTCGCCTTTATTCTTGTCGCCAAGCTTTTAGGCCGGCGGGTGCCGCGCGAAGCGGACCGCGTCTACTCCGAATACATTAAAACCGCTGAGATGCGTGATCGCTCGAATGACAGGAAACGCTCTCACGGGCGGAAGATCGTGACGACCGCAAAGGGCGAAACCTATGACCTGGATGAGATCTTCGACAACCTGAATTTCTGGTACTTTCGCGAGCGGTTGGAGAAGCCGGTGCTCACATGGTCGGCAAAAAAGACCTACAGGATTCTCGGCCATCACGACGCGACACACGAAACCATTGTTGTCAGTCGTTCGCTCGATTCCCCTCGCGTGCCGCGTTTCGTCGTCGAGTACATAGTTTTTCACGAAATGCTGCACATCCATCACCCGACGGTCCATCACAACGGTCGCCGCTACAATCACACGCCCGCCTTTCGACGCGACGAAAGGAGATTCAAACATTATCGAGAGGCGGAAGATTGGATCGAGCAGAACGTGCACCGGCTGAAGCGGAGCGCGAAAAGAAAGTAGAATCGGCTCACTCATGCGCCAGGCGCTCTATCAGCCAGCCGATGAAGCCGAAATCAGAAACCGTTCGCCGTTCGATGCCGTTCTTGTTGAATCGTGTTTCTGTGACCCAACCAAGTTCGGTCGGAGGGGCACCGTTCTTCGGCTCCGCAAGGACTTGTACCAAGGCGGCGAGAGCCGCCGAATCACGTGCGACCGTCGTCGCGACTGCGTCCGACGTGGCGAGCTGTCTTGAAAGATCCGGGTTTCCGACCTGCGTTGCCTCGAGGCACTTCAGAACGGTCGCGGCGTCACCCACTACGACCACGCCGCCGGAAATGGCAGCCGCTAGTTCGCCGTCTTCCGACTTCCATAACTCCGCACCGAACTGAGATTCCGCCGGACGCGAGATGCCGATCTCTTTGGCGATCGACGCCTTGAGCTTAGCCACGTCCCTGATCCTTGCAATTGCTGCGTCCTCAACTTCCTGTCCCAATCTGACGGTGACAAGCGGCGACGCAACCGCGCTGAAGAAGAGTTCGGGTTCTTCAATTCCAAACTGCTCGAAAACGCTGCCGGCAAACGCCCCGATCAATGCCCCGCTCGCATCATCGGTTTTTTTCTGTGCAGTCAAGACCACGCTTCGCCACGCTACTTGCGGATCCCGAAGCATGTAGCGAGTGGTCGTCGCAGCAGACCTCGGAACAAAGCCGGAGAGATCGGGCGATCCGGGCGACTCCGGAACCAGCGTTTCATCAAAGACCCGCGCAGACTCTTCATCGAGGCCCGCAACAAACTTGTCTTCGATACCCGATTCGGTCTTTACCGCGCTCCACGTCAAGTCCTTCAGCGAGTTCCGGAGGATCTCAGGCAGCACGCGGGCCACGAAACTCTTAACCTCCGCTTCTTCGCTCGCTCTCATCGCAAGTGAAATCCCGGCGATATTGGCGATCTGTCCGACACCGTCGGTCGAAACATAACCAAACGCAAGCCGTTCGCCCCCGTCAGCTACCTTCGCATTGTTTGCGATGGATTCCGCCTCGCCTCGTTTTACAGCCTGGCACCGTTCGATCGCCGATTCGTCGTTTCCGAAAAACACGAGGCTTCCCTGCTGAAGTGCGTACGCCTTCCGACCCTCCTGCGACGTCCAGACATAGAACTCCCCATCCGTTCGCGTCGTGATCTCTAGTTCGATCGCGCCGTCGTAAGCCTCATTTACGAACTCGCCAAGTGCATTCTCGACAAATTTAGATGTCTGCCAGCCCCATGCGTTAGTTTCGATCACCGCGACAAATCGCGGCTGAAAATTCAACACGGAATTCTCTTCTGTTAATGCCTGTTCGGAAGTCTCAAAACCGGTTACCGCTATTCCGATCCGAACGCCATCCAGGACGGAGAAATCCGGCGTCCCGGCCGCGACCTGCTGGAACTTTGGATTCTCGGTCACCGCCCGGACCGCGGCTCCTAGGTCATTCGACTCGAGATAGACCAAAGCATCACTGGGAAGTACGGCTTTTGGGTCGGTCGGTTTCGAACTACACGAAATGGAAAGGCCGACGATCACCGCCGAGACGCAGAGACGCAAGATTACTGCGACACGGGGACGCAGTGACGCCGCGACAAGGTGCCGGTACAGCTTGCCAAGTCCTCGCGTTTCCCTGTCTCCGTGTCTCCTGCTGGCGTGTGCTAACATCTTGCGAATATGACGGACAAAATATTTGCTGACGATATTTTACAGGGTAAAGTTGCGTTTGTAACCGGCGGTGGAACAGGGATAACCGGAGGCGTCGCGCGAGCGTTTGCGCGTCATGGGGCGCGTCTGGCTATAACTAGCCGTAAGGAGGAGAACCTCATTGCCCAGAAGCAGTACATCGAAGAAAATGGCGGCAAATGCCTAGCTGTGGCGGCAGATGTTCGCGACTTCGATGCTGTTCAGAGCGCCGTCGCAAAAACTGTTGAGCACTACGGCCATATAGACATCGTCATCAATGGTGCAGCAGGAAATTTTCTTTGCGCCGCCGATCAGCTTTCGGCAAACGGATTCGGGACAGTGGTCGACATCGACACGAAAGGGACTTTCAACGTCTGCCGGGCAGCGTTCGAAGAGTTA
>DASUSJ010000187.1:0-7729 GCA_036375155.1 Pyrinomonadaceae bacterium
CAATGCGCGATGAATCTGAGTCGCCTGCGAGCTATCGTCCAATGAACGGCCCTGTTGCTTTTGCCAATATTGCATCACCATCGCGATGCTCGCAGACCCGCAACCGTTTTTTTCCTGCTTTATAAATGGGACATCCAACCATGCGCCCGCCGACTGCTGGGCGCACACGAATCCGAAAGTGCAAAGCACCAGGACAACTGATCTGGCCAGATTGCAAAACATTTGGTTCGCTCGTGAGGGCTTGCCCGGTGTAACGACACTACACGGCGACGATGACCAATATGATAACGGCTATCACCACAACGATGATCAGAAGCTCCCGGTTGCTGAATGCACCGGCCGCGAAGTCCTCACGCAGCTTATCCGAGCGCGCCGCGAGTTGTGCGAGTTCAGCGTCGCTCAACATCGCCACTGCGCCTCTCACCTGTCCCGGATCCATCCCAGCGCCTTTCAGGGCTTTCTCTGCCTCTTTTGACGAAAACAGTTCGCTTACCTTTTCACGATTTTTCGTTCGCCTCTCAGTGGCGTCTACCAGTTCTTTGTGGATATCAGTGGGGCGTACAACATGCTGCGCCCGAAGGCTGGGGGGGACAGCAAACGAGGTAACCAGGAGACCGCAAACGAGTGCTCCGTCCCGCAGTTTGAAACTCATAATTGAAAACCTCCAGCAGTATCGAAAGCGAAAGTGTCGTTTTATCGACTTTGGAAAACATATGTTTATTTCACGGCCATGTCAAGAAAATGTCTGGATGTTGTAGTTAGCACATAATATGTCCGGTGGAACTAGCTCATGATAGGTCCGCTTTTTGACCGCGAGACTTGTAGCAGGAAACATTTGACCTGCTATAAAGTTACTCTAGAGCCGAATGGGAGCGAGCAGTGAAGCGGGATGAGATATTGCTAACGTCCTATTTTCAGAAAGAACGACTGACTTACCTTGAAGTCCCGGAGCTTTTTTAAGACCTCCCTAGCGTTTTCGTTTTCCGGATCGAGTTCGTACCATTACCGCTCGAAACGGGACCAGATTTGATCGCCGGTACCAACCCGAGCTGCCGCATCATGTCTATGTCATCGCGAGTAGCCCAATGCGCGATGATCTTGCCGTCGCGCAGACGAAACCAGTGAATGTGACTCACGTTGAATGATTTGCCGGTCGGCTCGACGCCGACCAGCATCCCGCCGTTGACCGGCAGAAGGCCCTTGCCTCGATGCGTCCCGCTGAATTGTGCACGAACGACGACCATGTCGCCATCGACGACTGCGTTCTGAACGTCGAGCCTTGCGTCCGGAAATGTGCGGAAGATGTCATCAAGCACCATTTTTATGCCCGTGCGGCCGACTTTCTCACCGTGGTTGGTCAGGTCGTCCGACCAGTCCTCAGAAGCCCCGGCCGTGTCGCCGCGATTGAACTTCTCAAAGTTCAAGAGAATGATCTTCCGGTTGGCTTGCTCGGTTTTCGTTTTTTCTTTCGGCGAAACCTCTGCCCCTTCGCCGTTTTTCTGAGCCGAGGCCTCGAGCAACGACCCCGTAAGTAGAATTGCCAACGTGAATAGTAAGAATGATTTTTTATGTTTCATATTCTGCATCTGATCCTTTTCTTGTTAAGTGTCTTCCGTGCATTCGTATGTTGAATTCGTGCATGCTTCGTGTGGTTTCGTGTGAGTTAGTGGTTCCAGATACTCTGCGACGAGCTGGAACCACTAAGTCACACGGAACCACACGAAGAAGAACACGAGATCGGAACTACGCTCCCTGGTTATCTTTTCAAGACAAACTACTGGAGAGCATGGTAAAGAACACGGAAAATAGATTCCCTGGCTCGCTACGCCAACTCCCGTATTCGGCGAAGCGTCGTGTCGATCTCCTCAGGGGTGTTGAGCAAACTCGGAGCGAGTCGCGCGTAACCCTCGCGATACGGCGCTGTTGATGCGATGATCCCGCGCTCATGCAACTTCTTGACGACGTCGGCGGATCTCATCCCTTCGACCTCGAAGCAGATCAGACCGGCTGACAATTTATTTCCACGAGGCGTGTAAAGCCTGACGTTCCGCATTGCGGCCAGACCTTCCTTGCACTGGTCATTGAGAGCGTGGATCCGGTCGGCGACATTCTTGCGACCGATCTGTTTGTGAAATTCGAATGCGGCGGGAAGCGCCCACTCGTATTCGAACGCGTGAAAACCTCCCGGCATGATCCAGGAAGCCTGCATCGGCGCGGTGAGTTCCTTGTCTGTCATCCATGCCGTGAATGTTTCCCTAGACACCGCAGGCAGCACGGGCCGGACCGACTTCCAATCATCGGCCTTCGCCCAAACAATGCCGGTACCGCGCGGCCCGAACATCCATTTGTGCGTTCCGGCAATAAAGAAATCCGCACCCATGTCTGCGACGTTTTCGTCCTCGACACCGAAGCCGTGAACGCCGTCCACCACGAGCAACACACGGTCGGAAGCTGCTCGTCCTTTGTTTGATTCTGCGATCGCATTTGCAATCGCGCGGATCGGCAGTTTCAATCCCGTACTCGAATGCACCCAGGTGACACCGACAACGCGCGTCTTTGCCGTGATGGCTTTCTTGATCCGCGCGACCACCTCGGTCTCGGATGCTGTTTTGATGTCGTCGAATAGCGCGACTTTCGTGACCGCTGCCCCGGCTCGCGAAGCCGAAAGACGGATCGCTTCGTGATGCACAAAGTGGTCGTGCGCCGTTGTCAAAATTTCCTGTCCGGGTTTCAGCGGCAGGCCATGATAGACGTAAGCGAGGCCCATCGTCGTGCTGTTGGTGATCGCGACCTCTTCGGGCCTACCGCCGAGATACTCGGCAACGACAGCCTGGATCTTCGCCGGCATTTGATAAATGTTTTCTTCAATGTAAGTGAATGGATTCTTGTCGATCTCATGCCGGTGTTTCTCGATAGCTTCGCGTACCGGCCGTGGATGCGAAGCCAGGAAAAACGAGCTTAGGTGAATATGGTCAGTGGATAACTGGTCGAACTGGTTGCGGATCGTCTGCCAGCGACTCGCTTCATTCGTGAACGCCGGCATTCCCGAAATGGGCCGGGTTGCTGCAATCGTTGCAGCCGCAATCGAAACTCCTGCGTTGAATAAGAAATTTCTACGATTCATTTACTATTTCTCTCCGTATACGCGAGCGCAGGGTCACGCACCACAAATCGTCAGCGTGAGTCTTAGCTCGCGATTACAGTTTTATCCGCTGGTCTTAGGGATTTCTTTAGAAAGTTATGAAAGTTTTATGAAGAGGTTCTGAATTGAGGTCGCTAGCCTTCCCTGTCTTTCCGTTCTTCTTTTCGTGCTTTTCCGTGCTTTTCCCTGGTCGATGCTTCCGTGCTTTCCGTGTATTCCGTGGTTCATGCACTGTTTTATGAGGGAACCACGGAATACACAGAAAGCACGGAAAGACACGAAGAGACAGGGAAAGCATTGCCTAAGCACTATGCACTGAACACACGCAGTTGACGAAAAAGCGAGTCGGGTTACTTCAAATTCTTCTTAAAGAAGTCTAACGTCCGCTCCCAAGCCAATTTCGCGGCTTCAGCGTCGTAGCGTGGAGTAGTGTCGTTGTGGAAGCCGTGCTGCTTGCCCTCGTACATGAAGCTCTCGAACTTTTTGTTGTTTGCTTTCAACGCCGCCTCATATGCCTCGATGCCGGCGTTGACGCCGCGGTCGTTGCTTGCGTAATGGAACATCAGCGGTGCCTGGATCTTCGGAACGTCGGCGACACCGGCCTGACGGCCGTAGAACGCGACGCCCGCATCAAGGTCCTCACCGAGACGCACCGCAAGCTGATTGACCATTCCGCCGCCAAAACAGAATCCCACAGCACCCAACTTCCCTTTGCTGTCGGGCCGTGCCTTCAGCCATTTAGCAGCGGCGACGAAGTCCTCCGTCATCTTTTTGCCGTCTACCTGGCGAAAGGCGACGGCGCCTTTTTCGTCGGTGCCGGGATAGCCGCCGACCGAGGTCAATCCATCCGGAGCGAATGCCATGAAACCGGCTTTCCCGAGCCTGCGAGCGACGTCTTCGATATACGGGTTGAGCCCGCGATTCTCATGGATGACGAGCACGGCCGGAAACTTCTTGCCCTTCGCGGGACGCGCAAGATAACCCTTGATCGACCCGTTCCCCTCCGGCGACGGTACGGTTTCGTAACCTAGCTTCAGATTCTTGTCGTCCTTTGCCACGGTCTGCGACCACGCATAGTTGGGAGTCAGGCTCTCGAAGATCGCGGCAACCGTTAGACCGCCGACTGCGAACCGCGCCGCGCTACTGAGAAACGCCCTTCGGTCGATATCCCCGTGCTGATACTCGTGAAAAAGGTCCAACAACTCCTGCGGATATTCGTCTGCGGTTTTTCGTTCCATGTTTTCTCCTTTGTAAGGAAAGAATACTTGAGGTCGCACGCTGGTTCAAAAGGATGTGTCGAGTCGCTCGATTAGCAAAGCCGGGATCGATTTTGTCAAAAGAATTTCCGCATCTGGATCGGAGCGACATATTTCTAGACACCATGCCAGAAAAAGAATCGAGCTCCGGAGGAGCGGAACGACACGGGCGACAGGGGTTCGAAGCAACCTATTTTTCCTAGGTCGCTCCTCCGGAGCTCAATCGTCTTTGTTGCACGTGTCTACAAACATTTCGCTCCTACGGAGCTACATTTTCTTCGCAAATACGTGTTTACAACATTTCGCTCCTACGGAGTTCGATTCTTTTTTGCAACACGTGTACGAACACTCGCTCCTCTCGCAGCCAGGTGTTTGGGATTAAACATTTTTGTCCCGCTGCCTCCACTTTTTTGTACAATCAAACGGTCAGCTACTCACAAACAAACCAGGGAGGAATCTTTCATGAAAGCTCGCGCATTTTTGCGTCTCGCCTTTTTTGCATTTGCGGCCATATCCGTCGCTGGACAGATCACAACACCGGGTCAGACCATCGAAGATCAAGCGCTCGAGGAGGACTTTATCCGATCGAGGGCCGAACTCGGCGAGTCGCATGCTTCCGGAGCACGCGATGACCTCGGGCCCGTCGTAATCGGAAACCCGACACAGGCCCACACGATCATTCGCGTCGGCCTCTCTTATTCATTTACTTCGACCGGAGCATTCTCCGAATTCGCCACCCGTCACTTCCCCGCTGCGGAGATCAGCCATACAGCGGGCATCGTTAATCTTGTCGACGTCGCAACCAACACAATTATTATCGACCTCGATGTGCCGGGCACGATCGTACGGACCACACGAGACGCTGCGGGATACCATGTTTCGATCGGCGGGGTGGAGGTTGGAATATTCCAGGGGCCGCTGCACTTCCGGCCGAACGATGACGCAAATCTCTTCCGCGTCGAGAACATTCGCCGAACATTCGGGACGACTCAAGTGCCGTCGTATCGCGGAATGATCGAACTGTCGCATTCAACGGGTACGGAGGCGAATCGCCTGCACGTCGTCAATATCATCGAGATCGAGGACTACGTACCAGGGGTCGTAGCGAACGAGTCGATCGCCTCGTTCCACATGGAAGCATTGAAAGCACAAGCGGTGGCGGCACGCGGATATGCGATCGCGAACATCGGACGGTTCCGGGCGAACTTCACGTACGACATCGTCGACTCGACCACATCACAGGTCTATAGGGGTGTGATCTCCGAACACCCGCGCGCCGTGCAGTCGAGTGCAGAGACCGTTGGTATCGTCGCTTCGTATCAGGGCCAAATAATTGGTGCTCTCTACTCATCATCATTCGGTGGCCACAGCGACAGCAATCACTGGATATTTAACTTACCTTCGAACCAGTTACCGGGAACGAACTTCGTTCCTTACCTTGTCGGCATCTATGACGGAGTACCTCCGGTGCCGGATCTCGCCGATCCCGCGATACTCGATACCTTCTGGCGTACGATACAGCCGCAGGGTTACGACATGTGCGGCCGCGTCAACAACCGGTTCTCGCGGTGGCGGATCAACATCCCGGCCGCGAGCATCAAGTCGCGCTTGACCACGGGTAATTCGGTTCTCATCAGTGGAAACAGAACCGGCCCGGTGATCGGAGTGGCCGTGCTGCAGCGAATGCCGGGTTCAGGTCGTGTTGCAGTAGCTCAGATAACTCTTAGCACGGGCGTTGTCGAGGTCAGGGGTTGGGACAATCTGCGGAGTGTTTTGGGCCGTTCGGTGGTATCGACGCCGTCCTCTTGCCCGCCTCCGAATGCGACCGCGATCGCCGCAAACTTCACCCTTACAAATCCCAGTATTCTGGAACCGTACAATAATCCGGATGGTACGTTCGGCGGTGTGATCGCGTACGGCGGCGGTTGGGGACATAACACTGGCATGAGTCAGTACGGAGGCCACGGCCGAGCACTGGCGGGGCAGACCTTCCTGCAGATCCTCAAGGCCTACTACACAGGGGTGGACGTCGGATCTTATCCGATCGATATCGGTCGCGAGCCCGGTTCGGGACCACCCACCCTTCGCCAGGTGTTTTATGCGCCCAATGCTGCCGGGTCCCTGGTGGTGCGTTCGGATGGCTTGAAAAAACTGATCGTGCATATCAATGAAACGTACGATCTAGTTTTCGATGAAGCGGAGCTCGCGGCGGGCACATTAACCGTAGATATCTCGATGTACCTGATGCCCGGTCTGAATACCATCCAGTACAACCCTGTGGGACGGACTGGAAGTGCGACGGTTAATGTTGTGATCGAATAAAGGTGGTTCTCACTTGTTCGAACCGGCGATGTGTTAACGACGCATCGCCGGTTTTTTATTCAAGTGAAATTTTATGAATATCTCGCAACGCTGCGGTTAGAGCCACTATCGTAATCCTGGTAGCTACCGGCCACACACGCGTGCGGCTTGTCACGATCGTTGCGGTCTCTAGGACTTACTTACAAAGCCCGTTGCTCGTCTTTAGCGCCTAACCTCTGAGCGACTTTGTAATGCAAAGTACTTGACACATAATATTGCCTGTTGTAAGTTTCATTAAGCATTTTGCAGCGAGGTAATAGATGAAACACTTCCGCACCAAGAGCCAGTTTCCTCTTTTAGTATTGGTAATTCTCTCCGCTTTGTTCGGAACACCGACCGTCGCACAGGACAAAACTGCCGAGGTCGACAAGATCTTCGCCTGGTGCCGGATGACCTGTGAAGCAGACGGCGGGGCCGCATGAAGCGAAGCGGGTTGAGGACGAATGGTTATCTAG
The DNA here is from genome assembly GCA_036375155.1 of Pyrinomonadaceae bacterium. Lineage (GTDB taxonomy): Bacteria > Acidobacteriota > Blastocatellia > Pyrinomonadales > Pyrinomonadaceae > OLB17. The sequence continues at coordinate 7,215 of DASUSJ010000187.1, forward strand.
AAATGAAGAACAAAATACTTTCTACACTCTTACTAACGCTCTCAGTTGTCAGCGGTGGTTACTCGCAGGCGCAGGCATTCGATAAAGCAAAGCTCGACCAACTTTTTGACCGGCTCTCCGAAAAGAATAAAGCGATGGGCAGCCTTGTTATCGCAAAGGATGGCAACGTCGTTTACGCCCGTACGGTCGGCTACAGCATGATCAACGCGACCGAAAAGAAACCGATCACCGCGGCGACGCGGTTCCGCATCGGTTCGATCAGCAAGATGTTTACCGCGACGATGGTGTTACAGCTCGTCGATGAAAAGAAGCTAAAGCTGACCGACACACTGGACAATTACTTCCCTAAGGTCCCAAACGCCGGCAAGATCACGATCGCTCACATCCTGAGCCATCGCAGCGGCATCCGTGGCCTAGGGGGAGATCAGGAGTTTCGCAACCTGCGTACAAAGGGTGCGACGCCCGCTGAGCTGCTCGCCATGATCGAAAACGCCGGCCCCTCCAATTTTGAGCCA
>DASUSJ010000188.1:0-2781 GCA_036375155.1 Pyrinomonadaceae bacterium
GCGTGTTCCTGCTGCTTGTGCTTTTGTTCATCGGCGAATGGGCGGCTCTGATACCGATGGCGACACTCGCTGCGGTGCTCGTCGTCGTCGCTTACAACATGAGCGAGTGGCGCGAGTTCGTTCATCTTCTAAAAAGTCCCCGAAGTGACGTCGCGGTGCTTCTCGCGACATTTCTGCTGACGGTCTTTATTGAGCTCACGGTGGCGATACAGGTCGGCGTCCTGCTCGCCGCATTCCTCTTCTTACAGCGAATGTCGACCGAAACCCAGGTAAGCGTCGTCACGGGAAATCTCGAGGAGGATGACGAAGTCCGCGCACGGGACATGTCGAAGATCAGTATCCCTGAGGGAGTAGAAGTTTTTGAGATCTACGGCCGGCTGTTCTTTGGGGCAGTAAGCCAGTTCAAAGAGTCGATCCGTGTCGTCGCAAGGAAACCAAAGGTCCTGATCCTGCGAATGCGGAACGTTCCCACCATAGATGCAAGTGGAATTCACATCCTCGAAGAACTCGCGAAGGACGCACGTGAGCGAAACTACGCGATCGTTTTTTCAGCGGTATCGCGAAACGTCTATCGAGTGATGCGAAACAGCGGGTTTGTCGAGCTTGTTGGCCGAAAGAATTTTGCCGGTGATATATTCGGCGCACTCGAGATCGCGAAGCGGCATTTGGAAACACAGGGCACACGCGAAAAGCCGCGGTTCAGGAACGAGTAGAGATTGCAGTCGGAGATTGTCGAGCGCACACCCTCTGGGAGATTCAAAAGAAATGAGCGACCAGCTGATCAAAAATTACCACACCGACACTCTCACATCGTTTCGGAATTACAAGAAACTCGCCGAACGTGCGATCGAGCAGATCTCCGACGATGAGTTCTTCGCGACGATCGACGAAGAAGCAAACTCGATCGCGCTGATCGTCAAACACATCGCCGGAAATCTTCGGTCGCGCTGGACCGATTTCTTAACTGCCGACGGCGAGAAACCTGATCGCAACCGTGATACGGAATTTGAGTTGACCGGCGACACCCGCGACGGGTTGATGAGGTTCTGGGAAGACGGATGGCAAACGCTGTTCGATGCCATCACACCCCTGACCGTAGAAGATTTTTCCAACACGATCACCATCCGAGGCGAACCACACACGGTTGTCGAAGCCATAAATCGGCAGCTAACCCACTACGCCTATCACGTGGGTCAAATTGTCTTGCTTGCGAAACACTTTCGCTCGTCGGAATGGAGAACGTTGAGCGTTCCGAAGAATAGGTCGCAGGAGTTCAATCGATTTGTTTCGGAAAGACAAGATAAGGGTGGAGTAAAGAAGGGTCTCGAATCGGGAATGGAGTTTTCGGAAAGAGAAAATTCCGTTTGAACCGCGGTTTATAAACTCCGTGTGGACCTCGAACGAGTCCCGTAGGGCGGCTGCAACTTCAGCCGTTCCCACGGGAATTCGACAATCGCTGTCGAAAACCCCTCGATGAATCGCGGGGCTATTAGCAACCGTCGCTAACGGGACTCTTCCGACAGCTCCTTAGTAATTCCGGTAATTGCGCCTTCCGCTCAGACGAACACGTCTGATGACCACCGTCCTCGTACGTCCATTCGCGAAATATGTCGTACGAATGGTTTCACGATAACGATACGGACCGACCCATCTGATACGCGTTGATATGACCGTCCGAGTCCGCCGGTTCCGGTTCCAACGCCGATTCCGACGCGGCTGCACATATATCTGTTGCCCGCTGGACGCAGATAACGACGTCGTCGCCGCCTCCCGGGCTTCCACTGAGGGCACAACGATCACCGTCGTGACCATCATTAACGATAAAATTATTAGCTTTTTCATGATTCCTCCCATGGTCGTTTTTTGCGCGCCGTTCTTTTCAGAACTACCGCATAGGCTAAGACGTTCTTGTTTTTGGCACAGTTGACTTTTCCGATGCAAAGTTATGTAAACGAAGCGCTTTCATTTAATACGCAAGATGGAGAGTGCCGGATTGGTTGGCAAGCATCATGCCGAAAACCGATAACGCTGTGATAACCTAGGTGTTCGTCGTCCTCGTATGAAAGGCATTTCTATCCTTGGCTCCACCGGCTCGATCGGCTGCAATACACTCAAAGTAATCGAACATCTTGGTGACTTTCGCGTTGTCGCGCTCGGCGCCGGCCGCAACATGGAGAAGTTCGCCGAACAGATCGCTCAATTCAAACCTGAGCTGGTGTCGGTCGATGACGAAGGGTGTGCCTCGATCTTGGAGAAGGAACTTCATCGGCTGAACGTGAGCGCACCGAAAATAGAGTTGAATTCGAAAGGCCTCGAAGCTGTCGCAACTCATCCGCACGCTGATACGGTCGTGTCCGCGGCCGTCGGCGCGGTTGGGTTCGTGCCGACATTGCGTGCGATCGAAGCTGGAAAACGGATCGCTCTTGCCAACAAGGAAACACTAGTCATGGCCGGCGAGTTGATGACTAAAGCCGCCGAGACGTCCGGTGCGGAAATTCTGCCGGTTGATTCCGAACACAACGCGATCCATCAGTGTCTTCGAGGAGAAAGGCGAAGCGAAGTAAAGCGCCTGATCCTGACCGCGTCCGGCGGACCGTTTCGCGATTGGGAAACGAAGAGGATCGCATCTGCAACCCGCGAACAAGCACTGAATCATCCAAACTGGAAAATGGGAGAGAAGATCACCATCGACTCTGCCACTCTGATGAACAAAGGCCTGGAAGTCATCGAAGCCCGCTGGCTGTTTGGTTTTGATGCCGATCAGATCTCGGTCGTGATCCA
>DASUSJ010000189.1:0-2281 GCA_036375155.1 Pyrinomonadaceae bacterium
GCGTCCTACAGACTCACCGTTTCGGTAATTTCCAGATCGAACGCCTCGATTGCACTTATTCGCGGCGGATGATTCGTGAGGAGTCGAATCTTTTTGATACCCAAGTCTTTTAGGATCTGGGCTCCGATGCCGTAATCGTGAAGCTTTCCATAACCAGTTTCACGTTTCGCAGCCTGAAAATCAATATTTTTTTCCTGCATCAACGCGTACGTCCTGAGCTGATTTACGAGATCAAGATTGTTCTCTCGCTGCCGCAGGTAAAGGACCACACCGCGTTTCGCTTCGGAGATCTTCTGGAGAGAGGCTTGCATTGCCTGGGACGCCTCGCCCAGTGTGGAGCCGAACATCGCAAACGTGACGTTCTCGGTTTGGACGCGAACGAAAACCGGTTCGGTTGTCCCTACCTCGCCCATCGTCATAGCGAGGTGCGTCTCGCCGTTCATTTCGTTCTCGTAGATTATCGCGTGAAAGCAGCCATAAACGGTTGGGAGATCGGTTTCGACGACGCGCTTTACTAGCGTTTCCTTCTGTATTCGATAACGTACCAGATCGGCGACGGAGATGATCTTCAGCCCGTGCTTTTCAGCAAAGATCTCGAGCTCGGGCATCCGTGCCATTGTCCCGTCATCGTTCATGATCTCGCAGATGACCGCAGCCGGAGCGAGCCCCGCGATACGTGCGATATCCACGCTAGCTTCGGTTTGCCCGACGCGAACGAGAACACCGCCACGTTTTGCACGCAGCGGAAAGACGTGTCCGGGCCGCGCGAGATCGGCTGCTTTTGACTTCGGATCGACCGCCGTCAGTATCGTCTTTGCACGGTCGGCCGCTGAGATCCCCGTCGTCACACCCTGCCGTGCTTCGATCGAGATCGTGAAGGCCGTGCCCATGCTCGAGGTGTTGTCTTGGGTTTGGGGGTGAAGCTGGAGTTCGTCGCAGCGATCTTCGGTAAGGGGCAGGCAAATAAGACCACGCCCGTGTATCGCCATAAAGCTGATGATCTCCGGTGTGACAAGCTCAGCCGCGCAGACAAGATCGCCCTCGTTCTCGCGGTCCTCGTCGTCGACGATTATGATCATCCGGCCGTTTCGGATCTCTTCAACGGCCTCTTCGATGGTAGCTATTGGCATACTCCGCGGGTCGTGCTTGTTCGCGAGTTTAATGTGCTCCGTGTTTATCTCCTGTAAATCCTAACCACAAAGCACGCTAAACATACTAATGAGCACGAAGAAAGAGTTAATCAAGTCGCAAACTCTTCAAATACTGACGAAATTCCGAACCGAGATCGTCGCGCTGCAACGCAAATTCGACGGTCGCGATCAGGAATCCGAGCTTGTCCCCGGCATCGTGGCGAATGCCGTCGAGCTTCACGGCGTAAAACGGCCGCGCCTCCAAGGACAGACGCATCGCGTCCGTGATCTGAATCTCGCCACCGGCGCCTGGCTCGGTTCTCTCAAGCGCTTCGAAAATGTCAGGGGTAAAAATGTAACGGCCGATTATCGCGAGGTCGGATGGGGCATCCTCGAAAGGCGGCTTCTCGATCATGTCGCGGATCCTGAAAACATTCGGCTCGACTTCCTCTGCATCGATCACACCAAAGCGTGAGATCGCCTCGCCCTCAACCTGCATCGTCGCGATGACCGGTGCCTCGTACTTCTCGTAAACATCGATCATCTGCTGGAGAGCTGGCGTGTCGGCATCAACTATGTCATCGGCAAGCAAGGCCGCGAACGGTTCGTCACCGGCGAAATCCTTGGCCTGGTAGATCGCATGCCCCAACCCGAGAGCTTCACGCTGGCGTGTGTAGCTGATCTTTGCCATCTCGGAGATCGCACGAACCTGTTGGAACATCTCTTCCTTACCCTTTTCCCGAAGAACCTGTTCCAGTTCGAATGAAATGTCGAAATGGTTCTCGATCGCCGTCTTGTCGCGTCCGGTGATGATGAGGATGGATTCGATGCCGCTTGCGACCGCTTCTTCAACCGCGTATTGGATAAGCGGTTTGTCCACGAGCGGAAGCATTTCCTTGGGGCTCGCCTTTGTTGCGGGCAGAAATCTGGTTCCGAGTCCGGCCGCCGGGAAAACGGCTTTGCGAATTTTATTTGGCATAGCGTATTTGCTAAATTCACGACATAACTATGAACTATGAACTCTGAGCGGTGAGTGAACTTGCTGACAGAGCACGGTTTCTCACTCACCGTTCAGAGTTCATAGTTCATAGTTAATAAAGGAAATTTTAGTTGAATGGTCGCCGCGAAACAAACCATAACCGTAGAGCTTG
>DASUSJ010000190.1:0-5763 GCA_036375155.1 Pyrinomonadaceae bacterium
GCAGTTGTAAGTTATTCTTTGGCGACGTTCCGCCATTCCGGGAGATTACTGATGTATTTGCGGTTTTCATTTTTATTTTTGTTTTTGATCGGCGCCGCGGGGATAACCTGTGCGCAGAACTTGCCGCTTGAAGCGGCGGACCAAAGGGGGTATCTGATCGGCCCGGGTGATGAGATAACAGGCAAGGTTCTGGGCGAGCCACAATTCGATTTTATTGCCACAGTCGATGCGAACGGCAAGATCGAAGTTCCTTTCTTCGACAAGCCGATTACCGCCAATTGCCTGTCCGAGCGCGAGCTTCGTACGGAAGTAACGAAACACCTGTCGAAATATCTAAAGTCCCCGCAGCTGAGCCTGCGGGTAACGGGTCGCAACAGCCGTCCACCTGTGAGTATCTACGGTGAAGTCCGCCAGCAGCAGCAGGTGAATCTGACGCGTCGGGCCTACCTGCTCGAGCTGGTCTCCTTTGCGGGCGGCGAGACGGAAAAAAGTGGTGGTATGATCCAGGTTTTCCGAACGCGTCCTCCGATGTGCACCGAAGCCAGCTCGCAGGAAGACTGGAAACTGACGGGCGAAAGTGGCCTCGGCGTCCCATCGCGAATGTACAGCCTTATGAGCCTCCGGCAAGGCAAACAAGACTCGAATCCGGAGATCTTTCCCGGTGACATTATCGTCGTTCAAAAAGCGGCGCCGGTGTACGTCACGGGTGAAGTCATTAAGCCAGGTGAATTGAATATTCCCGAGGGCGGCCTCCCTCTTACCCAGGCGATCGCAATGGCAAGCGGTATTACCCGGGAGGCAAAAACCAAGAATGTGAAGATCTACCGCCGAAAGTCCGCGTCGCCCGATCCCGAGGTAATCGCTGTTAATTACGATCAAATAAAGAAGGGGCAACAGAAGGACGTCATGCTCCAGCCATTCGATATTGTCGAAGTTGATAAGTCGAAGAAATCGATCGGCGACATTTTGCTGGAGGCGGTCACAGGAATCCCGAACCGGCTGCCGATTCCGATCCGTCCTTTCTAGGAATTTTCGGCGTAGATTCTGTCTATAACGTCCCTGAATTTTTCCTCGACGACCCGACGCTTGATCTTAAGCGTCGGGGTCAGCTCACCGCCTTCGACGGTCAACTCGCTTTCAAGCAGCACGATCTTCTTTACTCTTTCAAACCTGGCAAGATCGCTTGTTGCGGCATCGACCTGTCGTTCGATGAGATCCACGATGCGGGAATGCGAGCACATCTCCGCCGGTGTCCGCGCGTCGAGGCCTTTCAATTGCACGTAGGATTCGAGCATCTCGAAATTCGGAACGACCAGCGCCGCTGGAAATTTTCGCTCGTTCCCGACGAGCACCGCCTGACTGACGAATCGCGAAGACCTTATCATCTGCTCGATCGGTGCCGGGGCAATGTACTTTCCACCTGACGTCTTGAAAAGCTCTTTCTTACGATCAGTGATGCGCAGGAAACCGTCTTCGTCGATCTCGCCAATGTCCCCGGTCCTGAACCAGCCGTCCTCGGTAAAGACGTCGCGTGTCGCCTCGGGTTTGTTGTAGTAGCCGAGCATGACCCCCGGCCCCTTGACCTCAACTTCGCCATCTACAGCGATCCGCACCTCAGTGTTGCGGATCGGTTTCCCGACGGTGCCTAGTTTTACGGCGGACGGGTTGTTCGAGGTCAGGACCGGCGAGGTTTCTGTCAGGCCGTACCCTTGCATGATCGTGATCCCGGCTCCGGTAAAGATGAGATAGATCTCGTCTGGCAACGCGGCGCCGCCGGTAATGCATGCGCGGAGCCGCCCGCCGAAAAACTCACGCAGCTTGCTGTAAACCAGCTTGTCGGCAATTCGATGCTTGAGCGAGAGCAAAAAAGAAACGGGTTCGCGTTTTTCTCTCCGCATCGCGACCGTCTTCGCTACCTCGATCGCCCAATCGAAGATCTTCTCTCGTATGCCACCGGCCTGAGCCGCTTTCAGCTTCGCTCTGGCGTACACCTTTTCGAAGATCCGCGGCACGCCGATAAAGATCGTCGGCCTCACCTCACGAAGATTGTCCGGCACCTTCTCAACGGACTCGGCGTAGAAGACCGACATTCCATTGAATATGTAGAGATACATCGCCGAGCGCTCGAACACGTGCGTCAGCGGAAGAACCGAAAGCGAAATATCGTGGATCGAGAAATCATACTTCTCGCCAGCGTCGATCACATTCGAGATTATGTTGGAATGCGTGAGCATCACGCCTTTTGGCTCGCCCGTTGTGCCACTTGTGTAGATGAGCGTAGCGAGGTCGCCTGGTTCAATGCCGGCGGAGAAGTTTGCAAGCCGTTCCGGGTCTTGCTCACGAAGAGTCTCGCCTCGCGCTTCGAGATCCGTGAGCGAGAGAGCGTCGAGGCCTTCATGAGGCCGGTCGAAAAAGATGAGACTTAACGGAGTTTGCCGGCTTCTGAGAACCTCAGCAATCCGTTCGTATGAAGCTATGCTCTCGAGAAAAAGAACTTTGGCCCCTGAGTCACTGAGAATGTATTCGATGGATGCGGGAGCAAGCGTGGTATAGATCGGCACGTCGACGACCCCCGCGAACTGGCATCCCGCATCGGTTAGTGTCCACTCAGGTGAGTTGGACGCCAATATCGCTGCCTTGTCTCCCTTGCGAAGTCCGAGCGAGTGAAGACCCAACGCGATATTCTCGATCCGCCTTAGCATCGACTCGGACGAGATCGATCTCCACTGACCATCCCTCTTGTAATTCAGCGCATCAGGAAGGTTATGTTTAGCAACAGCCTGACGAAATAATTCAGGCAGGGTTCTGGGTTCGTCAGGCAGCAGTGGCTCGCCGCGTCCGATCCGCAAGCTTGGAGAAATAGGCTGAGCGGAAGACGTCGAGTTCATCAGGTCAGAAGCCCTCCGAAAAAAACCTTCAAGACTTCATCAGCCATTGGAGTGAGAGGATAACTCTTGTTCGACAATACCCAGTTTGTGACCATTTCATCGAGCGCTCCGTACAGCATCTTCGCGCAGACGATCGGCTTAAGATCCTTGCGAAACACACCGCTCTTCTGGCCGTCCTCGATCGTGCCGCGGATAATGTCGAGATACTCGGCAAACCCGGCCGCCGAAAATTCCTGCATGAATTTGATCGAGCCGCGCAGCTCGACCTGAAAAACTATCGCCAGATCGCGGTCGGCTCCGAGTCGCTCAAGATGCATTTCCGCAATCCGCCGGAGCCTGTCTTCCGGCCGGTCGAGAGCGGCCAGCTCGCGCTGTCCCTCGGCGATGAACTCGTCCATCGCTCTATCGAATAGAGAATGTAAAAGGTCGTCCTTGTTCTTGAAGTACAGATAGACCGTACCGTCGGCTACTCCGGCGGCCTTCGCGACATCGGCAACCTTGGCATTGAAAAAGCCCTTCTCCGCGAACACATGGGTTGCGGCGCGCAAGATCGCTTCACGTTTATCGGTGATCACAACCCTTCCTGAAGCTGAAGCAGTGTTCCGGGGCATCTAGTAGCTAGCGAGTGAATGAACCGTCATTCATTTGTCTAGGCTATATCACGATCAGCTTCTAATGCAAGAGATTCGGGCTAGGTTAGTGGCGTGAGCTAATGTGGCGGAGAGGACAGGACTCGAACCTGCAAGCGGTTTCCCGCGGTAGTTTTCAAGACTACTGCCTTACCAATTAGGCTACCTCTCCGGGTATGACGCTTTGATGCCGCCGAATTCAGAATATATCGCAGCGAATCGCCGACGCCAAACTTCCTGCATGCAAAAAAAGTCCCGGCTGTGAAGTTATCAGCCGGGAACGAGAGAGGAGTTTTTCCTCAGAGAGATCAATCTGTCGACAGGAGGCGTGAAATTTGAGAATCGAGATTCGCCGCCTTATCCCAACCATAGGTTCGTAGTTCGATCGCACCTTTGCGGTTTATCAAAAAGTGCGCCGGAAAACCCATATTGATGTTTCCCGCCCGGTCTCTGTCGGCATACTTCAGCATCACTCCAAAGCCGTTGGGCAGGATCGTGAAGTTGAAAGGATTTCGTTTTATATACGGATGGATCCTCGCCTCGTTATCCATCGTGACAGCTAAGAAGACAACGTCCTTTCCCCGGTAGCGTTCTGCGACTCGATTTAGATTCGGGATCTCGCTATGACATATCTCGCAGCGTGTATTCCAAAAGGTCAGGACGACAACCTTGCCCTGAAGCTGGGGTAAGTCGTACATCGTTCCGTCGAGCGCCTGACCGGAAAACGCCGGAGCCATCTCGCCGGGCCTCAGCGCTTGCTGCGAGAACGCGGTCGAAACGGCGATCAGGAGAAATATCAGCAATATTAAGGGTTTCCGCATTTGTGGTGATGAGGCGGCCGGTGATGGGTTAAAGAGTGTTCAACACTCTCTATTTAAACAAGATGGTGAATCTCAGACTTACTCCAGAATTTTTTCTGCGTGTTTGACGAATGACGTCGAGGCGTCAGGTTAACCGTCATGCGCGAGGGCAACGCGGACGAAACCAATTGTTTACATGTTAAGATTTTTTGGTGCTGCTCGAATCCCTGGAAGTTAAGGATTTCCGCAATCTGCGCGGATCGCTCGTTCCATCTAATGGGCTGAATATTCTCGTCGGCGATAATGGTCGGGGGAAGACCAACTGGCTCGAGGCAATCCACATACTTTCTACCACCAAATCGTTCAAAACTGCAAAGCCGCAAGAGGCTATACGCTTCGGCGAAGAGCTTGCGATAGTGCGAGGGCGAGTACGTCAATCTGAAGAGATCAGTCACGAGCTCCAGGTCGCTATCCAGCCCGGCTCCAAGATCCTCAGCGTAAACGGAAAAAAGGAAACTATCCAAAGCTACCTTGCCGAGCTTCATGCGGTCGTATTCAACGCGGATGCGGTCGAAATTGTGCGGGGACATCCTGAATCCCGTAGACAATTCCTGGACGATGCCATCGTCTCGCTTTATCCCCCTTTTGTGCAGACGTTTGCGGATTATAGCCGTGTAATCAAGCAGAAGAATTCATTGCTGCAAAACGCCCGCGATAACGAATTCCCTCTCGAGAAGATCGCGGAGATGGTGGCACCGTGGAATGAACAGCTGGCCGCGCTTGCTACCCGGATACACAGGGCCAGAGTCCGGATAACCGACCGCCTGAATGAAGCTCTGGAGGAGCGGCTTTTCAGCGACGAAGTGATTTCTATACGACACGTGTCTTCGCTCGAAGGAAAAGGCGATTTGTCGAACTATGAAGGAGTCATCAACGAACGATTGAAGCTTCGAGTTCAAGCTGAAACTATCGCCGGTCACGCGCTCATCGGTCCACACCGGGATGACCTTGAAATTCTGTTCGATGGGCGTGATCTTCGGAAGTTCGGGTCCGCCGGTCAACAGCGTAGCGCATTACTCGTACTTCAATTGGCAAACATCGCCGTATATAACGCTACACGGGGCGAATATCCGCTCTTTCTTCTCGATGATCTTGATGCCGAACTCGATTACCGCCGGATAGCCAGACTGCTCGACTTTTTGCAGGATAAGACTCAAACTTTCGTATCCACATCGAAAGAGAGTTTTGTCGAAAAATTCGGTCAGAATGCCACGGTTTTTTGGATCGAAAATGGTGCCGGAAAGGCCGCCTGACAACCCTCCGCCCCGCTGTTAAAAAACCGCTTCGAATGCTACAATAAACCGTTGATTTTGGATGGGTTTTTACACCTATCGGGTTTGGTAATTCATATCGATCCTCTCCACAAAAAATATCAAGAAATAAAAG
>DASUSJ010000191.1:0-8742 GCA_036375155.1 Pyrinomonadaceae bacterium
CTTCGGCGAGCTGTCTCGCGCCGAACCCGGCTCCTTCCATCTTTTCTAACAGACCCGCTACGGACCGGTCGCGGTCGATCGGCACCGGCCGTGTCGGGACTGTCAAGTATTTTGAAGCCTTAGTTTTCTTTTGCGCCGCCATCATGATCTCTCCAAAGGATAATTTCTAGAAACTATAAAAACGTTATTAATTTCCTGCACCGCCGTTAGGTGTCAGATACGTATAACTCTCGGCCTGATTCTCATAAAACTCGATCAATTGATTGCCTTCCTTGGTAGAAAGATCGCCGTCTTTTATACGTCTCATGACTGTCCGGCGAAACTGGTCGTGAAGCTGCACGGCGTCAAAGCGTACCGTGCTCAACGTCTCGGCTAATGTCGCTCCGGCGATGACCTTTTTTATTATGTGCCCGTCTTCTCCGATGAAAATGTGGGCCTCATGCGGAACGCCGAACAGGTTATGGTTATTTCCCATAACTTCCTGGTAGGCTCCGACGAGCATCATTGCAAGATAGTAGGGTTCGTTCTTTACCAGCTTGTGAAGTTCAAGCACGGTTTTGACGTCGTGCAGGTCTACAAACTTGTCGACAATGCCGTCGGAATCGCAGGTTATGTCACATAGCGTAGCATACTCAGTCGGCTTTTTGTTCAGTTTATGTATTGGAATGATTGGAAATAGCTGTTCAAGTGCCCAGTTGTCCGGCATCGACCGAAAAACTGAGAAGTTCGCGAGATATTTGGCACAGAGCAACCGGCGAAGATCATCGAACTCTTCCGAAACGTATTTCTTCTGCTGAGCGAACTGATCGGCCTTTTCGCATACGTCCCAGAACAGAACCTCGCCCTTTCCTTTCGCTTCGAGGTTGATCAATCCCAGGTCGAACATGGTGAAAAGCTCTTCCCGATGCTCGAGTGCGTCGTGATAATACTCACGGTAATTCTTCCCGTTGATAGTTTCCCGCAGATCGTGAAGCTCACGCACGACAGGCGGGTCTTCTTTTTCGATCGTCATGGGGGTCAGGTCCTCGACAACCGTCTCGATCTCGTCCTGAATATTTGTCACTAGGATCGCGTGATAGGCGGATAGATATCTGCCCGATTCCTGGATGATCACGGGATGCGGAACGTTCTCATCATCACAAACCGTTTTGATCACGTAGATCACATCGTTCGCAAACTCGCGAGCATTATAATTGGCTGACGATTCGAAAGATGTCCGGGAGCCGTCATAATCGACCGCCATTCCTCCGCCGACATCGAGGTACTGAATAGGAATCCCCATCTGCCGAATCTTGGCGTAGGTTCGGGCCGCCTCCTTCATGGCGTTCTTTATCCGCTTGATATCGGTCAGCTGGGACCCGATGTGGAAATGAAGAAGTCGCAGCATGTCGGTCCGGCCTGCATCTTGTAGCTGCCGGATAACATCCAGGATTTCGGTTGTCGTCAGACCGAACTTTGCTGCCTCGCCACCAGATTTCTCCCATTTGCCCGTGCCTTTCGAATAGAGTTTTACACGGACGCCAATCATCGGAAGCGGAGTTTCGGGGTTCTCGGCAGTAGTCTCGGCAGCGATCTTGAGGGTGTGATCGAGCTCCGACATTTTCTCGATCACGATCACAACGTTCTTACCTGCACCGGCACCCGCGAACGCGAGCTTCACGAAGTCTCGGTCTTTAAACCCGTTCAGGACAAGCAGACTGTCTTTCGACTGCTCGAGTGCGAGTGCCGCATACAATTCCGCCTTCGAACCCGCCTCAAGCCCGAAGTTATAGCGTGATCCTTCCTTAAGGTACTCCTCAATTACCGCCCGGTTTTGGTTTACCTTCATGGGATACACGCACATGTGATCCCCCTCGTATTCGAACTCCCGGATCGATTTCTTGAATGCGGTCTGAAGCTTGCGGATCTGACCGACGAGCAGCTGCGGAAAACGTAGAAGGACCGGCGTATTTATGCCCCGTTTAGAGAGATCATCGATGATCTCCTTAACGTCTGCAGTTAGATTGGAATTCTCGGGAGAATATACGATTAAATTCCCCTTGCGGTTGACCCCAAAATAGTCGGCTCCCCAGTTATCGATGCCGTACGTCTCGACGGTGCGTTCTATTACTGAGCTCAATTTTGCATACTCCAGCGGGAATTCGAAGAATCGAAGACCAATTTGAAAACTTAAAGCTTAATAAAAATCTAACAAAAATCAAAAAGTGAGACAACACAAAGTTTTTTAAGGGTTTCGAGGTGGCATAAGCATTGCAAAAGTTGCAGACCGGGCGGCTAGAGCGAATCACAAAACCGCTGAAACATCGTATTTTGGAGGGTTTTATCTTCTGCAAATCAATAGCCCATCGAGGGGCTGCCAAAATTTGGTCTCAAAAAGTGTCAGTCTTGGCGCGAGGGAGTTATGAAGAATAGAAGTGAACAAGGATTTTCGTTGATAGAAGTGCTTCTGGTTGTCGTTATCATTGGAATTGTTGCCGCCATGGCGGTACCGGCATTCCAGAAAGGCTTGTGGGCGGCCGAGAACGGCTCCGCTTTCAGTACAATGCGAACCATCGCATCAACGCAGATGACGTTTTACACACAGAACAGTCGTTTCGGCCGGCTAGCTGAAATAAACGCTATTCTAGGCAACGGCGCCGGAACGGTTGTAGGTGACAAACTCGTAAAGGGGCGTTACGTATTTGAGATGACCCCCGCTAGTCCAACCGACTCAGAACTTGCGACGGAGTATTACATTACCGCGACACGAGACGTCGCTGGCGACGCGAGGTACCAATACGAAATGGACCAGACGGGCCTTATTACGCAGATTTACCCGGTAGGCGCACCGTCAAACTAACCGTAACTGAAACCTTTGCAACCCCCGAACACCGCGCTCGCCCGCCAACCAAAAATGGACAACATAAACGTGTTTGAAGACCTGATCGGAGAACTCAGGGACGAAAATCTTCTCGAAGAAACGGTGATCGATCTATCTAAAACTGCGCACACGTCGATCCGCGCAAGTAGAGCTTCGACCGCCGGCGACGAAGCAGGGTTGGAGGATTCGGGTCCGTCGGGCCCCGACGCGGAGCGCGAGTTCTTTCGCAAGCGGGCGATCGACGAGATCTCCAGCTTGCAGATGGTGGAGCATGTTCTCTCGGGAATCGAGCGAGAGCACATGAAAGCGATATCCGCTTCCTACGATGACCTTCGCGCGAAGAAGGCTCTCCATAGTTTTCTCCAAGTCCAAGGGGAACCGGGAACGACGGAGTACGCAGAAGCGGAGGGGCAGTTGATGCATGAGACAGAAGCCTGGTGCTCTGCTCTTGCCAACCGGGATAAGGATATTTCCGCCGCAAGTCTCCGACGGTTCTGCGAAAACTCGCGGCCAGCTTTGAGCTCACAAGCCTTAATGGCGTTGGGCCGTTTTTATCGCAACGCCGCGTATACCGAACTGTCTCGAGCCAAGTTTGACCTCGTCATGACCCGGCTTTTCTCACGCGAAATCGATGGGGCGCGGAGGCGCCTCCTTTTTAGTCGCGAAGACATGGTTGGGCATCTCAGGACGCTCTACGCGAACTGGTCGAGCGTTGCGCTTTATTCAACGGATGAGGCCTCCCTCAAAACACGAGCGGTCGTCGCAGGATTTGAAGACCGGATCAGGGAAGTAGAAAGCGCAGAAACCTTCGACCAGATTATCCGGAGTACATTCTTAGATAAGGTGCACGAGTTCAAGGAGGCGACCGGTGAAATGTTCTTCACACCCGAGATCGTTTCCGCGGTGATCGAATGCAATGTCAGGATCGGCAACAAGTTCGTTGACCTGATCCACCTTGAGCGTGAGCGTTCGAATGCAGCAACAATTGAGCAGCGGTACGGATACGAATACGATCAAATCATTTCTGAAGCGGCCGGAAAGACGCTTCAACTTGTTGAATTACTAAAAAATCTCCCGGAGTCTGACTTGGCGAAGAACACTCACCCGCCGCCGACAACGGTCGTGTCAGTGCCAGCGTCGGACGTGGAAAAGCCGGGCCGTACCCAAAGCGATCTTTTCAAAGTAAACAAGTGGCTGCTCGCCACGACCATACTGGTAGTTCTCGCAAGTGTGGGGCTGTATTTCTGGTCGAGCCAGGCAAGCGTAGAAACGTCTGTTACACAGAGTGCGAGGGACGTCGATTTGGCGAACTCGGGTGTGGACGAGTACCTCCGCAGCGGTCGTGCGTCTAAGGAGACCTTCTATGCCATAACATTACCGGCCTGGGAACAACTCTCAGATGAACAAAAGCGCGCTGTTGTGCAAAAGACCGCGGAGTTCGCAGGCCAGCAGAAACTCAGGAGAGTGAAACTCGTAAATGTACGAGGAGACACTGAGGCTTTCGCATCCGGGGAGCGTTTGGATATTTATTCTACCGCTCCATAATCCGACAGTATTGTATGGCGGATTTCCGCCTCAGCACATTATTGTCGGATTCCGCGGAACTGCGCGGCTTTATTTGAACGAGAAAATGGCGGCACGGGCGTTGCACTGATAGCTTCCGTGACCCTAGCCTGTGAATACGACCAATAACTGAACCGTGCCTTTTTATCGAAAGCACGGTTTTCTCGTTTCCGGCCACAGGCTGCAATTCATTCAAATAACAAACTAGGAGCATAGATGCACGCAAAGAACGTATTGACATTCGCCGCAGACAGGGGCGCGAAGTTCGTTTCGGTCCGCTTCACGGATCTACCCGGTTCGTGGCACCACCTGACCTACCCGATCGCCCAGCTTACTGAGGATTCATTTGAGGAAGGATTTGGATTCGATGCCTCCAGCCTTCGCGGCTGGGCGGCAATTAATGAGTCGGACATGCTTTTGATCCCTGATCCAACACGGTTTTGGATCGACCCTTTCGCCGACGAAGTGACTATGTGCCTGATCGCAAATGTCGTAGACCCGATCACGAAGGAGGGCTACGGACTAGACCCTCGCTCGGTCGCTGTCCGGGCAGAGAGTTACCTAAAGTTTACGGGCGTCGCAGACACTGTGTACTTTGGACCCGAGGCCGAATTTTTCATATTCGACGAAGTTACCTACCACAATGATCAGCAGTCTGCCGGCTTCGCCCATAACAGCGAAGAGGGCCACTGGAACACCCGTCGCGCCGGCGATGGAATGATGAATGCTGGATTCCATATTCGTCCGAAGGAAGGCTACGTCCCGGTCGCGCCGCTCGACACATTGATCGACATTCGAAACATGATCTCTTTGACGCTCGGGGAGGTTGGCATCGACGTCGAATGCCACCATCACGAAGTCGCGACGGCTGGACAGTGCGAGATCGATTTCCGTTTTTCCAATCTGCTCCACACGGCGGACAATGTGATGCTTTTCAAAAACATTGTGAAGAACACCGCGGTCGCGTTTGGAAAGACGGCTACGTTCATGCCAAAGCCGCTATACGGGGATAACGGTTCCGGGATGCATTGCCACCAGTCGCTTTGGAAAGACGGCAACCCGCTGTTCGGCGGTGACCAATACGCCGGCCTTTCGGAGATGGCGAAGTTTTATATCGGCGGACTGCTGAAGCACGCGCCGGCGCTCGTAGCTTTCGCGGCGCCGACGACAAATAGTTACAAGCGGCTCGTTCCCGGATTCGAAGCTCCGGTCAATCTCGCTTACTCAGCAAGAAACCGTTCAGCGGCTGTTCGAATTCCAATGTTCTCGCAATCGCCCAAAGCAAAGCGCCTCGAGTTCCGGCCGCCGGATCCAAGCTGCAATCCGTACATAACGTTCGCTGCTCTGCTAATGGCGGGTCTGGATGGCGTTCAGAATCGGATCGACCCGGGCGAGCCGCTGGACAAGGACATCTACGATCTTCCGCCCGAAGAGCTCGCGAATGTTCCAAGCCTTCCTGGCACCTTGGATGAGGCTCTTAAAGCCCTGGAGGCAGATAATGATTTTTTACTCAAGGGTGATGTGTTTACGACGTCGATGATAGAGCGTTGGATCTCGTTCAAACGTGAGAAAGAGATCACGCCACTCCGCTTACGTCCTCATCCGTTGGAATTCTCAATGTATTACGATATCTAGTGGCTGATAGCGGAAGTAGCGAAGGGAGGCCGGGCTGTTAGTCTGGCCTTTTTTGTTGAGGACCTAGAGATCGGGAAGTTGTTTCGGCCGAACTCGAGCCTTGCTAGACTGGTGCCATGGCGTCCGAACTTCGCATTGGCATCTCAGGGTGGAACTACAAATTCTGGCGCGGGGAGTTTTATCCGAAAGGACTAGTGCAAAAACGCGAGCTCGAATATGCCAGCCGGCAAATGAATTCGATCGAGATAAATGGGACATTCTATTCTCTTCAGAGGCCCGCGAGTTATCAAAAATGGCATGATCAAACACCGGACGATTTTGTCTTTGCAGTTAAGGGCGGCATGTATCTGACCCATCGGAAACGTCTCGATGACGTCCGCCAGCCCCTGGCTAACTTCTTTGCGTCCGGTGTTCTTTTACTCGGAAAAAAGCTCGGTCCGATCCTCTGGCAATTGCCTCCCTGGCTACCCTATGACCGCAAGCGCATGTCGGCCTTCCTGAGGCTGCTGCCAAAAACCTCGACGGCGGCCAGCAAGCTTGCCCATGAACATGATCTAAAAAAGAAAGACTGGATCGCACCGAACGCGGTCGCCCGGACTCGGATCCGCTACGCATTCGAGCCGCGTCACGAGAGTTTTTTTACCGAGGATTTCGTACAACTCCTGCGCAGTCATAATGCCGCCCTCGTCTTCGCGGACACAGCCGGTAAGTTTCCCTACGCTGAAGATCTAACCTCAGACGTTGTCTACATACGCTTACACGGCTCGAAAGAGATCTATGCGAGCGGGTACGACGCGGCAGAATTGGATCGCTGGGCCGACCGGATAAGGAAATGGCGAACGGGAAGGCAACCGCGGGACGCGAATCTCATAGCAGAGGATCTCTTCGATCCAGGAGTTAAGAGGGATGTCTATGTTTATTTCGACAACGACATCAAAGTGCACGCGCCTTTTGACGCGATAAACCTGGCGGCGAGGTTTGAGAAATAAGGGCGAAGTATTTTGGACATAGCGGGAGTTTAGTGTGTTTCGGATTTCTCCTTTACCAGGAAGTCTCCAAAACACACTGAACATGGTCCCGTTGATCTATGCGACGCTTGCGGATATTGCCTCGTCGAAGATCTGTAGCGCGACGTCGACATTCTCTTTGCTAAGCACAAGAGGCGGCGACCAGCGAAGTGTGTTATTGCCACAGCCTAGAATGATCAGACCGCGCTCGTAACAAGCGTATTCGATCTTGTCTCGAAGTTCGGGGGCCGGCTTCAATGACGCTTTGTCTGTGACGATCTCAACACCGAGCATCATTCCGAATCCTCGAACATCTCCGATAACGTCGTGCTTTTCCTCGAGTTTGCGAAGACCTTCTTCAAGGTAAGCTCCGACGGCGCGTGAGTTGTCGATCAACCCGCCTTGAAGCAGTTCGATCGTTTTTAAGGCAGCGGTAAGTGCTACCGGATTGCCTCCGAAAGTTGAAGCGTGCGCACCTTTATGCCAGTCCATTATGTCGGCTCGTGCAGTGCAGGCACCTATCGGAAAACCCGACCCGAGCCCCTTTGCCATACAGACGATGTCGGCTTTTATCCCTTCATAATGATCCAGAGCGAACATCTTGCCCGTGCGACCCATTCCGGTTTGTACCTCATCGACGATCAGCATGATCCCGTTCTCATCGCATATTCGCCGCAGCTCCCTAACGAACAGCTTCGGTGCCGGAATATAACCACCCTCGCCCTGAACAACCTCGAGTACGATCCCGGCGACCTCCTCGGGTGGCGTCGTCGTTTTGAACAAACGATTCTCGATCCAGTTGATGACGTCTCGCGTGATCGTCTCATCGTCGGTGGGCATCTCGTTCGAGAAGTGCCGGAACTTGTTCGGATAGGGAACGTGAACTACGTCGAGCGCCTGCCGCATAAATCCGAGACGCTGTGCTTTTTTCGACGACGTAAGACTAAGGGCGCCCAACGTACGGCCGTGGAACGATCCGAAAAACGAAATGAACTTCTGCCGGCGAGTGTGATACATCGCGAGCTTTAGTGCAGTCTCTATAGCTTCGGCCCCGCTGTTTGCGAAATGCGTTTTGGTCGGGCCATCTATGGGAACTATCTCGCTAAGCTTCTTCCCGAGCTCGGGCATGTGGCGATAGTAAAAGTCGGTCCCGCAAAGATGGATCAGGCTGTTGACTTGTTCGGTTACGGCCTTGACGATCTCCGGATGGCAATGCCCGGTCGAGCAAACGGCGACGCCGGCGTTGCAATCGAGAAAGATGTTGCCGTCAGGGTCGGTTATCCACACGCCACTTGCGTGGTCGGCGACAAGCTTGTAATCGGGCCGGGGATAGCTGGGGGTAACGTACTCGGCATCTGCTTCGATGATCTCGCGCGATTTCGGGCCGGGAAGGTCAGTTTTGATAACGGGTTTCTGGAGTTCGGTCGTCGGTGTCATAAAAATCTCTCCTTGGAGTTTAGAGTGCGCGATTTATCGCGTCCTATGGTTAAGGTTCTACGGGCTGAGGCCCGCACTCTGAACGAATTGAGAAAATTAATCGCCGGCGAAAAGATTCGCACGCTGCTTGATGGGACGGAGTTTTGCGACGCAACGCGGGGTCATAGGATCTATAAGAAAATAACCGATTATGCGGCGAAATAAAAGACGGGCAGGTACTGAGCGCCGCGTAACATCGCC
>DASUSJ010000192.1:0-4244 GCA_036375155.1 Pyrinomonadaceae bacterium
CTCGACACTTATCCGGTTGGATGCGAGAAGATCGATTGCGGGTGCAAGCCGCCCGCAACGGGAGCCGACAATCGACAGCTCATCGACCACGAACCGCGACGATTCCCATTCGATGAAACCGTGAAAGGTAGATTTGAGGACTATCTGCCCCCGCGGCTTCACCAACCCGCTCGCCGCCGAAAAACCGCTGGCCGAGCCGCTCGCTTCTACAACTACATCGAATGACCGAGTTCGCTCTTGAATTTTTTCCGCCAGCGCCGTTTCGACGCCGAATTTTTCACCGATCTTCAACTTCTCACGGTGCTTTCCAACCAGTAATACCGAGTCCGCCCGAAGCCGCATAGTCATCGCGCACAACAGTCCAAGTTTTCCGTCGCCAACGATCGCCACCTTTGTAGCGCGATCGATATCGACGCGTTCGAAGATGCCGTACGCGGCCGCCAGCGGCTCGGCAAAGACGGCGGAGTTATTAGATACATTGTCCGGGACTTCGATCAGGTTTTGCGAAGGTAAGGTAAGAAATTCCGCGTGCGCACCGTCGCGTCCGTGTATTCCCAAAACACTGCGACCAGCGCAATGCCGCGAATCGCCCGCGCGGCACAGGTCGCAGTTGCCGCAACCGACGTTTATCTCACCGACGACCCGCCGGCCGGTAAGCTCGGGGCGTTCTTCGCTAGCTTCTACGACACCGACGAATTCATGTCCGATCGTTCCGTTGAAACCGGCGTATCCTCGCACGATCTCGAGATCCGTATTGCAAATGCCTGACTTGATGACCCGCACAAAGGCCTCGCCGTTCCGCTCAGGCTTCGGAATGTCTTCCAGGCTGATCCGCTGCCCGTCTACTCGCAAAGCTTTCATCACGTTCATGCTGGGATAGAGTTAATTTACTTAGCGACGAGAGTCTTTTATACTTTCTCCGCAATCAAGTTATCAATCCAAATACGAGAATTCTAAATTAAGATTATGCGAAGCTTGCTACTCACAGCGTTTCTAACGGCCTTACTTTGTTCCGTGCTTGCCTGTCAGCCGGGTACGACCAGCGGGACGGTCGGTTCGCCGACCGAAGCTTATAAACAGCTTTATGCGGCAGTCAAATCGAAGGACGTCGAAAAGATAAAGGCGGTTATGTCGAAGAAAACCCACGACTTCGCGCAAATGGTCGCCGGTAGACAGAATCAACCTGTCGAGAAAGTGTTTGAGAACGGCTTTACCGCAACCACGTTCGCCGAATCCCTCCCCGAGATACGCGATGAACGGATCAGCGGAGAGTTTGGCGCGGTAGAGGTCTGGAACGCGAAGGACAAAAGATGGGAGGATCTTGGCTTCGTATATGAGGATGGCGGCTGGAAGCTCGCGATCGGTGAGATGTTTGGTGGCACCTTCAAGTCACCCGGTAAAGGTCGCGCGATAAAAGAACAGGAAGCCGCGAATCTTGCGAACAACAACCTCGTTAACGGCATGCCCGCGAACGTCAATATCAATACTAATGCGAACATACAGGTGATCGTGCCGAAAGAACGCCCGGAAACTAACAAAAAATGATCGACGCCTCTGCGGTCAAAGCGATCCTTGAACAATACGAAAAGCACGGCTGGGAATTACGCCGTGCTTTACTTTCTTCGGAAGCGAGAACATCGATCGGCCATTTGTTTCCGACCATCGAGAGCATCGATTCGGACTTTGACGCACTCTGGTTTTCGCGTCGCTCCAAAGCGGAAACCGAGGCGTGGGAACTTCGCCGTCTAAGCGCTTTGCCGTTCGCGCTGGTGACGGGGGTTGCATCGAGTGCTTCACCCGAGGAACGCGACGCCACGCTCGCGGAGACCGAGAATGAAATGCGCGAAAGGACACTCGCTTGACAAGATTTTCGCGCGACTGCAAACTTGAAGCGTTGAAAACATGATCAAAGACCTCGGAGCCGGAGTCGTTAGTGTTTGGGAAGGATTGCGGCCGATTACAAAAAAGATGCTGGTCGGGGCAATGCAATCCGGCAGCTCAAATCCCTCAAACAACTTCGCACAAAAATTTTCTTACGATGCTCACGCCGATTGGGAGCTGAGTCGTTTATTGTCCGCACTTGATGCCCAATCAAAGAATTCATCGACGACGAACGCAGATATCCTGAACGAGATCTCGCAGCTGGCAGAAACGTGCGTTCGCGTACTTGAATCACAGAGCGGCTCGGCCGAAGTTTTCATTCAGCTCGCCGAGCGTGCGATAAAGCAGCACGATTACAACAAGCTCGACAAACTCTCCGATCGTCTTGCGGAAAGATTCTCGGCGGGTGAGATAGCGGAGATCGTCAGGCAAACCGACGTCCCGCAGATCCGTGCGATCGCATATGAAACGCTAGCGCTTTTGCCGGTCCCGATGATCCTGCCCTTACTTGAGGACCCGCTTTATTCGGATATCGCGGCGAACGCTCTCGAACAGAAGGCGTATGAATACGATTCCGCCGAGGCCCGAGAGCTCCTGGACCAGTTCGATTCGGAAGCCGAGGCGCGAAGCGAGTAAGTAAAGGGCAACTTCTCCGAAAGGCGTCAAAAGATAATAGCCCCGGGCAAGGCCGAAGGCCGCCGCCCGGGGTTATTTGTTTATGACGATCCGACCCTCAAGGGATCGAACAATAGCCTGGAACTCTCAGGGTCGGAATGTTTCGCCGATCCGTCCTGGTGCTGCACTCGGTTGACTCATTCGGCCCCAGGCTTAACCGTCGACAGACTCGTTGATCAGCTCGCTGATATTGCCTCGTTTTGTTTTTCTTTCAACCTTCCCGGGTACATCGGAAAACGCGATGCGATCTCGGCGACCTGCTGGCGAACGCGGTTCTTTACTTCTTCCGATTCCGGTTCGTGTATTACTGCGGCGATCATTTCGCCGATCTGTTTCATCTCGGCCTCTTTCATCCCGCGGGTTGTAAGCGCCGGCGTGCCTAAGCGGATTCCGGACGCCACGAATGGCTTGTTCGTGTCAAACGGGATCGTGTTCTTATTCACGGTAATCTGAACTTCTTCGAGCGCCTTTTCCGCGACCTTGCCCGTGATGCCCTTCCCGTCCATAAAAACGTCAACGAGTAGAAGATGGTTGTCCGTCCCGCCCGACACCAGCCGCAGTCCGGCATTCGATAAAGTCTCAGCGAGCACACGTGCGTTGTCGATGATCTGCTGCTGGTAGGCCTTGAAATCGTCACAGAGAGCTTCGCCGAATGAGACGGCTTTCGCCGCGATGATATGTACAAGTGGCCCGCCCTGTACGCCGGGAAAGACACTGCGGTCGACGTCCTTCGCAAACTCTTCGCGACATAGAATGAGTCCGCCGCGCGGTCCGCGAAGCGTCTTATGTGTCGTCGTCGTAACAAACTCGCAATGCGGGACCGGTGAGGGATGAAGACCAACCGCGACAAGACCGGCAATGTGCGCTATATCGGCCATGACCTTCGCACCGACGCTTCGGGCGATCTCACCTATTCGTTCGAAATCGATCGTCCGCGGGTACGCCGATGCACCGCAGATCAGGAGCTTCGGCCGGTGCTCTTCGGCGATGCGTTGCAGTTCGTCGTAATCGATCTGCTCGGTGTCTTTATTCACGCCATAGTCTGCGACCTTGTAATTTATGCCCGAGAAGTTCAAAGGATGCCCGTGTGTGAGATGTCCGCCGTGCGACAAGTTCATCCCGAGGATCTGATCACCGTGCTCGAGCGCGGTCATCAGCACCGCCATGTTCGCCTGCGCACCGGAGTGGGGCTGAACATTCGCGTGCTCGGCACCGAACATCTCCTTCGCCCGGTCGATCGCGGTCTGCTCAACGACGTCCGCGAATTCGCACCCGCCGTAATAGCGCTTGCCGGGATAACCTTCAGCGTACTTATTCGTAAAGACCGTACCCATCGTTTGCAGCACGGCTTCCGACACGAAATTCTCGGACGCGATAAGCTCAAGCCCGTTCGTTTGACGCCGGACCTCATCATCGATCGCCTCGCTGATGATCGGGTCCGCTTCTGAAATATTTGCTGTGAAAAAGTTTTTCATCAAAAAGTTTCCTGCTTTCTATGCGTCGCCGTTATTTACCAAATCAATAGGATTTGCACCGTGCAGCTTTCTAAAGACGTAGGCTTCTTGTTCCTCATCCGATAACCCGGCTGGCATGCCAATTCTCGCCAGTTCCTTTGCGTCTTCGTACATCGCAGCAGCAAGCAAAAACCGCTCTTCAACTGTTTTTGACATTAGAATCTCGCGGACTAA
>DASUSJ010000193.1:0-12465 GCA_036375155.1 Pyrinomonadaceae bacterium
CGTTAACTTCCGGGGCGTTTTCGTGTCTTCCGTGTATTCCGTGGTGAAGGGAGCCTAAACCACCGAATACACTGAAGCCGCCGAGAGAGACGGAAAGAAAGCGTTAGGAAACACGCGAACGTTATTCCGATTCAAAAGGGCAGCCGCTATATTTCGATAAACATCATCTTTTTGCGTTTCACATTTGTTCGTAATAGATTTAACCCGAGATAAGAGATGCGAGAAGAACTGGTAAAACTGATAATCGAACGGCTCGAACGGGACGCGGATTCGATCGCGCAAGAGTTCAAGAAGGAACGAGGGATCGCCGCTCATTTCTGTGCGATCGACAACCTGCTTCCGGACGATATCGCGGGCCGCATCGCGGATGCTTTTCCTCCCGTCGACACTATGCGGCTGCTCAACAGCTTCCGTGAGAAGAAGTACACATCCAAGACCCTGGACAAGTACGACCCGCTGATCGAGGACATCACGTTCGCATTCCAGGACAAACGCGTGATCGATAAGGTCGCCGAGCTCACCGGCATTAAGGACGCGGTGGGTGATCCGAAACTTTACGCCGGCGGCATAAGTGCGATGGCACCCGGGCATTTCCTCAATCCGCACATCGACAATTCGCACGACCGCGATCAAAAAAATTATCGCGTGCTGAATCTGCTTTATTACGTGTCGCCGGGCTGGAAACCCGAGAACGGCGGAAACCTGGAGCTATGGGACGAAAAAGTTACGAAGCCTATTGAGATACCGAGCTTATTTAACCGGCTTGTGTTGATGTCGACGAACGAGAAATCGTGGCATTCGGTTAATCAAGTTAAAGCCGGGGGCACGCGCCGCTGCATTTCAAATTATTACTTCTCGCCCCACTCGCCCAACGGACGCGAGACCTTCCACGTCACCTATTTCATGGCCCGACCGGAACAGAAGATCCGCAGACTCGTCACCAAAATCGATAGCGACGTCCGCACATTCGCCCGCCGTTTCAAAAAAAGCGGATTTGCAAAGAAGGATATCTACGAGAAGGCGGAGTAGTGGATAGTTGATAGTTCGACCGGTTATGAAACGGTGTCACCCCCACCTCGACGAACTATCAACTATCAACTCGCCGATCAATATTTCATCCACAAAGATCCACGGATCGCCGCCGGCACCGGGATGCCATGACGGGATCTTTCCGAAATTGTGCGCACGTACGCGGATGTAGCGAGCGCGTGCCGGTGCGATCGGCTGCGTAAATTCTTTCATCACCGGATTCATTTCCTGCTGAGGAAACCTGGGACGAATTTCCGCTACTCGCGTAAACTGAACGCCGTCGATCGAAACTTCGAAGTCGACGCGGTCCGGCATCCAGATCCACGAACGCGCGACTTGGAGGAAGCTCCCGCCGACTTCCCGGATCTCGGTCTCGCGTTGAAGATCGATGACGGCCTCGAATGTTTTTCCTTGATAACCTTGCCATTCCCCGGAAGCAAAGTTCGTCGTTCCGCGAAGACCATCGACGATCGCGCCGTCACCGCCACCGGTGTATTGATAGCTGTAAGGCGAGGCGATCTTCACCGTCCAGTCGTTCCGCCGTCTGCTAAACAACGCCTCGACCTTCTTGCTCTCGACGCCGGTCTTCGGATCGGTCGCGAAAGCTTCGACCCGCGTCGTCGCGTCGATCCTGAACGGACCGGTATAAGTTTGCGCTTTTTGGACGACATCTCCTCTCTCGTTGTACACGGCGTACATAATGCTGGCGTAGCGATCCAATGTCGTGATGGTCACCGTCGTCTTGTCTTTAAAAACCCGCGGCCCTTCGATAACGGGCACGGTAAGCCAGTCGCGATAGACGCTCGATGACGAGAAAGAATCAAACGCCTTGTCGTTAGGACGTGCGCTCATGTCGAGCTCCAAGACGCCGCCGGCCATCATATGGTCTTGGGTGATGTATGACGCGGGATGCGCGACGCCGTTCCATCTCGCGGAATTGACGTAGATGCTCGTCTGGGAAACCTTTGGCGCGCGAATGATGAACTTCTTGCCATTCTCGAGATTGAATACGATCTGCTTGAAGAGCGGCGTCCCGAGATCGTACCGCTTCTCGCCCGGCACAACGGGATAAAATCCGCTCGCGCTCAGCACGTACCACGCCGACATCTGACCGCAGTCCTCATTGCCGATCAATCCGTCCGGCGTGGGTTTGTAAAACTCATCCATGATCCGGCGGACGCGGTGCTGCGTCTTCGATGGCGCGGCGGCATAGTTGTAGAGATAAGCGATGTGATGCGACGGCTCGTTACCGTGCGCGTATTGCCCCATGAGCCCGGTGATGTCGGGCTGCTCGCGCCCTGATAGTTTCGTCTCGGTCGTGAATAGTTCGTCGAGCTTTTCGAGGAACTTAGTTGTTCCCCCCATCAAATGCATCAGGCGTTCGACGTCGTGTGGAACGAAGAACGAATACTGCCACGAATTGCCTTCGGTGAAATAGAACGTCACTTCTTGCGGCGCGAATGGCTTCACGAAACCGCCGTTCACCCGCGGCCGAAAGAAACGAGTTTCGGTATCGAAGAGGTTCGCGAAGTTACCTGAGCGGCGCTTGTAATGTTCGATCTCTTCCGACAGCTTCTTCAGATATGGATCGCTTCCGATCGAGCCAGTGCCGGCTTTACCGAACGAACGCATGTTGAAGAGGGTCGAACCCATTTTCATCAGACACCAATCGTTGTAAGCATATTCCAGCGTTTTGGAAGCCGATTCGTTGTCATCTTCGGTCGAGACGTAGCCGCGCCGCTTGTAGCCGGCGAGCCCGAAATGATCAAGCTCCGCGGAATGTTTCGCTGCTGCGTATGCCTTCTCGTAGTCAAACCCCTTTATGTCCTTCGCCATCGCATCAGCGATCACCGAGACGGCGTGATAGCCGATCATCGTATCGGTCTCTTCACCCCAAAGCTCCCAGACCGGAAGACGCCCGCCTTGTTCGTAGATGCGAATAAATGTGTTGATGAAATCGACCGTGCGTTTCTGATCGATGATCGTGTAAAGCGGATGCGCCGCGCGGAACGTGTCCCAGAGGGAGAAGACGGTGTAGTGCTCCGCCGATTTTGGATTTTGGATTTTGGATTTTGGATTTCCGGCGGGAACGTTCTGAGTTCCGGGTTTCGGTGCCGAGTGAACCGATTCCGGAGTAGTCGAAACGGGTCGGCTAGACCCGGGACTCAGAACGTGGATCTTCCCGTCGTGCCCACGATAGCTTCCATCGACGTCATTGAAGACATTGGGATGGATCATTGTGTGGTAGAGGGCGGTATAGAAGTTTGTCGTCTGCTCATCGGTGCCGCCGGAGACTTCGATCTTTGACAGCTCTTTGTTCCAGGCCGCCTTCGCATCGGCACGTACCTTATCGAAATCCCAGTGCGGAAGCTCGGCTTCGAGGTTCTTCCGCGCGCCTTCGGTGGAAACGTAGGAGATGGCGACTTTGACCAGAATTTGTTCGTTCGACCCCGTGGAAAAGCGTAGTACGGACTTTACATTGGGACCTGTCGCGGCCCTGTCGCGACCATCGGAATCACCGCGGACCTGGTAGTAGGTCATCGGTTTCGAAAACTCTACTGCAAAGTAGACCACCTGATCCTTGGCCCATGAAGTCGACCGCCGAAACCCCTCCAGAGAACTACTACTCACTACTTGGATTTCGGAGGCAATTACCCTGTCTCGCCAATTCAGGTCAAAGATGATATTTGCCGTATCCGATTTCGGGAATGTGTAGCGATGAAGTCCGACCCGTTTTGTCGCTGTTAGTTCTGCGACAATTTCAGAGTCGTCGAGTTTGACGGAATAGTAGCCGGGTTCTGCTTTCTCGTTCGCATGGGAGAACTTAGACGTATACTTTGCCAAAGGCGTTTGGTCCATTTTGGAAAAGTATCCGGGATTCCGAACCGTAGGCATAAACAAAATATCGCACCCATCCGGAATCCCCGTTCCGCTCAGATGCGTGTGCGAGAACCCGTAGATGACATCGTCGGAGTAGTGATAGCCGGATGATCCGTCCCAGTTGTCGATACGCGTGTCCGGCGAAAGCTGCACCATCCCGAACGGCCTCGTCGCACCCGGAAATGTGTGACCATGACCGCCGGTACCGATGAGGGGATTTACCCAGCGCGTAAAGTCGCGCTGCTGGGCAAGACTAGTGAGCGATAAGCAATAAGCGATAAGCAGAAGCTGAACAGGTCTTCGCATAACCTCGATCGTTGGTCACGCCCCCGGACTGGAACGCACGCGTCGCCGCCTGCGTCCAGTCCGTTCCGGTATTCCCCACATCTCAAAATGCATTCAGAACATGCCGGGGTCCACGGCGCCGCAGAACGCTAGCTAGCATTCCCCCTACTTACTAA
This sequence comes from Pyrinomonadaceae bacterium, assembly GCA_036375155.1. Taxonomy (GTDB): domain Bacteria; phylum Acidobacteriota; class Blastocatellia; order Pyrinomonadales; family Pyrinomonadaceae; genus OLB17. The sequence goes on from DASUSJ010000193.1 coordinate 4,371, forward strand.
TTGCTAGCTGCTAGCTGCTAGCTCTAGTAAACAAACTCCCCACCGTACGCCTGCCGCAGACCTTCACCCTTGATCCCCCATCGAAATCGAAACGAAGCATCGCCGCCGCGATGGTTGTAGCGGATCGAGATCCGGTGCAGGCCGGCTTTCAGCGGCACGATGGTCGTGCTGACTTTTCGTTCAGCAGTGCCGGCGTCGTCGATGATCATTCCACCCGAAAGCACGACCGTCGCGTCCCAAGTCGAATCGACCTGAAACTCATAAACGCCATCGGACGGGGCGCGAAAGTATCCGTCGAACGTTACCGCGAAAGGCTGCTTTAGATCGACGCCCTGGTTTGCAAACTGATTGAGCAACACGGATCGCGTCTCGCCGGCTTTGCGATCGCCAAGCCCCATGTCACCGCGCGGAATAAACAACTCATACCTGACCCCCTGCTTCGAAGCGTCCGTCGTCGCCGGCTCACGCATTCGATCGCGCACGATCGTGGCCCCATACACACCGCTTTTTCTTCCGGCCGCGTTGACAACGATCGTTTTGAGAGTCGTTACCTCGCGCTCATTGAGCACGATCTCGATAGGTTGTTCGTAGGCCGGTGATCTATCATCGGGCGTCGTGCCATCCGTCGTGTAATGCACACGCGTACCCGGCGCGGGGGCCAGTGCGATCGTCACTTTCTCATCCCGCGTGACCACATTCCGTAATCCGCCCGGCTCGGGAATTCGGTAGTTGACGTTCTGCGCGTCCAGCCGCGGCAGATGCGCATTTAATCGCTGCAGGAAGTCGTCGTAGTTTCTATCATCAGCACGCGACCACAGAACTTCCGATAACGCGATCATCCGCGGAAACGCCATATACTCCACATGCGACGGCGTTTTAATGTACTCGGTCCAGATGTTCGCCTGCCCGCCGATAACGTACTTCGCCTCTTCCGCGGTCAGCTCTTTTGGAACGGGCTCGAACGAATAGACTTTTTGAAGTGGGACATAGCTTCCGATATTCAATGGCTCGTACGCGGGATCGCCTTGGCCGTAATCGAAGTAGACGAAATCGGTCGGCGTCATGATCACATCGTGTTTGGCCTTTGCCGCTTCGATGCCGCCTTTCATTCCGCGCCACGACATGACCGTGGCGTTCGGTGCTAGACCGCCCTCGAGGATCTCATCCCAGCCGATGATCTTTTTGCCTTTCGAGTTGATGAACTTCTCCATTCGCCTGACGAAGTAGCTCTGCACCTCGTGCTCGTCTTTCAGGTTCTCACGCTTCTTCAGCTCCTGGACGAAAGGCGACTCTTTCCAATGATCTTTCAGGACCTCGTCACCGCCAATGTGAATGTACGGCGAATCCGGAAACAACTTGATCGTTTCCTCGAGCACGTCTTCGAGAAACTTGAACGTCTCTTCTGTCGGACAAAAGACCTCTTTGAAGATGCCCCACGTAGTCTGCACCTTGTACTGGTAGTCCGCCTTGCACCCGAATTGCGGATAAGCTGCCAGTGCCGCCGAAGCGTGACCCGGCAATTCTATCTCGGGGATCACGGTGATGTGGCGCTCCTTCGCGTACCTCACCAAATCCCTGATCTGTTCCTGGGTATAGAATCCGCCGTGGGGAATGCCGTCACCTATATACGGCGTGAGATTGCGCTCTTTTACGGTCTCGGGCCGCCTTGATCCGATCTCTATCAGCTTTGGATACTTCTTGATCTCGATCCGCCATCCCTGATCGTCGGTCAGGTGCCAGTGAAAGTAATTGAACTTGTACTGCGACATCAGGTCGATGTAACGCTTGACGAACTCTACTGGTTGGAAGTGACGGGCGACGTCCAGGTGCATGCCTCGGTAGCGGAAGCGGGGTTTGTCCGTGATTAGTAATGCAGAGAGTTCTACACTTTTTTTGTCGCCCGGCGGGAGCAATTGAAAGAACGACTGTAAACCGTAGTATCTTCCTTCTTCGTCGCCGAACAGCTGGATGAAATCAGGTTGAATTCGAAGCATGTAGCTTTCGGGATTCTTTGTCCATAACTCAACAAGATGAATTGAGTTACTCGAGGTGCCAGGAACGTCGTTCTTATTGACCTTTAACCTATAGCCGAAACGTCGTTCCAATTCGTCGTTCAATACCAGCGCCGTTGCGCCGGATGACTTACCTTTTGCGACAATCTGTGTGGTCCGATCAAGCTTAAATCGACCTTCCCGGAGTGTGACAGCATTGGGTTTCGGAACGACATTGGCTCCATCCGATTGGGCGATAACCGAAAGAGCAATTAATACGGTTGCGAAAAGTCCGCCGATTACAGATCTCATATGTTCGTGTGTGAAGGCAGAACCGGAGCAGTTTTAGCTATAAAGTATGAACTATGGGTCAATTAGCCAAATGAAAGTGACCCTTTTCGGGGGGGTTTTTCAGATCGGCTTGAGGCCTCGGATCATTTGCGCGCTTCAAGCGCCAGCTGTTTAAATTGCCACGACCTTCATGTCGTGGACAGCCATCATGTCCGCGGTCGGCTTTAGCCCCACATCATAAAAAGCTCCCTTTTTGCTTTCGGCTGAAGCCTATCGGATCTTTGCCTTTTCTATTTTGGCTCAAGCCGCGCTGCAGGTATCCCAGTTCCACGACCTGAAGGTCGTGGCAATTTAAACAGCCTGCACACCTGGTTATTGACACAGCTTCTAAAGCCAGTGGCAATTTAAATCAACCCAAATCCAAGAGTAAATTTTCGATCAACATGGGTCACTTTCATTTGAGTATCAACCACTATGAACTATGAGCGGTCGAGCTATCAACAAGCGCCGGTCAGGGCTCATACCTGTGGGTCATAATTCATAGTTCATAGTTACAAGAGCACCCTCCTACCGGTCGGGTTTCTGCCTTTTGAACTTTTTTCCCCGGCGATGTCTTTTCTCGCGGATCCCGCTCACTGTTTAGCAGGACATGCTTCAGTTCCTAAAAATCCAGAACGAACCGCCGAGGTATTATGAAAAAGTATCCAGTAAATATTGCACTCGTTTTCTGTTTTCTCTTTTTCGCTGCAACGTCATTCCATTCGCAGAAGCTGGTCCAGGACCTTCGTCCGTTTGATTTCAGTGACAAGTACTATTACGCAAACGGCGTGATCACCGATACATTGATCGGACGAAAGAACGGGGCCGATGGCGAGTCGGTTTTCGACCAGACGTACGACAGGAGATATTCGGACGTCCGAATCACTGCGACGATGCCTGCATACGAGTCTAGCGGCGCACCGATCTTCTGGAACTATTACACGGGTGTACCGAAGTACGGGTTTACCGAAGATGAGAACGGGCAATTCGCAGTATCGCTGGCATACGTGTACCCGCTGTACATGTTCCCGAGCACGACGATGAAGGAAAGCGATCGGCAGGCAGCACTCGCGCGTATAGGCGAGGGCTACTTCGAAAAGAACACGCTCGGGATCGCGGCGGTCTACCTTGTCGAGTACACCGACAAGGTTGATACAAAGGCCGGAGACGTAATTATAAAGATGCTCGCCGACCGCAACGGCATCTCGGTGGACGGAACACCGATCATCCGGACCGCGAAAGAGATCGATGGGCTTCTCGAAGAGGGACTCATAACTGTTACCCAGCCGTCGCTCGATGAGCCGTACCGGACACCGTTCGCCGTCGCAAAGGTACTTCAAGCCGAGAACCGCAGTATCGCACCCGACGCTTTCCTCAAGTACGTAAAGAATCATGACGGCAAGCCGCTCGAGGCCGAGGCGCATTTCGTGTCGATGTTTGAATGTCTGAAAGGCGGCAGGAAGTGTTTCTAAATAGGCGAAGCTTGCAACAAGTGTGAGGGCATAAGAAGTCTTCTGCAAAGTCGCTCAAGGCGACGAAGTCAATAGCCGGACGTGAGCGAAGCGAAACGTCCGGATTGGGCTGCGATAGCAGGTCCGATCTTGAAAGGGTCGACCTTGATCATTGGTAGTTCGGCCCTTTCAGGATCGGACATTTCTTCCGAACAGAGCGTGGAGTGTCGCTCTCTAATACTCGCTCTACCCCACGCTGTGACTCTGTCCCCTCCCGCGACGGGCGGCTTCGGAAATCCATTTTAGACATGGAACCGGCTATTGGATCCTGCGAAGAAGCTTATCAAGCTCGACCGGCATCGGCTGGATGAACTCCAGCCGTTCCTGGGTTACCGGGTGCGTAAACGCGAGCTTTTCCGCATGCAGGAAAAACCGGTTGAGTGTCTCGACCGCTCTTTTTATTTCGTGATCGGCGATCGTGTTGTCGCGACCTTCGTTGTAGGTCGCATCGCCGACGACCGGATGATTGATCGACGCTAGATGCACGCGTATCTGATGCGTCCGACCGGTCTTGATCTCGACATCGAGAAGCGTGAACTTTTCGAAACGCTGCCGCACCTTCCAAAGTGACAATGCGTTTCGTCCATTAGCCGCGACGGTCATCTTCGTCCGGTGCCAGCGGTCGCGCGCGATCGGCCGGTCGATAGTTCCGGAGTTTTCGCGCACCGCTCCATGAACAAGAGCGACATAAGATTTCCGGACCTCGCGTTTTCGAAACTGTTCGGAAAGCGCGTCGTGGGTTTGTTCGTCTTTCGCGACGACGATAAGGCCCGACGTGTCTTTGTCGAGGCGGTGGACGATCCCGATTTTGGATTTTAGATTTTGGATTTTGGATTGTTCATCGGTAGACGGCGCTAACATGTCCGCTGCCGTGATGCTGAAATGGAACGCGAGCGCGTTTGCGAGTGTCCCGCTGTGGATCCCCGAACCGGGATGAACGACCGTTCCCGCCGGCTTGTTGATCACCGCCAGGTATTCATCTTCAAAAACGATATCGAGTGGGATGTTTTCAGGCTCGAACCGCTCCGCGGGTTCTTCGGTCAGATCGACATCGATCTCGTCACCTTCGCGCAACTTGTACGAAGACTTAACCTCCTTCCCGTTCACAAGAATATCCGCGTTGTCGATCAAGCGCTGCAACCGCGAACGCGACCAACCTTCGATTTGTTCATTGAGAAAAGCATCGAGGCGCTTGCCCGCGTCGAGAGATGAAGGATGAAGGATAAAGGATGAGGATGAAGGCTCGTCCGTCACTTTAGACACAATTCGCGCAGGGTCGAATCCGGACCCTTGGGGACTGTTCGTGCGTTTTGGTGTAAGTTCGTGGTTCCAGCCCTTAATAAATGTTCGGACCTGAAACCAGGAATTCACACGAAAAAAACAAAATGAAAAACTCGCATCAAGCGTTTTGGTTCGACCCACTCGCTACCGCTCGTTTTTCTGTTGTTCTCAGTCGCATAACCATGAACGCGATCGAGGCCACAGCGACGAGAAGGCTGACAAGCTGCGACGTTGAAAGACCGGTCATCGATGTCAGGCCGAAGAGATCGCCGCGCGGGTCATCCCGGATAAACTCGATCGAAAATCTGAATATCGAATAAATGATGCCGTAAGCGATTAGAACCTGGCCATCGAATTTCTTACGCCGATGCAACCAAACTAGTAGACCGAATACCGCGAGCATCGTAAGCGATTCGATAAGTTGTGTCGGGTGCAGGTAGAGATCGCTGCCATCAGGTCCGTACATCGGGACACCCGTATAGTCATGACCTTCTTCTGTAAAATGCACGCCCCAGAAAAGATCCGTCGGTTTTCCCCAACAGCAGCCCGCGGCAAAGCATCCCTGGCGACCGAAAGCCTGCCCGAGCGCAACGGCCGGAGCAAAGGCATCGGCAACTTTCCAAAATGGCAGCTTGTAGAATCTGACAAGAAACGCGACCGCGAGAAATCCCCCGATCAATCCGCCGTAGTACACGCCGCCGGAACGCAGAAAATCGAGCGAGAAGATCTGAACGTTTTCCTCGACAAAGAACATTAGGATCTTCGATCCGAGCAAGCCGCCGATCAGCGTCCAGAGACCGAGATCATAGATCCGCTCGCGCGGTAATCCGTCACGTGCAGCCAATCGTGATGCCGCAAACAAGGCGAGTAGCATCCCCACCGCGAGCCAAAGCCCGTAGCTCGTTATTGGAAAATCGCCGATGCGGAATAGTTCTGGGTACATGGTGTTGCTTCTCCCATTAGTAATTAAGAATTATGTAATGATTAATTACTAATGGAAGGCCTGTCGTTATGATGTCGCCGCCGCCTTAACTTCTTTTCTCTTTGACAAGAACATATCAAGTATCAACAAACCCGCTCCCACACAAATGGCCATATCGGCAACGTTGAACGTCGGGTAGTGCCAGGAGCCGAATTGCACGTCGATGAAGTCGATGACAAAGCCGAGACGCAGGCGGTCTGTCACATTACCGGCTATACCGGCAAGCAAAAGGGCGAGTGCGCCAAGAATCCGGTCGTCGCTGCGGGGCGTCCGCCAAAAAAAATAAAGGACCAACGCGGCTGCAACCACGGCCACGATCGATAATCCCCACCGGCCGGTGTCACCCTGGTTATCGAGCATCGAGAATGCGACGCCGGTGTTCTGAGCGTACGCGAAATTCAGAAAGCCTTGTATTACGGAGATATCGTCACCGAATCGCAGACGTCTGACCGCCCACGCTTTTGTCGCCTGGTCGATCAGAAAAACCCCGCCAGCGATGGCGAGGTATGCAATCTTCCAAAGTAAGTCTCGTTTGTTCACTGCGTTTTCGGTGCGTCGGCTGGTTTCTGTTTCGGTTCCGCGTAAAAGATCTTAGTAACTATTTTCCACTCGCCGTTGATCTTTAGCAGCGACATGTAATCTACAAATCTAGTCGTCGGATAATCGAGAATGATCTTCCCGACTGCGGCATTTCCCGAAACGTCTATCGATTCGATAGAACGCTTCCGACTGGCTTCATCGGTGGCCGGCTTTCCGGTAAAGCCAGCGATGTAATCCGCGAAGGAGCGCGTCGTGTACTTTCCGTCGCGGACGAAGATCAGGTTTCCTTCAGTATGAAATGCTTTTCGCATGTACTCGCCATCGCCGGTCGCATGACCTTTGATGTAGTTCTCGAGCGGAACGCGTGCCAGATCTTTCTCCGGTGTCTGACCCATGGCCGCAGTCGCGAAAAGAGAAATTAAGAGTGCGAAGAATAAAATTGACGTTCTCATTTAACAAAACTCCCTTTGATCATCTTACGGCCAGGGCATCCTTACGGTTCTCAGTACTTTATTCCGTATGCGGGAAGATCGCCCTTGGCGCCCGATACCGGCGCCACCAGTCGACGTAGCAAACATCGGTGCAGCCGAGTGCGTAAGCGACGACTCGCCATTTCCCGCCGCGCTTTCTGAGCAAGCCGAAGAAGTTGTCATCGAACATATCCTCCTGCTCCGCCCACGCAGTGTTTTTTAGATCTGGATCGTCGCCCGTGGGCGTAGTCGGCCGACCGCCTACGAAAGCCCATTCACCCTGGATCTTAAAATCGTCCGCGATGAACACGATCTTTTGTTTCAGATCACGCTCGACCGGCACCCGAAGTACGTCGAGGATCGCCTTTCGCTCGGCCGAACCTTTCGGAGGTTCATACACTGCCTGTCCGTACGAGATCAGCCCACCATAGAAGAACAGGACTAATACGGCCAGCCAGAGTCGTAACGAACTAACTATTAAGAAGTGTCTTGCAAAAAAACACTTCGTCAACTCCATCATTGATCGCCCTAATAACTCCACATTCTTCGAACCCGACGCGGCGATGCCATGCTTGCGGCGCCGGCTCGTTAGCTTGCGACGAGCTATATAGGGAGCCGTAGTCCCTTTCATACAAGAACCTCTCTACAAAGTTAAGCATCGCCGTACCCAGCCCCTGACGCCGATATTCCGGAAGTACGCGGATCAGTCCGATATACGGAACCAGCGACCACAAATATTCAAGCTGGAGAAAGCCTAACAATTCGCCGGCGGATGCCACAACGACGTATTCGTCCAACGCTATTTTTCGGCTGACGACCTCCTCCGAAACGTACACATGACGTGACAAGAACTCAGCATCGGCTGCGACCGCAAACCGAATTGTTGCTTCGTTAGCTAACACTGCCGCGTGCCCATCCGTCAGATTCATCGATCTCATTCAACGCTGCAGCACAGCGCTCACATACCGTCGGGTACTTGTCGAACTCGCC
>DASUSJ010000194.1:0-11291 GCA_036375155.1 Pyrinomonadaceae bacterium
GCTCTTCCGATCTCGTATCATCGAGATCGAAAAAGAAGGTCTTGTTCTGATGAGCGAAGCGCTCGAAGCGGTCGGCGATGTCTATTCGATCAACGGCTTCACAAGCGAGGGCCGGCGCAATGTGAAGTTCTATGTTGTGAAAGATTTTGCCGAGAAATATTCCGAAGAGATAGAGCGGCGCATCGGTGGAATCACGTTCCAGAACAACACGCGTCTTGGGGCGGCTGTTCGGCACGCGTCTCACAAACTGCTTCGACAGGAAGCACGAACTAAGCTTCTGATCATACTCACCGACGGCCGGCCGTACGATCATGACTACGGCGATGCTCGCTACGCACGCGAAGACGTTCGCGAAGCGCTCATCGAGGCAAAAACTTCGGGCATTACGCCCTTCTGCATCACCATCGACCGCGAAAGTGAAGCCGAGCTAAAAGACCTCTACGGCGATGTCGGCTACACGATCATCGACGATGTTTTGTCACTGCCCGAGCGAATGCCAAATATTTATCGCAGGCTGACAAGTTAATACCGTCTCGCCCCGGCTATCGACGATCCACCGCAGGAGTGCGAGCGATGGTCTGTTCGCCTAGTCATAACATCGCTTTCGCTCTGTTCAATTTTTCGAATTGGACCTGTAAGAATGAGCCACGAGGAATTTCCGGACGACCTGATTAAATGCGGCCGGGTCCTCGATATGCAATCCGTGCGAGACAGAATACAAGGTCGCCTCCTCCGAATTGTGAAGACAGTTTTGCAGTAACCTATTGTTACTAAGCGCGATGTTAGGACTAAACTCTCCGGAAATCAGTAGTGTGGGTGCCGCGATCTTGCTTAAACGTTCAGGGGAGACTTGCGGCGAGACGAAGTAATGCTCGAGCATTGGCACCAGGGTCGGCGCATTGTCCATCAGAACGGCACGGGCCGATGGCGGTAGTTGGTTAAGGACGTCCGCTCCGACCGTTGTGTTGAGAAATTGTCTGATCGCCGCGTCGGAATTCTTTACTTTCGCGAGTAGCCGCGCCTCGTCGAAACCCACCTTTTGCCTTGCGATCATCTTTCCCATCGACGTGTCGAAAAGATCGACGAACGGGCTGGGTTCAGCCAAAACGAGGCTGCCAACCAATTCCGGATATCGCAATGCAGTGAGTAAAGCGATCGCGCCGCCAAACGAATGGCCCACCAGGTGGACTTTCTTCAGGTCGAGAGCGTCGAGAAACCCGGCCAGGTCTTCGGTGTGGACACTTCGTGTGTAGGGCCGATCATCCTCTACGTTTTGGGCAGGCCAATGACTACGGCGACTGTAGGAAATCGCTCGATATGAGTCTGAAAAGAACTCAACCTGATTCAACCAAATTCGTAAATCGCTGATCGCGCCGTGAACGAAGACCACTGGCTCACCACGCCCCTTCTCAATGTACGAAAGAGTAGTGTCGTTGACCCGGACACGCTGGAGAGGAAATGGAGTCGCCTCAGTAAGCGAATCTTTTAGAGATGGCATCGAATTAATTTCTTTACCGGAACGATCTGGTTTGAAACGGTCGTGAGCGCTAATTCCGTCTGGAACGTGCAGTTCTCAAATAAAAACCAATTCTCCCGTCGGCTTGACGGGAGAATTGATCCAAACTACGGCGCTTCGTTGAGTGGTATCGCCGCTAACGGCATACTCACAATCGAGTACTATAGGGATTTAGTCCGCTGGAATTAAGAGTGAAACTACCTATTGTTGTGAGTAATTTCACTTAAACACGGATAAAAGCGAGGTAAGGACATACACTCGCGGAGTTCAGCTGCTTCGAGGGAAGCAGCGGTCATTGCATAACCAAGACCGAAATACCATATCCAGGACGTTGTAATTGATTTTGTTCAGTCGAGTCGCCATAAGAACTCTTTGTTTGCCTTTCTAGTTAATCCTACGTTGAGCTGGTCCGGCGTTTCTTCCGTATTAGCACTTAACTTCGATAGGTATTTGTACCTAATCCGAATACGGCTGGCCTCCAGCAACCGAAGGCCGGGTGATGAGGTTGAGCGGCGTCACAGCATCCTCTAGAATTGCGAATTGGAGACAACGGTTTTGCGTTGCGATAAGATGAATACCTAATGTCGAAACGGCTGTTATTGGTTGATGATGAGCCTAACCTACTGCTAGCGGTTGCGGCGGTCTTGCGCAGCGAGGGGTTTGAGGTAACGACCGCCCGAAACGGTAAGGATGCACTACTTCAGATAGCAAAGTCTGTCCCGGATCTGGTGATCAGCGACATAAGGATGCCTGTGATGGACGGGTATTCTCTGGCCCGGCATCTTCGATCGGCGCCCCACACCAAACTAATTCCGATCGTTTTTCTGACAGCGAAGGACGACACCCGTGACCGGATAGAAGGATTTAGATCCGGTATCGACGTTTATCTCACAAAGCCGTTTGAGCCGGATGAGCTGGTAGCGGTTATTCGTAGTATTCTGAGTCGAGTTGAGCGGACGCAGACGGCTATCACGACGCTCGTGGGAAAGGGCGAACCAGAGGTCGAGGACCCGATACGTGACGAGGAGCTCACCGACGCAGAGTGGCGTGTCGCCGAGGCCATCGCCCGGGGTCTTAGCAATAAAGAGATCGCAGCTTCATTGGGCTTGAGCACCCGAACAATCGAGAACCACGTCAGCCGGATCCTCGCTAAAAAACACTTCTCGAACCGGGTCGAAATCGCTCGGTCGATCTTGACCCTCCACAATTCCCGGACGGATGCATCGGAGGAAGATTAAGTAGAAATACCTAAACGGGTTAAGTATTTTTAGCGCTGGCGCCTATTCGTTGTTTCTTTAAACTTGTGCTTAGGAGGTTAAAGAAATGAAACAGGGGATTCTATGCGGAAGTTCGCGAAGGTTATCACTACCATTTTGCCTTTTCGTTGCGATTTTCTCGATCGGTTATTTTTGTCCCGCTAGCATCTCGGCTCAGGCACCTGACGGAAGCCCTCAACAAGCGTCTTACATAAAGAAAGAAGTTTCATCGGGACGAGCTGTGTCAGCACCCTTTCTGAAGGAGTATCGCAAACTGACCATCGGCGCGCCGGCCGACACGCTTCGGGAGTTATGGGGTAAACCAACAGTGGAAGATTCTGACGGGTTCGTTTACAAGATGTCGGACTCGGAAACCATTCAGATCATGATCGGACCGGAAAAGAACATCAGCGCGATCGCAGTAACGTTCGATAACGGAAAGGGTGCTCCCTCCTTCGCGGATGTTTTTGGCGAAGCCGTACTGCCCGAGAAACGCGAAAATGGCTCTGTCTACAAAATGGTTCGCTATCCCGACGCGGGCTACTGGGTCGCGTACTATATGGGCCCCCCCGAAAATGCAACCGTTTCCGTGACGATGCAAAAGCTCTAGTACGGCGGTTTTGAAGGCTTTCATACAACCGGGACTTACGAGCAATACCGGATAGAGTAAAGTAAGAGAAATAATATCGGAGGTGTTTTTTTGTCGATCCGTGCGCGGTTGCTTTTGCTGACGCTAGGCCTCGTCATTCCGCTGATGATGGTCGGCCTCTACAATCAGTGGGATACGTGGAACGCAAGCCGCTCGATGCTGGATAGTTCGATCGAGCAGCAGGCAAAACTTGCGGCAACGGCCTTTGAACAATGGGTTAACGCCCAACGTCAGACGCTTCTTACCATTTCCGACCTTTCGAGTACCGGCTCCGCAAACAACAGCGTCCTGCGTGAGTACTTGAATTCCATAATGAAAACCCGTCCGGCGTGGCTGAATATAGAGATCGTCAGCCCGGACGGAGAGGTCGTGCTCGCCCAATCGACAAAGAAGTGGAACCTCCAGGCCACGCCACTTGATAAGCTGAAAGCGGAGGTCGATCAAAAAAAATCGCTCGTCATCATTACCGAACAAATGACGGATAAGCAGCTTCGGCTGATATCGATGGCGATGCCGTTGCCGGACGGGAATATTGTGGCCGCACGGATCGACGGAACCAGTGCCAGTGATGTCTTCAATCAATTGCAGCTTCCGGCGGATCACACCATCGCCGTTTTCGACGCAAACAATCAGTTGATTTATAGGAGTCAGATCTCGCCCGAGCAGCTTTCTCTCGATGTCAGCCAGACGCCGCTGCTGAATGCATTAAGTGGGAAGGGTACCGGTGTGATCGAGGTCGAAAGTCCTTATGACAAAATCAGTCGTGTCTACGGACTCGCGCGGGTCGAACCGGTAAATGCGATCGTCGCCGTTGGCGTGCCGCGTTCTGAACTTTATGTGACCGCGGAACAACTCTTCAACCAACAGCTATTACTGAGCATTTTGATTTCGTGTCTTGCGGTATTCGCTGCTTTCTTCATTGCACGGACGGTGGTCGAACCACTCCGCAGATTGACAGCGGCCGCTAGGGCGTTCGGTGAAGGGGATCTGACCGTAAGGGGTGGCGTCGAGGACAATCCCGCCGTACGCGAATTGGGAATTACCTTTAATCGGATGGCGGAAAAGATCGCAGCGCGTGAGAAGAAATTGAAGGAGCTGGATCAACTTAAGTCGGATTTCGTCAGCAGCGTTTCGCACGAGCTTCGAACACCGCTGACGACAATTAAAACACTTACCCGGGTGCTTCAGCGCAGTGACTTAACGCCGCATGACCAGGCCGAGTACCTTGAGACAATTGGTAACGAGTGCGACAGGCAGATCGAGCTCGTGCAGAATCTCCTCGACCTTTCAAGGATAGAATCCGGCACTTATAAACCTTCGATCGAAGAGACCCATACGTCTGAAATATTGCGCAGCGCGGTCGCTGTTCAGCATAAGGCGGCGGAGATGCGGAACCACCGACTTGAGCTCTTTCTTCCGGAAGAGGAGCTCCCTCCCATACAGGCCGATCCCGCCGCATTCAGGCGCGTCGTCGCAGGACTACTCGAGAATGCCGTAAAGTACACACCGCACCACGGTCTCATAAAAGTGATCGCAGGTCGTGACGGCGATCAGGTCGTTATCGAAGTGTCCGACACGGGCTGCGGGATTGCGGAAGAAGACCTCAACCGAATTTTTGAAAAGTTCTATCGTGGACGGCCGCTCGGTGTCCCGCTTGTTGGGAACGGCAATGGATCGTCCACCGAGGAATGTCTGGTGGTCGAAAAGGTGCCAGGCGTCGGACTGGGTCTTTATCTGGTGAAAACACTTGTTGACCAGATGGGCGGCAAAATTGAAGTGAAGAGCCCGACAGTAGACGGTCGGGGCACTACTTTCGCGGTTTCACTTCCGGTATACAACCAAGCGACAAGTGCGGTTGAGGTATAGGTAGGATCCGTTCAGCCTGAAGCGGAGCGTTATGTCGTGGTCTCATTCGAAGATACCCTCGATCGCGAAGCGCGGGTCACGATGACATGTAAATACAATGGTAAAGAAGGAGAAAGATGTAGGAATAGCCTTTGTTACCGGACGACGGCATTTTCAGAATGTGCTTCGATCCTATATTAACAACTGGCTTGAGCATGGGTTGATCGCGAATAAGGCGGTCCGACTCCATCTGTTCGTCGTTTACGACGTAGATTATTTCAGCACCCAATCGAGCGACTACAGGAACGTCCCGTCGGAACTTTCAGAAATGGTCGACTCGATCAACTTTTATGGACGTAATGCATTGAACGCAGAACGCGACCGCCTGATCGCCCAGGGGGTCATTGACATAGCGGAAGGCGACCTTATCTTTGGCGAGGGCTATGCGAAGAAAAGAAACGCAGCACTTTATTTTGCTTCAAAAAAGAAGATGGACAGGCTTTTATTCATCGACGACGATGAGTATCCCCTCGCGGTGGCAAGAAACCGTTTCAATAATCTCGTATGGATGGGACAGAGCGTTTTGGGAACCCACCTTAAATACGGGAACGAAGCCGATATAACTCACGGACATCACTGCGGCTACATATCGCCGATACCCAGGATCCAGTTTGACGACGTGCTGACCGAAAACGATTTTCGTGATTTCATTGAGGCAACCAGCAACGACATCATCACGTGGGACAGCGTCAAGAAAACAGTCATAGGCGACAATGGCGTCACTTACGCCCACTCGCGCATTCTCGATCATCATCCGATCTGGGAAGTAGACGAGGTAATGGGAATGAAATTCATCTCCGGGGCGAATCTTTGCTTCAATCTTGAGCGTCTGACCAGTCTTCCGGCATTCTATAATCCACCGGGCGCCCGTGGGGAGGATGCATTCATGAGCACGACGCTTACGGATTACAAGGTCGTCAAGGTGCCGTGCTTTACATTTCACGACGCCTTCCTCGAATACAGGAACATATTGAACGGTGTGCTGCCGACCGAATTGGCAAGCGTCGATGCACGCAAACCTCTTGTGCTCGAACGGTTCATCAAAGCTTCGATCGGTTGGATTCGCTATAAACCTCTGCTCACTTTCATAACCCAACCCGCGGACTACGATTCGATCATAGATGATACCGCCCGCAAGCTCAGTTCGGCGATCCCTAAGCTATGTCGTTATTTCGGAACGGATCGCTTTGAACAGATCCAGAGCGAACTGGAGCGATATCACAGAAACGTGCATCGCCACTTTCGGATGTTCGAGGCGACGCGAAACGCCTGGGCAAAAGTGACCAGCGCCCCGGTGCCCGTTCCATCTGTGGTGTCATCCGGCGTTCTCGCCCGCTAGCTATGCGCGTTTAAGCCGTTCCGACGGCGAACGAATATCACCCGCGTCCGATCATCAGAGACGGAGCGCTTTTGGCAAGCCTCTTGTTAACATGGATTCAATGGCGCCGCAAAACCGGTCGAGTTCGCGCAGAGTCGTGAAGATATTCGGCGTGATGCGGATGCCCGTGAACTCGTCGTGCACAATGGGCGTTGCGATTATCTTATGTTTTGACATCAGGTATTCGGTGATCTTTGTCGGATCACCTCCGTCGATACTGAAATTTCCGATCGCACAAAACTGCTCCGGATCGAACGAAGTGTTGAAGCTGATGCCACGCAGGTTCTTGAGCCGATCCATCCAATATTTTGAAAGATATCTTAGCCGCTCCTCCTTGCGCTTTGCGCCGATCGCTCCGTGAAACAGAAGGGCCTCGCCGATCGAAAGGCGTGTCGCCGAGGAGTGAGTGCCGATCTCTTCGAACTTGCGAATATCATGCTTGTTCTTGTCTTCCGATGCCATCAACGCCCACACGTTCGGGATCTTCTTCTTACGGACATAAAGCAGTCCGGCTCCTTTCGGTGTGTAGAGCCATTTGTGAAGCGAGCTGCCAAAGTAATCGCATTGCAGGTCGTCGCGTTTAAAATCGAGCTGAGCGAACGAATGTGCACCGTCCACGACGGTCTCTATGCCTCGGGCGCGAGCCATCTCACAGATCTTGCGAACGGGCATGATCTGCCCGGTGATGTTGATGATATGCGAGATCAGGATCAACTTGGTTCTCGGTGTGATCGCCGATTCGATCGCGGCGACGATATCATCGGTGTTCTGCGGTGCGAACGGGATCTTGACAAGTTTTAGTTTCGGCCCTTCACGCAATTCTCTCTGTCGAAGAGCCGTCAGCATCCGCGGGTAATCCTGTGAGGTCGCGATCACTTCGTCACCAGACCGTAGATCGATCCCGAACAAAAGGATCTGTAGCGACTCGGATGCATTGCGCGTGATCGCGATTTCATCCGCGTCACAGCCAAACAGATCCGCTAGTCCCGCGCGGATCGTTTCAGCCTGCGGCTCCAGCATTTGCCACATCGTAGAGGCCGTCGCGTCTTCCTGGTGCTTATACCGGACAAAAGCCTCCGTTACCATTTTCGGACTCGGGCTTGTCCAACCGCTGTTTAGGTTGATATTGCTGCGGGAGACGGCGAATGCTTGCTGGATTACGCTCCAGTAATCTTCCTGCTTTGCGGCTTCGACCGGCGAGTGATGGGCAACCATCTGTCCGGCAGTCTGGATCCTTTCGAAAAGCGCCCTGACGGCCGGTGACAAGATCGCCATCAGGCCAAGGCCCTTACCCGCGGACGCAAGCAGTTTGCTCCGCGTCAATTTTGTTCCGGCATCCATCGTGTCCTTTGGATGTGAGGAGGAAAGGAAAGGTATCGCCGCTTGTTGTCTCGACTGCGAAGACATGGATATATCTTCGCATTCCATTGCGGGGCAGTCGATAGCGACTGCCATCAGCCGGAATCCGGTTTGGTTTATTTGAAAGAGCCGGGTCAAGCCCCACACGCGCCAAGTTAAGGTGATGCGGCTATGCCGCCAGGATGAGCGGTGAGCCTCGGGCTCACCGTCGCCCTCCCAAATTACCCCGAGGCTATGCCCCCATGGACGCGGAGCCTGCGGTGTTTTTTGTCTTGTCCGGAAAATACATATACGCGTCAAGTTAAGCCGCAAGAGACAACTCGCGTAGCGAGCGACAGCATAAAGTCCCGGGCCTTAGCCCGGGGTTGCCACGAAGAAGGTACGGAGCCCGCGTATGCGGGCGATAGCTTAACGGACCGAAAATCTGTCGCTCGCATACGCGAGCTCGATCAGGTAATCGTCTGACCCCCAGCTCACGCTGGGGGCTTTATGCTGTCGCTCGCTAACGCGAGCTTTCGCCTATCTCGACTTTGGGTTCGCAAACCAAGGCCGTTGGCCCTGGCTAAAATACCACGCACCTTCGGTGCTGAATTCTAAGCGACCGCAATTTGACTGGCTAAAGCTTGTTCCTGCGGTCGAACTCCTGGCAGGTGATAAGCTCCCAGGAACCCTCGCCTTCGCGGCGGGGCTTCGGAACCTCATACATGCAGCGCGACTCAATATACTTTTGTCCATCGAACTTGTAGGTGTAGTACGCGGTTTCCGCGGCCGAGAAGTGCCCTTTAAGAAGGATGTCCGAATAGCCGAGCGTTCGCGACTTCGAGACTTGATCATCCGGTTGGGAAATGTCGCTATAGTCCGACGCCGATAACAGAATTCTCGGCCGAGATTTCGTTTCTTCAAAGATCCAAAACCCGCAATTACCAACTGCGCTGCAAAGATAAGGACCTTTCCCGCGGACGAGAAACTCGGCGGATCCATCTGAATTGAGATCGACCTTCTCGATGGCGATCATGTCCGAGCAATTCATTACGCCCGTCTGATCCAGCCTGTCTTTGAATTCCTCATCACGTTTTAGTTCTGGCCAGATCGGCAGGATCGTCGGATCATAACAGGACAATACACGGCCGTGTGTTACGGTTGCCGCATTGTTCGGTTGGAAAGACTTAAAATTTTCCGATGATGTAACCCCGATGTTGTCTTCGGTCGGTTGTTCCCGACCGACAAGGGCTGCCGCCGGCTCGAACAAAGAAATGACCGTCTCGGCCGCCCGGACAAACCCAACGCCGATCGCTAACGTCACCAGCGCCACAATCGGGCTCAAATAAACACGTGCTGTTCTTTCCATCACTAATTCTCTCCTGCTTGCATCATTTTCGCCGGCTGAGCGATTAATTGAACGGCGAGCGCACCGGGCGGGCGGTGTGGCTTCCCACAGGGGTGCAGGGTTGCGCATCTGCTATGCAATAGCGCGGCGTTCGGTAAAATACGATTGACGACGAATATTGCTATAATCCGCTCGTCAGAGAACATGTCGATACTTATCGCCGAAGACAACCAGGCACAACGTCGTTACTTGAGCGACTTGCTGAAAGACAAGTTTCCCGAGTACGCGCCGGTAATTGAGGCGACGGACGGTGAAACGGCGGTGCGGATGGCGGTCGAATCGAAGGCGGCACTCTCGATCCTCGACATACAGATGCCCAAGCTGTCCGGTGTGAAGGCGGCCCGCTCGATATGGCGTGAGTTTCCCGAGGCCCGGATAATTTTCTGGACACAGTTTCCGCACGAGATATATATCAACGAGATCCGCAAGATCGTACGCTCGACCGATCCGCAGCCGACCTACGGATTCATTCACAAGAACAATCCCGAGGAGCGCTTTCTTCGGTT
This sequence comes from Pyrinomonadaceae bacterium, assembly GCA_036375155.1. Taxonomy (GTDB): domain Bacteria; phylum Acidobacteriota; class Blastocatellia; order Pyrinomonadales; family Pyrinomonadaceae; genus OLB17. The sequence continues at coordinate 9,957 of DASUSJ010000194.1, forward strand.
CGTCGCTGCCGTGCTCGAAGACGGGGCCGATATGATCGATCCGGCTTTCAAGGATTCGTTCCAGCGTCCGCTGCTGACCGAGTTTGAGAGTGAGGCTCTGCGGTATCTCGCGCTCGGTCTTTCGAATTGGGCGATCGCACGCAAATGCAGCCTCAGCCTTCGCGGTGTCGAAAGCCGGCTCGCGACGCTGTACGAGAAATTGTTCCCGACGAACTCCGCCGGGACCGACGCAGAAGAGTACGAGAAGCTCGCCTACAACATGCGCACGCGGGCATTCTTCCAGGCCCTCCAACGCGGTCTGATCAATAGCGACGAACTCGAAAAGGCGGAGGCCGAGTTGAGTGACTGGATCGAGCGCGATCAGAAGAAGTTTTCGAAGGGTGAGAAGGCGTGAGGTGCTCGTCGTGCTCTCATTAGTGCGCGCCTTCGTGTGGTTGGTGTGTTTCGTGGTTGATGCCTGAGGAAACCCAACCACGAATCACACGAATCACACGAAACAACACGAATAAGAACAGGAATCGCTCACGCAAAGCTCGCAAAGGACGCAAAGGTGAACGCGGCACGAATCTCAGTTTCATGACGACAACTTCGGCATCGATAAAGGCATTTCTGTTCGTGTTTCTATTCCTTCTCGTTATCCTCGTAAATTTTTTAGCCCAAACACCGCAGCCTTCACCTGCGACAACACCCGAAGCATCGCCGAGCCCCTCGCCATCCCCGTCCCCGACCCCGGCCCGTGCGCCTTCGCCGACGCCGCTTCCGGGGGCGCAGAATTTTCATCAATGGGGATCGGTTACTGTTTTCAATGGCTTGCCGTCTGACAGTGTGCGTGCGATCGCGCAGACACCTGACGGTGTTATGTGGTTCGGAACCGACAATGGCCTCGCGCGTTTTGACGGCAGGCGTGTCCAGAATTTTCTTCCGGGCGGTGCGGAGACGAACCGCATCCTTGCTTTAAAGTCATCGGCATCGGGTGATCTATGGATCGGAACGAACACTGGAGCATTCGTATACTCCAACGCCCGATTTCGCCCAGTCCGCGGTACCGAAAGCTTTGGCGTAACCGCGATCTCAACAGGTAGCGTCACGTCTCTTGGAACGGACGCCGGTCTTGTTCTACGTGTGACGAGCGAAGAGGGCGATCTGCTTTCAGCCGCGGCGATGTTCCCCGAGCCGATCAGACTCGGCGACGGCACCCCGCTTAGCATCACCGGTGTGTTAGAACGTGATAGGAAGCTATTGGTAAGTACGTCCGGCCTTGGCGTGTTTGCCGTCGAGGACGGGAGAGTTGCGGAACACGCGTCTTCACCGCGTCCATTGTTTGTGAATTCACTT
>DASUSJ010000195.1:0-3837 GCA_036375155.1 Pyrinomonadaceae bacterium
ACCGGACAAGCGGATCGTGTATATCAAGAGCGGCGTGGATGTAGACTACGGAACCGTCGTCCAGGCGATCGATACGATCAGAAAGCAGGACATCGACAAGATCGGACTGGTTGCTGACAAGAAGAAGGGGGTTCCTGCGCCGGAAGGCTAAAGTTACACCCCGGTCCGGGGTAGGAGATTACGGAATATGGGAATGTCAGGAACTGGCCTCTCGACAGAGGGAGCCAAACCAAATATCAATGTTACGCCACTGATCGACGTGCTGCTCGTGCTGCTGATCATCTTCATGGTGATCACGCCGGTTAAGCCAAGCCGGTTCGAGGCCAAGGTGCCCGCCGAGCCGAAGAATGAGCAGCAGCTGGACGTCAAGCCAAATCCCTTGACCCTTGTCGTTGCCATCAATCGCGAAACGCGTGGTATCACGCTAAACAATGAGCCAGCGGGAACCATCGATGATCCGACGGCCCTGACAGGTAAATTAGGCGCCATCTTTGAGCAGCGGTCTGCGAACGGCGTTTTTCGCGAAAACACAAATGAGGTCGAGAAGACCATCTTTATCAAATCGCCGACGCTTGCAAAGTATGGTGATGTCGTAAAGGTCATCGACGCCGCGAAGCTTGCGGGTGCTTCGCCGATCGGCCTACAGATTGACGATTTAACACAATAAAAAGGGCGTTTTGGAAAATCGCAGCGTGCTGCGGTTTTCTTTTGCCGTCTTCGATATGGAGTCGAAAATGAGATTTTCTCGTTTAGGGGTTTTTGTATTAATTTTAATGACCGTTTTTCTGTCGACCAGCTGCGGGTACTTCAACCGCATTCTGTCGAGGAAAAACCTGGTCGACGGATCGGTTGCTTATAAGGAACGGAAGTTTGACGAGGCGGAAGACCTGTTCCGCAGAGCTGCGGCGCGTGATCCCGAAGGGGAAACACTTGAGGGCCGCACAGCACAGGTTTTTCTCGCGCGAACCCTTCATTCTCAGTACATCGGAAATCGGGAAGTTAAGCGCAAAGCTGATGAAGCGATCGAGGCTTATAAAAAGGCCCTAGCCGTCGACAAGAACGATCAAAGCTCCTACAAAGCGGTTGCAAGTCTATTGAACGATCTCCAGCGGACGGACGAGTGGCAGAGCTGGGTAACCGAGCGTGCCGGCCGGACCGATATCGAGCCGCAGTATCGTGCAGAGGCCCTCACATCGCTGGCCGCGAGGAGGAATACCTGCGCAAATGAGATCACCGATACGGATAGGACCAAGAAGACGGTCAAGAAAGATGGCAAGGATGTATATCAGTGGGTCAAGCCGGAGGACCCGGCAGAGCTCGAGCGTTTGCGCGGCTGTGTGACGGAAGGGCTACAGCTGATCGATCAGGCTATCGCTTTGGAACCTGCGGAAGTAAAGAACGCAAAGAATCTGGATATCAAATCACTCAGCGATCAGCAGCTGAAGCAGAATCTGGACCTGTTCAAAGTGTTCGAGTCTGTCCGTTCTTATAAAGCCAGCCTTGATTCACAGGCGATGCGACTTGCCGATATGGAAGGTCGCGCTGCCGATCGGGATGCTTTGAAAGAACAAGCCGATGCTGGCCGCCAGGCATTCCTAGATCTGAGCGCAGTTGATAAGGCTATTCAGGACGAGATGGCTGCCCGTGCCGCTGCCGAAGAGGCAGCCGAGAGCGCGAATGCGAATGCTAACGCCTCTGGAAGATAGGGCTGGGATAGTTTAAGAAAGGGCGATGCTCCGTATACGAGCATCGCCTTTTGTTATCTCTCGACACTCTTTTCGTACGGCAAAATACTTGTCCGCATCTAAAGCATTAGAATGTAATATTGAATTCGGCTTAAGGAATGATCCGAATCGAAGACGTCATAGAAAAGGTAGCTGCGAACCGTCCAGATCCCAATATCGAGTTGATCCGGAAGGCGTATCTTTTCTCTGCCTTGCACCATCGCGGGCAGAAGCGCGCCTCAGGAGAGCCTTACCTCGTTCACCCGCTAGAGGTCGCGGACATTCTCGCCGACATGCGTCTCGACGAAGTAAGCGTCTCGACCGGCCTTCTTCATGACGTCGTCGAGGACACTCTCGTCGATCTCGACACAATAAAATCCTACTTTGGAGACGAGATAACTCAGCTGGTCGACGGGCTCACGAAGATCGCCCATATCAGTAACCTCTCGAGAGAAAAACAGCAAGCCGAGAACGTTCGTAAAATGGTCCTCGCGATGATCACCGATGTCCGTGTCGTGCTCATCAAGCTCGCAGATCGGCTCCATAACATGCGGACGATGCAGTTTCTAAAGCCCGAGAAGCGGGCCAGAATCTCGCAAGAGACGCTCGACATTTACGCACCGATAGCACACCGGCTCGGTATGGGTAAGATTCGAAGCGAACTGGAAGATCTGTCGTTCCAGAACCTCTACCCGGAGGAATATAAACGGCTGGCGAAAGAAGTCGATGCACGCCGGCCTGAACTCGAGGCGATCCTCGAGAAGATAAAGACGGCGATCGAGTCGAAGCTTACAGAGAATGACGTTCCTTTCGTCGCGGTCCAGGGTCGGGTCAAACGGCTTTACTCGCTCTGGAAGAAGCTGAAAAAGCAGAAGTTGATGATCGAGCAGGTATATGATCTGATCGCCGCCCGCATCATAACCGAGAATGACAAGAAGAACTGTTACCTGGCTCTGAGCGTAATTCATGATCTCTGGACCCCCGTACCGGAACGGTTTAAGGACTGGATCGCTATTCCAAGAGATAACCTTTATCAATCTCTTCACACATCCGTGATCGGCGAGGGCGGCCAGGCTTTCGAGGTTCAGATTCGAACGGAGGAAATGCATCGAATCGCCGAGGAGGGCGTTGCGGCCCACTGGCGTTATAAGGAGAGCAAACTCCGTTCGCAGGATGACGAAGGCAACCTCGACGAACTGCGCAAGACAGTCGAGCGACTCCTGCTTCCTCTTGTCGAAGACAACGATCAGGACACGGACTCCGAGGATTTTATCGAGAACCTTAAACTCGATCTTTTCCCGAAGGACGTATATGCATTTACCCCGATGGGCAAGGTCATCCAGCTTCCTCGAGGTTCGAGCCCTATCGATTTTGCATATGCCATTCACTCCGAAGTTGGGGATACGTGTACCGGAGCGAAGATCAATGGCCGCATCGTTCCGCTCAAGACCGAGCTGCAAAATGGCGACGTGGTCGAGATCATGACTACGGCGAATTCCAAACCCTCGCGTGACTGGCTCAACTACGTCATAACATCTAAGGCGCGTAGCCGCATTCGTCATTGGATATCTGAGCAACAGCGCGCAGATTCGATCGAGATCGGGCGAAAGCTTTTGGAGAAAGAAGCGGACCGATTCCGTGTTTCCCCGAAGAAGCTGATCAACAACGAAACTGAGATGAAACGGATCGCCAACGAGTACGGGCTCGGACGGCCGGAGGACCTGCTCGCTTCGATCGGATACGGCAAAACGCTGCCGCGAAATGTGCTTTCTAAGTTTCTCGGAGCAGAGAAGTTTGCCGAGCTCGACCCCGATAAGCGAAAAGAGACGCGCATCCAGAGCGGCGTTAAAGCTGTAAAGAAACTTATCGGCCTCGGCGAGGATGCGATAATCGTCAAAGGAGTCGACAACCTGCTGACAACTCGTGCCCGATGCTGTAACCCGCTTCGTGGCGAGGAGATAATCGGTTACATCTCCCTGGGAAAGGGCATCGTCGTTCACAACAAACGCTGCAAGAACGTGGCCCAATTGATGGTGAATAAGGAACGCATCGTCGAGGTCGACTGGGCAAAAACCGAGAAGGACGAGATCCAATCCGTCGGGATACTAGTGAC
>DASUSJ010000196.1:0-11332 GCA_036375155.1 Pyrinomonadaceae bacterium
CTTTTATGCAGCGAGGGGAAAACCGAACCGGCACAGGCCCTGGCGTCGGAGGCGATAGATCTTGCAAGACAAGAAAGGATGGAGAATGTTGCGACCGGCGGCCTCATCGATCTCGCAAATTCATTTACCTCGCGAGAAGACTACATCACAGCGGAACACCACCTCCGACAGGCTCTCGAATTCGCCCATCAAAATGAGGGCAGACGCAACGAAGCTAGAGCAGCTCTTGCTTTAGCGAGTCTAAAGCTCGCGGTTCATAAAGCTGACGAGGCGCTGGATTTTACAGAGCGAGCGCTTCCCTTTTTTGAGCAGGGAGGATACAGCCGCGAGGTTTCGCAAGCGTATGTGATTCGCGGCTTCGCCAGCAACATGAAAGGTGATCTGCTGCAAGCGGTTCAAGCTTTCGAGAAGGCTTCGCAGATCGGTGAAGTGTCACAGCGGGCCCTCGCGAGCACCGGTCTTGGAACCGTTCTAAGCGATCAGGAACAGCATCCCAAGGCGCTGCAGTATTTCGAACAAAGCAACAAATTGTATGAGTCGATCGGGAACAGCTACTACACAGCATTCAGCAAACACAATGTGGCCGCATCGCTCGCGGAGCTGGGCCGGTTGCAGGAAGCAAAACAAACGATCGCGGACGCTGAGAAGGTACTTCTCGACTTGAAGATCTCGCAGCCGAATCTGCAAGCGAAGTTTGCCTTGTTGAAAGCGAAGGTAGCTCTAGGTGAAGGCAGACCTCTGGAAGTCTCGCAGATGATAAAACAAGTTACCGTGTCCGACGATCTCGAAGTGGAAGCTGAGATCTACAGGGTGATGGCTTTGTCACAGGCATTCGCAAAACCGCACTCGTCCGACGCGGTTCGAACGGCGCTGAAAGCATTGCAGATCGCCGAACGATCCGAGAAAGCGAAGGAAGTTAACAGATCGAAGTTAACGTTGGCCGAGGTCTATTTCATCACCGGCAACCAAAAAGATGCGATGACAACGGCATTGGAATTAAACGACTATTTCGCCGCCGCCGGACAAAAGGAATCGGGGTGGCGCGCGTGGTTTGTCGCTGCGAAATCAGCGGACGGTGATGCAGCGCGGGAGTATCTATCGTCGGCGACGCAACTCCTTTCAGAACTCAAAAAAGATTGGGGGGATGATCATTTTCAAACTTATTCGGCGCGCGCCGATATTAAGTTCTATCTCGGACCAGGTGAAGTGAATTAGGCTCAAAATAGTTTTAGCGGCCGGGCATATGAGGAGGAGGAAACACAATGGAACGCGAAACGCGGGAACTAGAAACTCAAGAACCCGAAGAAAGATCCAGCATCTTTCAAAAAGTGGCAAAGGCTCTCGTCATCGGTGCATCCGTGGTAGGGCTTGGATTCTTATTGCGTAATCGACTAGGGTCTCTGCAAAGCCATACGATCCCACCGATAATAATCAAGTCATTCGATGACGGTACGGAACCCATCGAGGTTGAATCGAGAACGACTCTTCAGGAGGGCAGCACCCTAACGAACGACTCGGACACTCTGACGAACGAAGCGGACACTATAACAACCGACACGAACGCACACGTCGAACAGTTCATTTATACAATGCCCGGATTTGGCGTAACAAAATACGTGAAGGTATCCAGGAAGAACACGGCAACCGGAGTTTCTCTACCGCCCGAAGAATATAGAAGCAACGGCGGCCTAACGGTGAACTTGTGGTTGCAGCATAAACAATTCGGCGGATGGCAGGACGAGCCAAACGGTCCCCACCTTGTGGTGACGGGAACGACGGCCGACTTCCCTCTTACCTGTGAACGGTTGTCCGCGGACAAACCGACCGGTAATTCCGGCCGACCGCGAAAGCGTTCGTACAATAAGAACAAGAAGTGGCGTATCGGCAAGGTGCAGGTCGCTAACAACACGCCGCTATCAACGAATGGCTTTAACGAAGTGACGATAACGTTCGATAACCATTTTCACTAGGAGCAAAACAATGGCGTTACAAACTCGGGGAGCTGAGAGGAGTTCGTTCTTCTCTGAAAATTTGGTTAAGACCGCCCTCGTCGGCAGCATTATAGGCGGAGTCGGCTACCTGCTATATCGGCTGGGTAGGCCGAGGGGTCATACGATTCCGCCTATAATCATCAAATCGGTTGATATAGGCAGTGATCCCATCGGAATCGAGACGGAAGAACCCCTCGAGCCAGCTCGCTCTTTGCTTCAAAAGATTGAATATGAAACTGACTTCGACGTAACCATTGGGGTCTTGGTCGAATTGCGAAATACGCCAAATCAGTGGGTGCAATATTGGTTTGAAGACAGTTCGGGCTTGGACGTTAAAATCGATCTGCAGCAAAAGGACGGTAATCAGTGGAAGGACGAACCCGGCTTTCCCCACCTCACGATTGCCGGAAAATCTGAAAGGTTTCGTTTAACTACCGAGCAGTTATCGGGCTACATGCCCGGGAATAGCGATCGACCATACAAGCGCGGTTACAATGGGACTGTAAAGCGGCGGATCGGAAAAGTAGAAGTTGTTGGTTTCCCACCGGTATCAACGTCTGGTTATAAGTATGTGGAAGTATGGTTCTACGACGAGCATGATCCACACTAGAATCCAGAAAGGTCTTGTTTATGTTTCCTCCCGTTTCCCTCCTCGCACCTGCGTCCCAAAGCCGTTTGTCCTTAGGTCGGTCTTTTTTGGCACGCCCATTGCCGAGCTTTGCTCGGAGGGCGTATGACCAAACAAGTAATTTTAACTATCTCCGTGACGCTAATCGCTTTATTGGCGACTACGTCGGACACGCAGGCGCAGCGCGGAGCGTTCGCACAGGCCCAGCGCATAACTGGAGACAGATTCGCTTTTTCTGGGCGAACGCCGCGAGGAGCGAATATCTACAGCGTGCGACAGCCGTCGCAACCGATGCTGTCCGCGATCGACCGGGGCCTGGGCGATCTTTTTGCCGTGGCCCGGAAGAACGGCTACGGGAGACGGCTGAACTATTCCGACTATACGATCTACATTGCAAATGCCGACCGCACTCGTGACAGCTCAGGCAGGTATTCCCCCGACATCGCCGTTGGGGCTGCCCAGTACGCCGGAACCGACTACGATCAGGGTGGCTTCGTATACGCGGCTGGAATGGTGATCGGTTATAACCCGATGTCGTTCGTCATCGCGGAGCACGCCCAGGATCTGAATCGCGTTTCGGAGGTCGTCCGGTACGAGGGCGAGCACCTCGTCCTTTATCACAATGACCGCCGGCGTTATTCGCAGACGGCCGACCATAGCCGGGGTGGAGGCCATCCGATATTGCAATAGGTCTTTATTGACGGATATCGTGCACTGTATAAACGATAATGTGACCATGTACGGAGAGAGCCACGGATTTAGTGCTGAAAAAGCAAGGTCTTTGTAATTGGGAACTGAGATAAGCGAGTTGGCACAGTCATTGCTTTTCACGAAAGCGGATGTCGTTTGAAAACTGCGAAGATCGAAAGTGACCGGGGGTTAATCCCACGCGAACCCAGGTCTTCGCTGTTTCGCTCCAGTAAAAATTTAAGTTTGGTCGTTGGCGAAATTTCCCGCGGCCATTTTGAGAAAGCCCGGCGTGAAGGGGAGAGCACGCTGGGCTTTTTCTGTTGTCGCGCCTTGGCGTAAAGCGCTGCCACATAATAAAATTAGTGCTTCTCGGACACTACAATTTAGCTTTCTATATCATCAGTGAGGAATAAGAATGACTGGAAGAAGTAAAGTTACGGTCGTCGGCGCCGGAAATGTGGGTGCGACGGCCGCGCATTGGATCGCGAGCAAGGAGCTCGCTGACGTCGTATTGGTCGATATCGTCGAGGGCACACCGCAAGGCAAGGCACTCGACCTGGCACAGGCGGCACCTATCGACGGTTTTGACGTAAAACTCGTTGGTGCCAATTCGTACGAGGCGACGGCCGATTCGGATGTCGTCATCATCACCGCCGGTCTGCCGCGGAAGCCCGGCATGAGCCGCGATGACCTCCTAAAGACCAATTCGGATATTGTCGGGCAGGTCACGGACGAGGTCGCAAAGTACTCGCCGAACTCGTACATCATTGTCGTATCCAACCCGCTTGACGCTATGACGCAGGTTGCATTTCGGCGTTCTGGCTTCGGAAAGAATCGCGTGATGGGAATGGCCGGCGTTCTGGACTCGGCACGCATGCGTTGTTTTCTTGCCGAGGCACTAAACGTCTCTGTCGAGAATGTCACGGCGTTCGTACTCGGCGGCCACGGTGACACGATGGTCCCACTTCCCCGCTATTCTACCTGTGCGGGAATTCCCGTTACAGAATTGTTGCCGAAAGACCAGCTCGACGCGATCATCGCGCGAACCGCGAACGGTGGTGCCGAGATCGTCGGACTTCTCAAAACCGGTTCGGCGTATTACGCGCCCAGCCTCGGTGCGGTGGAGATGACGGAAGCCATCCTAAAAGACAAGAAGAAGATCCTGCCTTGTGCGGTATTTCTCGAAGGAGAATACGGCATCAACAATTTGTTTGTCGGCGTACCAGTCAAGCTCGGTAAGAACGGCGTCGAGCAGATCATCGAGATCAGCCTTAGCAATGAAGAGCGTGCGGCCCTTCATAAGAGCGCGGCGGCCGTGCAGGAGTTGGTCGATATTCTGGAAATCTGATAACCTAGGGACCTCCAAAAACAGAAATTGTCGGGGAAAGCGATCTATGTCGCTTTCCCTTTTTTTGTTTCGGTCACCGTGACCGATTCGGTCAGTCAATCTGAGAGGAAAAGCATGACACGTATATCCCACAAAACTCCTAAGTGTAACTATTTCTTCATCTGTCTATATGGCATAAGCCTTGTTAAAGGAATCGCGGCGACGAGTGTCGTCCACGTTTTGTCTTTTATAAGGAGTCTTGTCATGAAACCGTTTACAGATCATTTTTCTTTTATTAGAAAGACGATCGCCTTGTGCTTAGTTACAACGTTTGTACTTTCGAACGCTGCCGTTCTGACATTTGCGACAGCCCACGAAAGTCTACCGGCGTTTGCGACATTCACTACTGATCTTACGCAGCTTGGCCGTCAAGGAAGATTGCGTCAGAGCCCAAATTTCGAATCTGAGATCGCTCAGGTCGTGGAAGTGTTGGGAAAAGTAGAAGGTCGCGAGCCCGTTATTCTCGATGAGAACGGGACTGTACAGGACGAGATCGTCGAACAGATCGCTCTTCGTATTGCGAATGGTTCTGTACCCGAGTCCATGCGAAACCTCTCGCTCGTAAAGCTCGAGACGACAATCTTGTTCTCCAATTCGACAGACGCGGGTAAATTCGATGCGGCTGTTGCGGACATACTGGGCAAAGTCATCGCATCGAAGGGACAAACACTTCTTTTTGTTGACGACCTGACCGCCTTCGTAAACTCCGGCAGCCGGAATGCGCCGTTCGCTACCGCCATCCGTGAGAACAAGCTCAATATAATCGGCGGAAGCTCGCGTAGCGCGTTCGACGACAGGATCGCGATCGATAGCGAACTTGCGAAACTGTTTCAGGTCGTTTCGGTCGAAGCAATAAAGGCAGACCAGAAAACCGACGGTACTGAGCCAAAAAGAGAACGATCGTATCGCGGAGATAACGTCGCACCGGATCTTCGCGTGATGATGAAGCACGATCCGGAGGGTACGAAGCGCGTCGATGTGATCGTGCAGGCAAAGGATGCTGATAATCCCTCGCTTCGCGCGCTTATCGACTCCGGAGATGCGACTATCGTCGGACGTATTGGCCGGAGCGAAACGCTCGTCGTCAACGCGAATCTTTTGACGGTCGAAAGCCTTTCCTCCAGCGGCCTGGTCAACTATATCTCGCCGGATCGCGAGGTGAAGATGCAAGGCCATCTGGAAGTAACCACCGGAACCAGTCTGATGCGGTCGCAGCCCGCAGGATTCGGTCGTAGCAGCTCATACACCCTGGACGGTTCAGGTGTTGGCATCGCCGTGATCGACTCCGGCATATCAAGCTCATTGAAATCGTTCACCGAGGGATCGACAAGCTCCCGTGTTGTCTTCAATAAGAGTTTTGTCGCAGGCGACCCGTCAACTAATGACACTTACGGACACGGAACGCATGTGGCGTCGATCGCAGCCGGGAGCTCGACCAGAAATCTGGGAGCGTATCGCGGTATCGCTCCCAGGGCGAATCTTATTAATCTCCGCGTCTTGGATAATACCGGTGTCGGAACAACATCGTCTCTGCTGCACGCGCTCGAGTGGGTACGGATGAATCATCGTACATACAACATTCGTGTGGTCAACATCAGCCTCGGCACGCCGGCGATCGATTCGATGTGGAACGATCCGCTCTGCTATGCGGTACAGGATCTAACTTATTACGGCATTCTCGTAGTCGCCGCGGCGGGCAACAGCGGCAAGACAACCAACGGAGAAAAAGTTTACGGCCAAGTTCACTCGCCCGGTAACGACCCGTCGGTATTGACGGTCGGAGCCTCAAATTCGTTCGGAACAGACGAACGCTCCGATGATGTGATGGCGACGTATAGCTCGCACGGCCCGACCCGTAGCTACTGGACCGATCACTTAGGGAACAAGCACTACGATCATGTGATCAAACCCGACATCGTCGCTCCCGGTAACAAGATCGTTGCCGCCGCGGCGCCATCTAACAGCCTCTTAGCTGAGAACGCGGACCTGACAAATTCAGCGTTGAACATGCCAGGTTGGGACAATGACATGATGTACCAGAGCGGCACATCGATGTCTACGCCTATGGCATCCGGCGCGGCGGCACTATTGTTCCAGCTGAATCCGAAACTGACCCCGACAATGGTAAAGATGCTGCTGCAGTACACGGCTCAGCCAATGAATGGTGTGAACATGTTCGAGCAGGGAGCGGGCCAGCTTAACCTTGACGGTGCAGTGCGTCTCGCGCGGGCATATAAATTCGATAACGACTTTAACAACGTCCCGCGAGGCTCATGGATGCTTCAGCCCGGCCAGGAACTTCCGGCAGCAACAAGTACCATCGCCGGAACGACGTTCACGTGGTCACAGGGAGCCTTGTCAAATCATGCATATCTTACGGGCCAGGCGTTGGCAACCACCTACCACGATGTCTATGACAATTGGTGGTGGTTCGAATGGGGAGTGAACTACAGCTCTAACAACACGCAGAGCCTGAACTACATGTTCGCTCCGGGCGTCTCCATCCATCAACAGGTCCTGACCAGCAACGGTGCGGCGATGGGCGGAGGCAGTATCTTTGTTTCGTACGGCGTGCTCGTAGGGGACGGAGTTTTGATAGGGGACGGTGTGCTCATCGGCGACGGTGTTCTTATCGGCGACGGCGTGCTCATCGGTGACGGCGTGCTCATCGGAGACGGTGTGCTCATCGGAGATGGTGTGCTCATCGGCGATTCGACCCTGGCGTTCAATGCCATTCTCAACGGTGATCCTACTCCCTTCATGGAATGAGTATTCTCTGATTAAAAGGAAAAAAGATTGGAGGATAAAAATATGAGGATCAACCAAGCGCACCAAATCGACAAAACCCGGAGCAGCTTCCCCGTGCTTACGATCGTGCCCGATCTATCGCGCGTCGGTGAACTCAGCAACAGCGACGAGCAGGAAGTGCTAGCCTTTCTAAGCGTCCGGCCGGTACACACTGTCGTGATGACCAGCTTCATCCGCGACAATCGAATCGAGAGCCCGCTCAATCGTGGGAAGTTCTTCGGTTACCGGAACGCGGCGGGCAAGCTTGAGGGCGTGGCACTGATCGGGCATTCGACGCTGGTCGAATGCCGCACAGAGGATGCATTGCGGGCCCTGGCGTTCACAGCCCGGTCGTCAGCGACACCGATCCACCTGATCATGTCGGCAGGCGATGTAGCGACCTCTTTCTGGAACTACCTTCTTGGCCCGGCGGTGAAGCCGTCGTTGAAATGCACTGAGCTCTTGTTCGAGATCGGCTTCCCGTTCCCCGTTCAGAAGTGCGATCACGACGTACGCTATGCGACGGCCAGCGAGCTCGAAGCGGTAGCCGAAGCTCAGGCTGAGGTCGCGGAGATCGAGTGCGGGGTAAACCCGTTGCTGAAAGATAGAGAAGGATTTCTGAAGCGTGTATTGCGTCGTATCGAACAGCAGCGTGTATTCGTTGTATTCGACGGCGATGAACTGGTTTTCAAGGCGGATGTGATAGCCCAGACCGATTCGGTAGCGTACCTGGAGGGAGTTTATGTTTCTCCTCGCTACCGCGGCAAAGGCATTGGCTCGAAGTGTCTTTCAAAGGTTTGCATGACACTGCTCTCCGAAGTGAACAACGTGTGTCTCCTGAGCAACACTCAATTCAAGGATGCGCACCGTAGTTTTGTTAAGGCTGGAATGCATAACACCGATGCATGTACAACGCTTTTCGTCTGAGAAAAAAGATAGACTTTCGCGGCACTCCCATTCATAATAGGCTGGGCCGGGCGGTTTCCTGCCCGGCCTTCCTTTTAACTCTAAAACCATCCCGCGAAGCCTTCCAAGTTTTTTCTGACGCCTTGATGTCGCCTGCCTTCACTGCATAATCCGAGCGCACCTGCGTTGTATGAACTACCATAAGCTAACAATCGGTTATATGGTGTCGGTTCTTGCCGTCGGCTTCGCCTCTCTCATACTTGCGTTCGTAAATTTACCCTTTCATAAATTCGATCCCTATTTCCTTGTGGTCGCAGGGTCGACCATCGGCCTGGGATCATGGGCGATCGTGAAGATCCCGCGGATCAAGACCCACATCGCCGTCTCGGATATCTTTGTTTTCCTGACTTTACTGTTATACGGCGGGGAGATCGCCATCATACTGGCTGCTGTTGAGGCATTCTTTTCCTCTTGGCGATTCTGCACGAGAAAGATCACGATCCTATTCAACGTCGCGTCGATGGCGTTCTCGACATGGCTGGTCACTTTGACGCTGACTGCGTGTGGGCTCTATGCCGGCGGCGAAGTTCTGTACAAGAATTCCAGCCCGCGGAATTTCGTGACGGCCCTCTCAGTAATGGCCCTCACGCAATTCTTTGTGAATACGGTTCTGGCCTCGATCTACGATTCCTTCAAAAGCGCCCTGCCGTGGTGGGAAACGTGGAAGAGCAAGTACATTTGGACGTTCTTTACGTACTTCGCCGGGGCGGCAGGTGCAGGTGCGCTGGTCAAACTCGCCCATTACGCAGGTTTTGGTGTTATCGTCGCGACATTCCCGGTCATCCTTTTCGTGTTCCTCGCTTATCGCATGTATCTCAAGAATGTTGAGATGTCCATCGCTCAAGCGGAACAGGCCGAAAGATATGCAAAAGAGATCGAGGCGCGGTCCAATGCGCTGCGGGAATCGGAGGAGCGTTTTCGCAGCGCTTTTGCACACGCTCCGATCGGCATCGGTCTTGTGTCTCGCCATGGCAGATGGTTAAAGGTCAATCACGCCCTCTGCGAGATACTCGGCTACGAGGTCGACGAGCTTTTGTCGATGGAGTTTCAGACTCTGATGTTCTCCGAAGACGTCGGGGCGACGCGGGTCAAGATCCATGAGCTGATGGCAGGCAGGATCGCGAGCTGTCAGATGGAACAGCGGTACATCCACCGCACGGGCCGTACTGTGTGGACGCTGTTGAGCGTGTCGGCGTCCGGGGATATTCGATCGGATAACTCGAACCTTATATTCCAGCTTCAAGACATCACGGACAAAAAGATAGCCGAGCAAAAGCTCCAGCACGAAGCGACCCATGACGCTCTTACCGGGCTACCTAACCGCGCTCTCTTTATGCGGCGGCTCGAGGAAGCTCTCCAGCGAAGCCGCCTCGATCCGAAGTACCAGGTGAGTGTTCTGTTCATCGACCTCGATCGTTTCAAATACGTTAACGATAGCCTGGGCCATCTTATCGGCGATCAGCTTTTGATCGGCATCGCCGGCCGTCTTCGGGATTGCATGAGACCGCCGGATATCGTCGCGCGACTCGGCGGCGACGAATTTATGATCCTCGTCGAAGGACGTTATTTTACGGAGAAGATAACCAGGATCGCCGAGAGGATCCAGCGACAGTTCGCACGGCCGTTCGATCTTTACGGTCAGGAGGTCTATAGCTCGGCGAGTATCGGCATCCTCCGGGCGACCGAAAATCACATGACGTCCGAGGACGTAATGCGGGACGCCGATACCGCTATGTACCAGGCGAAACGCTCGGGACGCTCGCGCCACGCGGTCTTCGACGAGAACATGCATGTGGCCGCTAAGGAGACCCTGCTACTGGAGACGGATCTGCGGAAGGCGATCGAGAGGTATGAATTTGAGGTGCAGTACCAGCCGATCTTCTCGCTCACAACCGGTGAGATTGAAAGTGTCGAAGCGCTGGCGCGTTGGAATCATCCTCAACTGGGCGAGATTCCGCCGTCGAAGTTTATTCCGCTGGCCGAGGAAACCGGGCTGATCGATCCGCTTGGCGAGTTGGTGCTCGACAGGGCTTGTACGGAGATCGGTGACGTTTACAATTCCGTCGCAAACGAGACTCTAAAGCTGAGCGTGAATCTTTCGTGCCGCCAGTTCGGCCAACCCTTTCTGGTTCACCAGGTGAAGAACATTCTCAACCGAACGGGTTTTCCGCCGACGCGTCTAAAGCTCGAGATAACCGAGACAGTTTTTTTCGAATACCAGGAGCGCGCGATAGGCATGTTGGATCAGTTGCGGGAGCTTGGCATCGACCTGGACATCGATGACTTCGGAACCGGGTATTCGAATCTGAGCTATCTGGTCCGCCTTCCGATCTCGACCCTGAAGATAGACCGCGAGTTCGTTAATCCGATAACCGACGAGGGTGCGAACACCGAGATCGTGCGTACGATAATCGCGATGGCGAAGAACCTTAATTTGAAAGTCATTGCCGAAGGAATCGAAACGCCGTCGCAGCTAGAGGCGTTGAAGGAGCTAAATTGCGAAAGCGGTCAAGGCTTTCTCCTGTCGCGGCCGATGTCTGCAGACGAGCTGGCATTGTTCCTTTCCGGGGAAGAGGATGCTTTGGTACCGCCCGCCCGCATAGTTGATATCTCGGTGATCTCAGCGCTGCAGTAAACTGACCCGGACCACTGCACATCAGCTTTTGTCTCCCCGCTTCGCCTCGATTGACAATCCGTCTGAAGATAGATAAAAATACGAGCGTTCGTTTTCTTTATGCCAAAACTGAGTGAATCGGCGATCGGGAAGCGGAAAGAGACGATCGAAGACGCCGCCCGCGTGCTGTTCATCAAACAAGGCTTCCACCGTACCTCGATGCGCGACATCGCACGTGGGGCAAAGGTTTCGCTGGGGAACCTCTATAA
>DASUSJ010000197.1:0-2395 GCA_036375155.1 Pyrinomonadaceae bacterium
CATCTCCGCCGGCCTTTCCTTCTCGCTTCTTCTTCTGATAACGCCCTTCCTTCATCTGCGTTATTACTTCCTTTGCCTTAGCCGCTTCCGGATTCATCAGCTCCTGGAGTGCGTTCATGCTGGCTCCGACGGCTGTTGTACCTTCAGCAGCGTTACGTTCAAACTCTTCGGCCGACCGCGTCCGAGGTTTCGAGAGGAGCTTTAAACCTACTATCGCGCCCACGACGATCAAAACTAAGAAGATGAGGCCTATCCAATCGCTCATCGCCGCAAAGTCTCCCAACCGTAGATCACCGTTTCGTACTCCGTATCACCCAATTTATGGCTGTCCTTGCCGACGATTTTGCCACCGTGTTTTTCGTAAAATTTTCGGTAAGGACTCATTTCCAGAGTATCCAAACACATTGATCTGAAACCTTCCCCGGCCATGCTGTCAAAGCAACTTTCGAAAAGCCGCTGCCCGACTCCCGACCGCTGAAATTCCGGCAGCAAATAAAATGAGAACACACGAGCATCGTATCCGTAGTTCTCGAAATCGGGCTTTCCGAAATCGATAAAACCTACAACTCCGCGATTCGGCTTCTCCGCTACCAGCAGCCGGTAGGTCGGATCGGAAAGCCGTTCGGCAAAAACTTCCCTTCGTCGCTCAACGGACATGCTGTTTAGATATTCCGATGGTGCGATGCCTCGAAATGACTGTTGCCAAGACTCGACATGCACATGAGCGATGCCAGGGATATCTTCCGGCGACGCTTTCCTGATACTGATATCGTGCGATTCGACGATGCGACAAACACGTTCATAATCTGCTTTCGTATCCACACCGATCGAACTGCCAACTGCCGCGACGACGCGGATCTTCGCACCGTCTTCGATCGCCCTCAGTTGTTCCAGCATCTCGATCTGTTCCAGATTCGTAGGCGGCAGAGTACTGAATCTCAATAGGTACTCCCGACGATATACATAAAGCCCGGGGTGCTTGCGATACATCGCTAGCAGCCAGGGTTCTTCAATGACCGCGCGACTTGGGTCTCCGTCGTATCGGAGTGCAGCGTCTCGCGGAAACGGTATGGGCGATCGCGAAAAATAGATCGCATAACCGGCGTCGCTGACGACCGTCTTAACGACGTTGCCGCTCGAAAGCTCCTTTATATCCACGATCGGCTCGGATGTAGTTGCCATGTCAGCCGAGGGATCGGAGATGAGCGCCTCGACAGCGACATCGATGGTCGCCGGTGCAAGCAGCGGCTCGTCGCCCTGAACATTCACGATAACTGAGTTGTCCGGCAGCGTTTGCGCGACTTCGGCTATGCGGTCCGTGCCGGACCTGTGGTCCGAGGATGTCATAACGCCCTCTTCGCCAGCCGCCAAAACCACATCGAGTATGCGTTTATCATCCGTCGCGACTATTACACGCGAGACCGTCTTAGCCTGCTTGGCCCGCTCAAGCGTGTGCAATATCAGCGGTTTTCCAGCGACGGGCAAGAGCAGTTTTCCCGGAAGACGCACGGACTCGTACCTGGCCGGGACGATCGCGATCACATTTTGTTGAGGATTTTTTCCGTGTTGCTCCACGGGCTTTTAGACTATCCCGAAAACCCGCCGATTACAAGGTGAAGGTATGAATCTGGAAGTAGCAATCGATTTTCTGTAAACTCGGTCGCGTGGATATCGCGAATGAAGGCCCGCCGATCGACTTGACACAAACTGATCTCCAGACTTATGTCCCGACGCCGAACGACCCGCCGTGGAACGGCTGGATGGCGATCGGCGTTTGGTTTATGAGTGTGTTGTTCGTCGTCTTTGTGCCGATGATCTTCGTCGCCCCTTACGTGTTCAAACAAGGCGTCAGTTTTGGCGACCAACAATCGTTCCGCGAATTTCTCCGCACCGATCCGACCGCAGTGCTCCTTCAGCTAGCTCCTATTATTTTGGCTCACGCGCTAACTCTGATTATTGCGTGGTTCGTTGTCACCAAATTCAATACATACTCATTCCGCCAAACTCTCGGCTGGAAAATGCAGGGCTTCAAAGGATGGTATGCGGTTCTGATTACCATAGGATTCTACGCACTCGCAGTTACTCTGACGTCGACCTTTGGCGAGGTCGAGAATGAGTTCGACATTCTCATCAAGAGTTCGCGATATGCCGTATACCTGGTCGCTTTCTTTGCAACTGTGACTGCTCCGCTCGTCGAGGAGGTCGTGTACAGGGGCCTGCTCTATTCCGCGTTCCAACGGCGGTTCGGTGTCGCAGTGGGCGTGATCCTCGTTACAATTCTCTTTACAGCCGTGCACGTGCCCCAGTACAGCGTGGGAAACGCTCCGGATTACGCGACTGTCATTACCCTGCTGCTCCTAAGTCTGACACTAACCCTCCTGCGTGCGTGGACCGG
>DASUSJ010000198.1:0-12469 GCA_036375155.1 Pyrinomonadaceae bacterium
AGAAAAGGCTCGGCAAAAAGAATTCGAGAACACGCTGGCCGAAACCGTCGATGCCTTCGAGCGCCAGTCCGCCGCGTTTCTGAAGACGATCGAAGACAAGGCCCTGCGGAACAAGCTCGACAAAGAACGCTCCGCGCGGAAGGCCGAACTAAACCGAGCGGTAGTATCAAAAATGAGCTCCGCGGGGACGCGGGGTCATGGTGACGCGGGGAGGCTCGGACACGGGGACACGGGGAGGCACGGTGACGCGTCAGTACCGCCTGCGTTAGGGGGCGGGTCGACCGTAGCGGACGGAGTGATCTCCGCCGGCAGTAAGGTCGTTACCTCTTTCGGCACCATCGGTACGGTGGAAAAACTCGACAAAGACACAGCGGAGGTTCTCGTCGGCAACATTCGTCTACGCGAAAAGATAACGAATCTAAAGCTCGCCGAACCACAGGCGGAAACCCGACCGGTAGGGAGGGTGTCTTCAACGACAGGAACAAGTAAACCCATCGACTCCCCCGACGCAGCCGCCGAACTCAACTTGATCGGCAAGACCACCGCCGAAGCCGAGTACGAACTCGACCGGTTCATCGACGACGCCTACATTGCGTCACTCCCGCGCGTCCGAATCATTCATGGCTATGGTACCGGTGCTTTGAAAAACTACGTGCATCACTTTCTAAAGAACCACGAGCTCGTCGAGAGATTTGGGTTCGCGCCCGACAACCAGGGTGGTAACGGCGCGACGATCGCAGAGATGAAAATGTAGGACGCTGTCAGTCCGTCCATTGGCGTCAGGTTTTGTATGACCAACAGGCGGGAAAGCCCGCCGTACGGGCGCCGTGGGACAGACTTCTAGTCTGTCCATGTTGTAATTAGACAGGCCAAAGGCCTGTCGTAGTCTGTCCATTCTGTTTCATGAGGGCGACTAAGGAACTATCTTTATTGCTTTGTATTCTGCTTCTCTGCACACCTGCATGGCCGCAGCTTGAAGAAAAGTACGCCCTATGGATAAACAACGTCGGGAAATCGCGCTGGTTTACGTATCACCTGGATCCGCAAGACGTTCTTCGTTTGAAAGACAAGTGGGCGCAGATTGAAGAATCGCTCAAGACCGACTCCAACGAGTTCGCCGGGCAGTATTTTCAGTATGGCTATATGTCGGGCCACTTTCTGATCTGGTCGCCAAGTGGCGGGTTCGTCTATGTCCGATACTTCGATGTGGAGCATCCCTGCTACTTCACATACGGAAAAATTAAATCGGTAGCAGAGGAAGTTCATTTCCAGATCGAATATGAATCAAAGAATTCGATATGTCCTGGCCGTGGGAAAACCCCGTTGCGATGGATTCCGGCAGGTAACGGCGAATATTTTATACCAGTAACCCAGGCGCGACGGTTCGGCGAGTTTTACGCCGGGCGCGGAGAATTCAACGGTTACTTTCAAAAATGGAAAGAGGAATTTCCCTTCCCGCTACGATGGCAAAAAGAATTTGTGCCGAAGACGAAATTCGTGTTGCCGGCCGGCTATCAGAAGTTTGTTAGGAAGTCGATCGAGGCTCAGATCATTTGGGTCGGTAAGAAGCGCGTTGCAAAGTATAAACCCATCTTTGGTCCGTTTTGGGATAAGTCGTCTCTTACCCCCATTCGGATAAACGTCGGAAGAAAGCATGGAGTAGTTGTTGGTCAAGAGTTCGTATTGCTTGATCAAAATGACGCGGACGCGCAGACCCTTCGCATCACAAACGTCGCGGAATCGCATTGCAGTGGTGTCGTTGTCCGACAAGTAGACGAGGATGGAATCGAGGGTTTCTTTTCGTACGACGAGAAAGCTGAGAAATTTATAACCAAACCATTCAGCCAGATTGCTGTCGGCTTGCGCGTGACCACGAGCCCCATTAGGAAGTTGTTCTAGCGAGACGTTTCATTCAATGTTATAACGCTCTCGCGTAGCGCCACGGCAGAGCTCCAAATTAAATGAATCGCATTTACCGACTTATTGTCCTCCAATTCCTTCTTGCCTTGGTGGCAGTTGGACAAGGGATAGATGCTGAATCCAATTGGTACAAAGAGATCGGACGTGGAGACAACTCCTACTCCGGCTTCGATTTTACAAGATATTCGAGGAACGACATTCAGGCGGCCAGAACAAGATATCTTCGGATAATGTCTGAAAAATCTCCTGACGAATGGGAGGGCTCATATTCCAGGCAAACGATGTTGGGCCGGGCGGAACTGATCTGGAGCCTGGATAATGGTTTCGTCTACGCCTACGTTTACCACACACTTGCCGCTATCGATTACGGGGAGGTTGCGACACGCGGCGACTCCATACTACTCATTTCCCGGAAAACCTCGTCCGGAAAACCAAACAGGTTTCTAGGCGGTGAACACATAAGGGTCAAATTTGGAGAGCGACACCTGCTGGTCCAAAGAGACAGGTTGGACGAGTTCGCGATTTTCGCCGCCGGTTTAGAAGTTCCGACAGGCCGCCGCCAACGAGAAATTTTTACCGAGGAAGGATTCGTCTGGGAGAAAGCGGGCGATGAAGGAAAGAGCTTAGCTGATCTCCCTGTCTATCCTATCCGTTATGCGCACCTTGTTCGGAAACCAATAAGGTCAAAAATAGTCTCAGTCGGAAGGCAGCGGATAAAACGTGAAACATCTCGCACATCGGGAACAACATTCGAAAAGCGCTTGCGCGCTTTAACTCTTTCAAGCGGCAGCCGTCACGGTGTGCGTATAGGGATGACGTTTTGGATAGATGACCTTGAAGAGCGAGTCGAGATCGTCTCGGTTAATCCGAACCGATCTGTCGGCAGACTCGCACGACCTGTTATCGACGGTGAGGAATTCTGCCGAAACAACGAGATCGCGGACGGCGAGAAATTCCCGTGTAGAGATCCCAAGATCGGTATGCTCGCCCGAACTAAACCAGGGTATTTTTAGTGTTGACGACATTTGTCATCGGTATTCGCACTCATCGTATCGCCGGACGATAGTCGAAAGTGCTCCGGAATTAGGCACGCTCTGCTCCTCACACACTTTTAGTTACAATAGCGGCTACCGACGAACAAAAATTGGCAGGCAGGAAAGCCTGTCATACGAATTTGTGCTCTACGAACAATACTTCATCGACGATCTTAAAGACCGTGCCGACCTGGTGCGGATCATTGAGCCGTACGCGCCGCTCAAGAAGAAGGGGGCGAACTGGATGGGGTGCTGTCCGTTTCATCAGGAAAAGACGCCATCATTTTCGGTGAGTCCATCAAAGGGATTCTACAAATGCTTCGGCTGCGGGAAAGGCGGAAATGCGTTTACGTTCCTGATGGAGATGGAGGGGCTGAACTTTCCCGAGGCGGTGCAACGGGTTGCGGAGATCAGCGGCGTGCCTCTACCGGAACCGGTCGACGACAAACAATTCCAGCAGAGCAAAAAGAAACGCGACGAGAAGAAACAGCTTTCCGAACAGATCATCGAACTGAATCGCATCGCACTCGAGTTCTGGGAAGCGCAGCTGCAAGGAAAAAGTAAAAAGGCAAAAGAGGCGCGCGAGTACCTAAAAACCCGAGGAATTTCAGAGGAGATCCAGAAACAGTTCCATATCGGATTCTCGCCCGACTCGTGGAATGCGCTGCTAGATCACCTCAAAGAAAAAAGTGCCGGCGAGAAGCTCATCGAACAGAGCGGCCTTGTCTCGATCAACGAAGAGAAGGAACGCGTCTTCGACCGCTTCCGCG
Source organism: Pyrinomonadaceae bacterium (assembly GCA_036375155.1). Lineage (GTDB taxonomy): Bacteria > Acidobacteriota > Blastocatellia > Pyrinomonadales > Pyrinomonadaceae > OLB17. The sequence goes on from DASUSJ010000198.1 coordinate 3,725, forward strand.
GCCGGATCATGTTCCCTGTGCTGGATGTGAACGGGAATCCGATCGCATTCGGCGCACGGGCGATGGGTGACGATCAGCCGAAGTATCTCAACTCACCCGAAACGCCGGCCTATGTAAAAGGCCGTCATCTTTACGGTTTGTTCCAGTCCAAGGAAGCAATAAGACAAAAAAAGTTCGCGATCCTGGTCGAAGGTTATCTCGATCTGATCGCACTCGTTCAGCACGGGATCGGGAACGTTGTCGCGAGCCTCGGCACGGCTCTCACCCCGGAGCAGTCGAAACTGCTCGGCCGGTTCACGAAAAAGGTCGTGATCAATTACGACGGTGACGTGGCCGGTATAGGTGCGGCCCGCCGTGCGGTCGAGGTACTGCTTCCTGATGACTTCGAGATCAAGGTGCTCGTCTTACCCGACGGCAAAGACCCGGACGACTTCGTCCGGCAGAACGGTCCGGAAAAATACAATAGGGCCCGTGGCAACGCCATGCCTTTTCTCGATTTCGTGCTCGACTCGGCAATGCGGGACCGCACTCTGACGAACGCGAAGCAAAAGGCCGAAGCCATCGAGGACGTGCTGCCCGTACTCTCCGATATAAAGAACGCGATCCAGAAACGCGAGAGCTTCGATCAGGCCATGAATTTCTTCCGAGTCGACAATTCAGCGCTAAAGCGCGAGCTCTGGAACGCAGTCAAACAGGGGAACAAGGTCGGTTCAGATAATCTCAGGCGACAGGTCAAACGGGCGACGGCCGCAAAGATCACCGTCGCCGAGCAGCAACTGCTTGAGCTGCTGGTTTACGATAACGAGCTGCAGACAAAGGTGCTGCCGTTGCTTGAAGAAACCGATTACGAGGCTCTTGCAACGGCTCCGGTATTTCGTGCGTTTATCGACCTGAACTCCGTCGGCCGGGAGATCACTCTCGAGCGGGTTTCCGAAGCTACGGGCGAGGACGAGGTCCTGCAAGACTTTCTACCACTACTCTTTATGACCCAGCCCCAGCGGGAAGAGGGCGAGGTCATCGACGACGTCCTCCACCGCGCGGAAAACTGCATTCTCACCCTCAGATCGATGGCTATATCGAACCGGTTGCTGGAAGTAAGCCACGAACTGATAGCCGCTGAACAATCCCACGCCACGGCTCGTATAAATCAATTGGTCGCCGAACACCTGGAACTCTCGAAAATGAAGCAGGACCTGCTTAATAAAATCTCGGAAACCTGATACTATCTACATTTTTGATACAGGCTGGATCTGCCCCTGTGTGAGGCCGATCCGGTAATAACAACTATTTTTGCGAACAACGAGTTACGCCGCTATTTAATCAAAATCCTTTTTACGAAATATGGCCGATTACGACGAGAAAGAAGACTTGATGGATCGCTTGCTGGCCCTGGGCAAGCGGAAAAAGTTCTTGAGTCTTGATGAATTACACAGGGAAATCCCCGAAAACATGATGTCCGCCGACGATCTGGAGGATGTTCTGGATCGTTTGGAGGGAGCAAATATATCTGTAGCCGAGACTGATGCCCAGCTTTTGGAGCGGGCTTCGAACATGGCTCTTGACGAAGACGAAGAAGAGGCGGTCGACGAAGAAGACCTCGATCTCGATCTTTCTGCAGGTGCGCTCGACAAATCCAACGACCCGGTCCGCCTTTATCTGCGGGAGATGGGAATCGTCCCGCTGCTCACGCGTGAGGGCGAGGTCACGATCGCGAAACGCATCGAGCGTGGACAGATCAAAACCCGAAAAGCGATCTCCCGGTCACCGATCGCTGTCGAACGCCTGATAAAGCTTGGTGATGATCTGCAAAAGGGGCGAGCGACGATCCGCGAAACCGTTGCCTTCTCCGAACAGGCTGAGATCTCGCTCGAAGAGGACAAGGCTGAGGAGTATCTGCGTTGGACTCTTGAGGGCATCGGGAACATTCAGCAGACGTATAATACCGCACTGAAATCTCTGGCAGCTTACCGAAAGGAGCAGGTCCTCGCGAAGGACAAGAAAAAGCCTAAGAAGCTGCTTCGTCTGAAGCGACAAACAGCCCGGCTCCGGCTCGAGATCGCGCAGGAGATCAAGAACCTGAACCTGACCGAACATTCGATGCAGGTCCTGATCGCATCTATTCGCAAGGTCGCTGAGGACATCCGCAAGATCGAGAAGACGGTCAAGACGCTTCAGAATAAGCTCGATAAGAAGCCGGCCCAGCCGCAGAAGCGAGAGCTGAATGCAAAGCTGCGGGAAGCGAAGGCTGCGTTGAAGGAAATCGAGGAGCAGTATCACCTGCCGCCCGTCGAGATCAAACGCTCGTATCAAAACATCAGCATCGGCGAGTACGAAACGAACCAGGCGAAGCGAGAGCTTGTCGAGGCGAACCTCCGTCTTGTTGTTTCAATCGCTAAGAAGTACACGAACCGTGGTCTGCAGTTCCTGGATCTGATCCAGGAAGGCAACATCGGTTTGATGAAAGCGGTCGATAAGTTCGAATGGCGCCGTGGATACAAGTTCTCGACCTACGCGACGTGGTGGATCCGGCAGGCCATCACGCGTGCGATCGCCGATCAGGCCCGTACGATCCGAATCCCGGTGCACATGATCGAGACGATCAACAAGCTGATCCGCACTTCGCGTCTGCTCGTGCAGGAGCTTGGCCGCGAGCCTACATCGGAAGAGATCGCTAAGCGGATGGACATTCCGGTATCGAAAGTACGAAAGGTCTTAAAGATCGCACAGGAGCCTATTTCGCTTGAGACTCCGATAGGTGAGGAAGAGGATTCGCATCTCGGTGATTTCATCGAGGACAAGTCGATTCTAAATCCGGCCGAGTCTGTAACATTCTCGAACCTCCGAGAGATAACGGACGAGGTGCTCGCAACCCTTACGCCGCGTGAAGAAAAGGTTATCAAGATGCGTTTCGGGCTTGGTAACACCGGTTCGGAACACACACTTGAGGAAGTGGGACAGCACTTTGCCGTTACGCGAGAACGTATTCGTCAAATAGAAGCGAAGGCTTTGCGAAAGCTGCGGCATCCCTCCCGGTCTCGACGACTGAAAGCGTTTCTCGAAGGTAAGCAATAAAGTTCAGAGTGCGGGCCTTCGCCCGTTCGTTTATGTGAACGGACGAGCTGAAGCTTGCACTCTGAACTTTTATTTATATGCCGATACTGACACAGCTTTACTGGCTGCTGATCCTGTCACTTGTGGTCGCGTCCATCGCGTGGACCGTTACGCAGGAAAAGATCTTCGAGGAATGGCGTGAGGCTGCAAAAAAGCGAAGCGAAAAGGCTTCGAACATTCTCGTCAGCAAATTCTTCTACGTCTGGACCTGCGAATACTGCTTCAGCCACTGGGTAGCCATCGTCGTTCTCCTTATCTCCCAGTTCCGTCTTTTAATTGACGACTGGCGCGGCTACTTTCTTTCCTTCTTCGTCCTGCCCTGGGTCGCTAACCAGTGGATGAGCCTTTATCGCCGCCTCCGCGTTGACATCAAGCACGAGGACGCCCTCGCAGAACAGGTCAAAAAGGAAAACGACCACTAAACATTCAACCCAACGCCTTTGTTGTATCGGCCTGACCGTCGTGCAAAATGCTACTAGTCGGAAGTTCACGAATCACTGCGTGTGCCCGAGATCAACGAGCAGTCACGCAATAATCGACCTCGCCTTGGCGATGGCTTCGTCGATGTTCGTCACTTTGCCGTCCAACTGCAGTTCGTAAACGGCGTCGAGAATCTGTTTGAAGTGCGGCGAAGGTTCGAGTCCCAATTCGATGAGGTGCCGCCCCATGAGGATCGGGTCCGGCGCCTTTTTCTCGATCTGGAGCTCGCGAACTTTTTGGATGAACCACTCCTGAGCTTCCGATCCGAACCATTTCTCTTTCGGCAGCCATTCAGGATTACGCCCCAGACTGTCAGCCTTAGCGACGCGATAAAGCAGATCCGGCTCCACCTTTCGTGCGAGTCTGCGAAACGCTCCGTCCCCGACCGGGCTCTTTGCTTTGTAATATTCACCGGGCTTCAGGTGATAGCGAACAAGCTGCACGACCTGGTTCCGCACGTCGTACCCGTTCAGCGTGTGCATTCCGATCGTGTCGAGAAACGTAAGCGTGGGCTCTATGCCCGCCTCGTCGTGGGAGTGCGATCGCCAACGTCCGTCGAAAAATTGCGTGGTCGGCGGTTTGCCGAAGTCATGTGCCAGGGCTCCGAGCATCACCGTCACTTGCTTTTCATACGGAAGATCGTCAATCAGCTTGCGCGCCTCATCGACGACCATCAACGTGTGAACATCGACGTCACCCTCCGGATGCCATTCCGGCTCCTGCGGTACTCCGACAAGGGACTTGAGTTCGGGAAAGATCTGATCGACGATGCCGAGATCATAGAGCCATTTCAGGCCGATCGACGGGCTTCGCGATTTTAGAAGAAGCTTTTCCAGCTCGCCCCAGATACGCTCCTTTGGGAGATCGGTGACGTCGATCGTCTTACATATCGCAACCGTCTCAGGTGCAAGGTCGAATTCCAAACGGGCCGCAAACTGAGCGGCTCGGAGTACCCGCAGTGAGTCTTCGGCGAATGTTTCATCCGAAACATGCCGGATGATCTTCTTGTCGATGTCTTCCCGGCCGTTGAACGGATCGACGATCTCACCGGTCAGGGGATCTTTCAGGATCGCATTGATCGTAAAGTCACGCCGCGAACAAGCCTCTTCGAACGACATGTCGGGATCGCCCTCCACGATAAAGCCCTTGTGACCCCGTCCGACCTTTCGATCGCGTCTCGGAATGGAGACGTCAAGGTGGTTTCCAACTTTGTAAACCGTGAATGCTTCGCCCACTGCGTTCACATCGCCGACGTCTTTCAAGATCTGCGGTAACTTTTCAGGGCGAACGCCATATACCTCGAGATCCCAGTCCTTTGGCTCGAAGCCCATTAGCTCATCTCGCACGCAGCCACCGACGAGCATTGCCCGCCCGCCAATTCGCTCGATAAGTCTGGACAGTGTTTCGACCTTTTCAGACAAAGCTGCCATACGCACGTTCAACCGACACCGCCTTCGGCCGCGTCGTCGGAATCCGTGTGAGGTTCTCGATACTGAGCCTCGTTTTCCGACCAATTTCGCGATGCAACAAGGATCACGGCGACGACGAACACAAGTGCGACGGCCGGGAGCGCTAAGAGAAACCTCAGGTCTCCGTCTTTCGAAGTCAACTGATAAACAAAGACGATCGCAAAAGAAACCAATAAGGGAGCCGAGGAGAACAAGGTGAACCATCGGATGTAGGCGGTCCTACCTTTACTCCGGATCTTCTTCCAACGGCCGACAGCGTTGGCGGAATCTTCGCGCCGAATAAGTCCAGCAAGCAGCGTCAGCAATAACCCGACCGACCCCAACATAAGCAAGGCGAAGAGCAGCGAGGTCCAGGCCCGGTCGAAGACGTATCTGCTCACCGTCGAATCGGGATCGGATTGTAGCACCCAGACGACAAAAACCATTACGGCCGCCGAACCGAGTCCCAAAACTATCTGACCTCTCTTCTGCATACCCAACATAATAACCGTAACAGAGATTTCACGGCACTTGCACGACGTCGGCAGGCAAAGCCCCGGGTCCGAGCTATCCGGCTTCCCAATGCTATCATTCGGCAGTGCAAGTCATAGAAACCGAACGACTCGTCTTGCGGCATTTCACGCCGGAGGATGCGGCATTCATTCTGGAACTGGTTAATGAACCCGGCTGGAAAAAGTATATCGGCGACCGAGGGATCGATACGGTTGACGACGCTCGAAAGTATATCGAAACGGTTCCGGTTGCTTCCTATGCAAAGCACGGCTTTGGATTGTGGGCCGTGGAGCTGAAGGACTATGGCTCGCTGGTCGGGATGTGCGGGCTGGTCAAACGCGATACGCTCGACGACGTCGACATCGGTTTCGCGCTGTTGTCTCGTTTCGAGGGTCGGGGCTATGCTCAGGAGGCGGCGAACGCGACGCTCGCGTACGCCCGAGATCGACTAGGACTTCACCGGGTGGTAGCGATAACTACCGACAACAACGACCGCTCCCGCATATTGCTCGAGCGTGCGGGGATGAGTTATGAAGGACCGATCTCCCTTTCCGGAGAAACTCTTCGACTCTTCGCGATCGATCTCTGAACCGACGGACTAGTGGCCGAGGTCGCTTGTTTGTTGAAGAAACCTTCGCCGATGATTGGAGAATCACCGACTTAACGGGCCGCGTTCTAACGAGGGTTGGGGTATTGGACGAAGCGTTTGGTCCACAAGCCAATGAAATCTCTTACTGAGAATAATCGATTGTTGGTCGCGGCGCCTCACGCACCCCGTATTGTCGCACTCCTCCCGTTCGCATACATGTTTCACCTGGTCGAAGAGTGGTTCGGAGGCTTCTCTGCCTGGACCGCTACGGTACTGGGGCAAGAAGTAAGCCCGGAACGGTTCATCATAATCAATTCTGTCGCCCTGTCGCTCTCCTGTATCGGTATCGCGGCAGCCCTTAGGTGGCCGCGGTTTTCGTGGTTTTCGGTCTCGTTCGCCGCCCTAATCGTCCTCAACGGAGTTCTGCACGGTTTAGCTACGGTGGCTTTAGGTAGCTACTCACCTGGGACGCTCACAGGGTTGTTGATCTACTTGCCCCTTGGCTCTTTCGCGTTGCGTGCATTGGCGAAAACAATGCAACCCCGTACCTTCTACCTTGCGGTGCTTTTCGGTTTTCTTATTCACGGGCTGGTTGCTCTGGCTGCGTTCACCTAGGTGGGGCGTCGCTGGGTTTGTGAAAAATCGGATTTATCGCCTGTTCACGTAAGATAACCGCATTGTCCTCGAGCAACCGAATCTGCCGAATCCAGAATGCCTGTTAGAACCGCTATTGGCCTATCTTGTCATTCACGATGGCCAACATCTCTGTTTCGAGTTCGATGGCTTTGCGTTCGATCTGCGCTCCCCGGGCAAGCATTTCATCAACGTAAGCCCGCTCCTTCAAACCCGCCGCGTTTATCTTCACATTCAGGAAGGCACCTATCACCGCGGAACGCGCACAAAGCGCTCCGACACCGGCGTCGGACACCGAATTGGGATTTCCGTGTTCGGCCATGGCTTTGATCACCTCAAAGGCGTCGTAGCTCCGCTGCATCGTTCGGAAGGGGACCTCGGTCGCATACCTTGTTGCGTCCTGGATCGCGGCCGTCCGCGCCGCTTTTTCTTCGTCGGTCGTTTTCGGCAATCCGAACGCGGCCATGACCATGTTAAAAGCGTTGGTGTCTTCGTCGACCAACGTCAGGAGATCGTCTTTGATCTGCTGGCCCTTTACTGCCCAGTCTGAGAACTCTTCCCATCGATCGTCCCAACCGGCTTTATGCGATGACAGATTCGCGACCATTGTCGCGAGCGCCGCACCGAGCGCGCCCATATATGCAGAGATCGAACCACCGCCGGGTGCGGGCGATTCCGACGCGGTCTCTTCGGCGAAATCTCGACACGTCATATCGATCAGACGCTCCGTCTTTTCTTCGGCTTCAACAAGATATTCGATGATCTTCTCCTCGGGCCTGAACGGCTTGAGATCATCAAGCCCCATCGACTTGATCGCGATCTTGATTATCTCGGCTTCGGAGACACCAAGCGAACGCTGCTGCTTGCGGAGATAATGTTTGCCTGCGTCGATGATCGCCTCCTTTGGAACGAGGCCGACGATTTCAAGTCCCGTAACGCGAATACCACGTTTCTGCGCTTTTTCACTCACCTCGTCGAACGCGACATGCAGCGGCGTCTGCGACAAGTTCGTGATGTTCATGGAAACCTGAGCGATGCCGTATTCCGCGATGTACCAGCCGATGGCCTTTGTTCCGGAAAGCGTCCCGGGAATTGTAACGGGCTGGCCCGACTCGTCCGTGACGATCTTTCCCGTGATCGGATTTCCTTCGCGCTTCGGCCGGCCTTTTTCACGGACATCGAACGCGATCGCGTTGGCACGTCGAGTCGAAGTCGTATTCAGATTGAAATTGACGGCGATCAGGAAATCGCGCGCGCCAACCGCGGTCGCACCGGACCGGGCGACGCTCTCACTAAATTCGCTTGGGCCAAAATCCGGTTCCCATTCCTTTGAGCAGATCCGGTCTTTCAGACATTCGTACTCGCCTTCACGGCAGCTGGCTAGATTTCGGCGGATCTCGGAAGTTGCAGCGTTCTCATATAGAAAAACGGGAATTCCGAGCTCGTCACCTATTCGACGCCCGAGCTTGCGAGCATAATCGGCAACCTCATCCATCGTGACATCCGAGACCGGTACCAGCGGACACACGTCCGTCGCACCGAACCGCGGATGATCTCCCTTATGCCGTCGCATGTCGATGAGCTGCTGGGCCTTTTTGACGGCGAGAAACGCCGCGTCGACAACTTCGTCCGGCGTTCCGACAAAGGTCACTACGGTGCGATTAGTCGTCGCACCCGGATCGACGTCAAGAAGCTTTACACCGTCGACGCTTTCGATCTCATGCGTGATCTGCCGGATGACGTTCATGTCGCGCCCCTCGCTGAAATTCGGGACGCATTCGATCAGCTTTTTCATACTTTGTGAACCCGAGGCGATTGTTACTTCAACCGACCACGGAGATATTCGGACAGGTTATTGACGTTTACACGTTCCTGCTCCCACGTATCACGGTCGCGGACAGTCACGGCATTGTCTTCCAATGACTCATGATCGACAGTCACGCAGAACGGCGTACCGATCTCGTCCTGACG
>DASUSJ010000199.1:0-7235 GCA_036375155.1 Pyrinomonadaceae bacterium
CGACCATCCTCGCCGCTGCCCGCGCAAGCCCGGATATGAGGCTGATGCGTGTTGCAAAATCAAGGTGTTGGTCTTCGGCTATCACTTGAAACGAAAGGGCCTGCAGCGCGTCACCCGCAAGGATCGCAGTCGCTTCGCCGAACTTCTTATGGCAGGTTTCGCGGCCGCGTCGAAGATCGTCGTCGTCCATCGACGGGAGGTCGTCATGGATGAGCGAATAAGTGTGAAGCATCTCGACCGCCGCCGCGGTTCCGACGAGCTTTTCATCAGACGCTCCGAACGCACGTCCGACAGCTATTACAAGGGCCGGCCTAAAATGTTTTCCTTCACCGAATAGGCTCCAACGTATTGCGTCGCGAAGGCTTTGTGGCCGATCGCCTCCCGAGGGCACAAGTCGATTCAGCTCGACATTGACCAAAGTTTTTACTTCGGAAAAAAAAGATGGAGTTTCGGGCATTTGCACAAAAAATTATCGAGTATCCGACCGCTTATTTCAAAATCCGACAATGGGTTAGACAATTTAAGTATTAGTTCAGTTTGAAACGTTTCCATCGAGTGGATTCCATCCGGCTTTGCGGCTTAGCGTCTGCGCGCGCACAAAGGTGACGAGCAATCGGCACGTCGGGTCTCCACGCAAAGCCACCAGGACGGCGAGAGATCCCGGACTGAAAATGAAACGATGCTGCGATTTAACCCCGCTTGCGCAATACCGGGCTAAACGTTAGATTTTCATACGTATGCCCGTCACTCAAGACGAATTTCGCGCGGCCCTGTCGCGATTCCCGAGCGGTATAACTGTCGTTACGTCCGTCGACTCCTCTGGTATCGCGCATGGCATCACGGTATCCGCCTTTTGCTCGGTATCGCTGGCGCCTCCGCTTGTCCTCGTGTGCATTGAAAAAACCGCAGGCAGCCATGAAGCGCTGCAAGAAACGGGGCTTTTCGCCGTGAATTTCCTTGCGGCCGGGCAGGACGAGATCTCGAGGCGCTTTTCACTCGCCGTTGACGATAAGTTCGATCACGTACTCTGTCGCACCGGCCTCGGCGGAGTTCCGCTCCTTGACGACGCGCTTGTTACGCTTGAATGTCGCTTGCAGAACGCATTTGACGGCGGTGACCATACGATCTTCGTCGGGCAGGTCGAGGATGTCGCCATTCGCGATGGCGATCCGCTCGTATATTTTCATGGGAACTATCGCGACCTGCTCGAACTGTAAGGCCCGTGTAACGTGATAAGACGAATGAACGGATCCATAGCTACCTGCGTTCTGGTATTGATCACATCGGTTGTCGTCCTGGTTTATCCGTGCCCAACCCGGGCTCAGGAACCCGCAAAGAAACTCAGTTGGTTTAAGGGCAATACCCACACGCACACGACAAACAGCGACGGCGACTCACCGCCCGCTGAGGTAGTCACGTGGTACAAGAACAACGGCTACGATTTTTTGGTCATCACCGATCACGAGCACATAACCGATGTCGCACCATTAAATACGCAGTTTGCTGATGGCGGAAAGTTCCTCGTGATCCAGGGACAGGAAGTAACGGACCGGTTTGATAAAAAGCCATATCACGTCAACGGGCTCGGCTTAAGTCGGGTTGTGATGCCGCAACGAGGGACGGGTGTCGTTGCAAATCTCCAAAAGAATATCGACGCAGTCCGCGAAGCAGGAGGCCTCGCGCAGGTAAACCATCCGAACTTCGGATGGGCAATTACGGCGGGCGATCTGATGCAGGTAAAAGGGGCGTCGCTGGTCGAGATCTATAGCGGCCATCCGCTTGTCAATATGTCCGGAGGGGGCGGAGTACCCAGCGTCGAGGAGATGTGGGACGCCGTGTTAACGAACGGACGAGTGTTTTACGGCGTCGCAGTCGACGATTCGCACAGTCTGAAGCGAATGGGCGACCGCACGGCCGCGACACCCGGGCACGGGTGGGTCGTCGTCCGAGCAGAAGAGTTAACTTCATCAGCGATTCTCTCAGCATTGGAAAAAGGTGAATTCTATGCGTCGACCGGGGTGGAGTTGGATGACTATGCGGTCACGTCAAATGCGATCACTATCTCGATCAAGGAAAAGCGAGGCAGCAAGTACCGAACGCAATTCATCGGGAGCGGCGGCAGGATCTTAGCCGAGTCGATCACAAACCCCGCCGTTTACCGGTTCAAGGGAAATGAGCGCTATGTCCGGGCGAAGGTCCGGGAATCGAATGGACGCCTTGCGTGGACACAGCCCGTATTTCGAAAGCGATGAACCGTGTTTCTGCCTATTTTGTCCGTCGTTTCCTTCGAGCGTCTTCTTCGTCATGCTCTTCTTTGTGTGTTTGGGGGTTAAAGGTTTAAAGCGTTGGTTAATTTGCATCGCCTGAGCAACCACAAAACACAAGAAAGATACCAAGAGGAGCACTAAGAAGCACGAAAGACGGAGCAGGAACCAGACGAAAAAGCACTAAAGGAAAATCAGGCTTCGGACGCGAGGATCTCTTCAAGATCACCCTCATCCAGCTGATAGACCTCGCTGCAGAATCCACACGACATTACCGCACCTTTATCGTCGGCAAGCATGGACGTAACCTCGGCACGACCCAGCGAAGCGATCAACGTCCGGGCCCGTTCCATCGAACAGTTGCATCGAAATTCGACGTCCTTTTCTTCGAGGATCTCAAAATCGATCTCGCCAAGAGCGAGTCGCGCGAGTTCCATCGGTGTCGCACCTTCGCTGATCACGGATGTGAGATGCGGCGCGTGCGCGATGGTGTCTTCGATCATCGTGATCAGGTGTTCGTTTGCGCCCGGCATCATCTGGACGAAAACACCTCCCGATGCTTTCACGAATGGCTCACTATTGTGCAGAAGGACGCCGAGCATGACCGCCGACGGGATCTGCTCGGATTTCGCGAGATAGTATGCAAAGTCTTCCGCGATCTCACCGGAAACGATAGGCACCGAACCTGTATACGGCTCGCGATGCAGGCCGATATCAAAGCCGGCTTCGCGGATCACATAAAACATACCTTCGCCGATTATTCCCCTGACGTCGAACTTGCCGTCTTCCCGCCACGGGACGTCCACGTCGGGATTCTTCACGTAACCACGAACGTGCCCGAGCAGCGTTGCCTCGGCGATGATCCCGCCGATGGGTCCTTTGCAATCGATCTTCACCGACAGGCGATCGAAGTCCTTGAGCGTACCCGCCATCAGCAGCGTGCCGGTGAGCACCCGGCCAAGCGCCGCTGATGCCGTGGGCGTGGGTTGATGACGTCGGATGGCCTCGGCAACAACATCTGTAGTGATCGCCGAGAGTACGCGTATTGTTCCGTCCGCGGCCGTGCCGTGAATGAGCTTGTCCATCGTTTCCAGTTTCAAAAAACGCGTCCGCCAAAGTCAAATCCGAAAGAGAATCCTCTAAAACTGTGTCCGCCAGTATCTTGCGAGCGCAGCGGAGTGGGCCACAACATCCTGTGTAAAAAACCTATTGACAATCGCGGGAGCAGGCGGCTAAGATGGCGTCACTTGCGGACTAATCTTTCCACGGTCTTCAAGCCCAAATAATACAAAATTCAAACTTCAGAACCTTCGGCATCACGACTGCGGATGTTAAAATAACGTTACGCTAAAAGACGTGTCCGTAGACACAAGGAGAAGTGAATGAGCACAGTTTTCGAGCCCGCCAAGACAGGGGAATTTGTTCCAAAAAATACCGGTGACGGGACCGCCGCTGCTGCCGGACGTGACATCAAACCGCTCGGTTTGAATGCTCAAAAGGTCGTCGCAAAGCGTTACTCGCTGAAGGATGAGCATGGCGACGCACTCGAAACCTGGGCCGATATTGTCCGCCGAGTTGTCGGTCACGTTTCGCGTGCGGAAACCGATCCGCAGAAACAGTCGGACTTTTACAACGCGATGACCACGGTGATGCTCGCCCGCGAATTCATTCCAAATACCCCTTGTCTCGTTAACGCCGGCAAACCGAAGGGCCAGCTCGCTGCCTGCTTCGTGTTGAACGTTCCGGACTCGATCGAAGGGATCATGGAGCATGCGCAGAACGTAGCTATCATTCACCAGACCGGCGGCGGGACCGGAATGACGTACGAGTTTTTACGGCCGGCGGGATCGATGGTCAATTCGACGCGTGGCGTCGCATCGGGGCCGGTGAGCTTCATGAACATCGTTAATCAGACGACCGAGGTCGTGAAGCAGGGTGGAGTTCGACGTGGAGCGAACATGGGCATACTTGCGGTCACCCATCCCGATATTCTTCGTTTTATACACGCGAAGAATGACCAGACGAGTCTCACGAACTTCAACATATCCGTCACGGTCACCGACCTGTTCATGGATGCGGTCGACAGCGGAACGTGGTTTCAGACCGAATTTAACGACGAGCCGTGGCAGCAGCCGGTTTTCGATCCTGTGACGGGTTCGGATTATGTGGTCTACCGGCGCCCGGACGGAACGACGGCAACGTTCGCCGACAAGCTTGCCTTTGAGACGGCTGACCTTTCCGATTGCACGATCGAGGAACCGCCGATCGCGGGTATGGTTTATGCGCCGGACATCTGGAATCGCATCATTGCTTCGGCTCACAAATATGCCGAACCTGGCATCATCTTTATCGATGAAGTGAACCGGCATAATCACATGATGGCCTCGATGGGACCGATCTACGCGTGCAACCCGTGCGGCGAGCAGCAACTCCATTTCAACAATTCATGCAATCTCGGCTCGATCGACGTAGCGAAGTTTTACCGACAGTACGATGACGGGACCGATCCGAACGATTGCATTGAGTGGGAACGGCTGGCCGAGGTTACAAGCGTCTGCACGCGGTTCCTCGACAACGTTATTGACGCCGGCCACTTTCCGCTTCCGCAGATCGACGATGTAGTAAAACGAACGCGACCGGTCGGCCTCGGGATCATGGGGTTCGCCGATCTATGTCTCAAGCTCGGCATCACGTATGGCAGTGACACATCGCTTGAATTGATGGAACGTGTGATGGGTTTCGTTCGCCGCGAATCCTGGCTCGCGTCCATGCGGCTTGGAGCGGAGAAAGGCGTATTTCCCGAGCTGGAAAAAAATCGCGACGCGTACGCGGGCTTCCTTTATGACGAAGTCGGGATTCCACGCGATATACCGCTCACACCGCGAAACTACGAGGTGACGACGATCGCGCCAACGGGAACTATCTCACTGGTTGCCGAGACCTCATCCGGTATTGAACCGAACTTCTCATGGGCATATGTCAGGCAGGACACCCTCGGCACGCGGACGTACGTTCACACGCTCGCCGCGGAAGCGCTCGGGGTGAAAGTCGATCAGACCGACGAAGAATCTATCAAACAGGCCGCGGAATATGTTGTCGAACATGAAAACGAACTGCCCGAACATTTCATCTCGGCAATGAAGATCAAGTCGATCGAGCATGTTCACGTTCTTGCCGCGGCCCAGAAGCATGTCGACAACTCGATATCGAAAACCTGCAACGGCGCCCGTGATGATACGGTGGAATCGGTCGACGAGCTCTATCACCTTGCCCGCAAGCTAGGCTGCAAGGCGGTCAGCTATTATCGCGACGGCAGCCGGGAGGGGCAGGTGTTGACCTCTATGAAGTCTCAAGTCCCGAGTCCCGCGTCTCAGGCTCCCGACTCTTACTCACGCGAAGTGAACGCAGGGACCATGGGACAAGGGGCTAGGGACGAGGGTCTTGGCCGAGTCGAGCGCCCGCGCGAGCTGCAGGGATCGACCTGGCGAATTCCGTTCGAAAATCAAAATCTCTACGTGACGGTTAACCACGACGGCCATCGCATTCTCGAGGTGTTCGTCGCCGGCCCCATAAGTGCCGGTGTTGGCTTGTTGGCGTCGAAAATGCTGCGGGGCGGATTTGATGTTAACGAAGTTGCACGAAGTCTCAACAAGGTGACCGCCACGCACGCCGTCTGGTTCAACGAGCGATTACTGACATCACCCGAGCAGGCAGTCGCTGAGTGTTTGCAGCTTGTCGATCGGCGTTTGAAAAATCTCCCGCCATCTGAACGGCAGATCGCAAAGAACGGAGCAACAGAGATGCAGCGTCAGCCCGCGATGTCGAACCTGATCGGCGAGTGTCCGGAATGTCGCGGACAGCTCGAGCACGCGTCCGGCTGCGATTTCTGCCGCGATTGCGGGTATTCCAAATGTAAATAGGTCCTGCTTTCAGTTTGGTCAAAAAGCCCGCTGCATTTCCCGGTGTTGCGGGCTTTTTTCCGGCGATTTAAAAACCTTGACCCCTCATCGGCCGCGGTGATACGGTTCAGCCTATAAGCCCCATTTCCATCGCCTGGAGGGCAACGGAATGTATCGACGACCCGGCCGCTTTCTCATTGTTTTCTGTTTGATCATTTTTGCAGTGGCACTCGGTGGTGCGATGGACAAAGCGTCCAACCGGGCCAAGCGCCAAACACAATTTCGGATCACCGCGGTCCCGTGGGGCCCATCGCAGGTTGATGTCGATCGGGCAAAAGCGCGCGTCGCATCCAGTTCGGCACTCCTCTCGGCAGTCGGCAACGCTGGTCATCGTCTCCTCTCATTCGAGTTCATCGAGGCCGAAACCAAAACCGGTGGTACGAAGCCGCCAACCCGCTTCCGGGCGATCTACTACGACTACACGAACGATCGAACCCTTGCGGCAGAGGGTGATTTTGCGGGAAAGGAGCCGATCAGTATTCGTGAGGAGAACTTTCAACCGATCGCAAGTCCGGAAGAATTTAAGGTCGCGCTCGAGATCCTTGGAAACGATCCGTTCTTTTCGGCGTCGCTACGAAGCGGCCAGCTCGAAACTTTCGAGCCGATGCCGGATGTTACCGTTCTGAACGGGACTACAGAACGGCTGATAAATGTCGGACTCGAGCTAAGTGGCAACGCCGGGACCGAGATCGTCAGCGTGAGCCTTGGGCGCCGAGCCGTGATCCGTCACGAATCGGGTGCGCCGCAAAACTCCCGCGCCGCAACCCCCGACGGATGCGGACTCGCACCCTCCGGCCAGGCACCGACGGGTCGCGGCATTTTGGGTCAGGCGACGCTTACGATCAGCGACGGACCGACGACGTTGTGGGAAATGCTGGTCATACGACCGTCCGCTTCCTCGGGGACGCGTGGATCGGGAGTGGAGATACGTGACGTCAAGTACAAAGGAAAGTCAGTGCTGAAACGCGGTCACGTTCCGATCCTGAAAGTGCAATATACCCCCCAAACCTGC
>DASUSJ010000200.1:0-3690 GCA_036375155.1 Pyrinomonadaceae bacterium
CGGTTAAGGTGAAGATCGAGCGGGCCACCTCTAGCTCTCCGATGGAGTTTGAGATCGTGCGCGGCGGGGTTCCGCTTCCATCGATCCGAAATTACTTTATGTTGCCGAACGGAACCGGATACATCGGTTTGACGGGCGGCTTCCAGGAAACGACCGCGGAAGAACTCGGTGAGGCGGTTAAGGAATTACAGAGGCAGGGAATGAAAGGCCTTGTTCTCGATCTACGAAACAACCCCGGCGGCCTCCTTCCGCAGGCGATCGAGGTCGTAAGCCGGTTTGTACCGAGCGGGCAGACGGTGGTATCGGTCAGGGGGCGGGCGAGCTACGCGAGAACCGAAGCACTCCGTGCGCGCGGCGGGCCTATAGATAATTTCCCGCTCGTTGTGATGATAAACGGTGGTTCTGCGTCCGCGTCCGAGATCGTCGCCGGTGCGATACAGGATTACGGCCGCGGTGTCGTCGTTGGAACTGAGAGTTTTGGGAAGGGATTAGTGCAGCGAGTTTTCAGGCTTCCATACGACACGGGTTTGACGCTCACGACGGCGCGGTACTACACGCCGTATGGTCGCTCGCTCCAGCGCGATTATTCGAGTGGTTCGATCTACGATTATTATTCGCATCAGGACGATCCCACAGCGAGCTCCGAGAACGGCAAGCCGAAGCCTGTCGGAAGCCCGGTTACAACGCCCGACGGACGGGTCCTATACGGGGGACGTGGTATCGAACCCGATGTTAAGGTGGCTGCACTGGAATATAATGCGCTTCGTTTCCGAATCAACGACGCAGCGTTCTACTTTGCACGACAGCTTGTTGCCGGCAAGGTGGCCGGATTTGAAAGTTATAAGGTAGAACGTCAGAACCAAAGCCTGACGATACCTCCGAACGCGTTTCCGATCAGCGACAAATTATTCGAGGCGTTTCGCAATTACACTGTTGCGGATAAAGCGAGCGGACTTACTGCCGAGAACCTCAACAGCCAGGCCGACTTTGCAAAGATGAGGCTCCGCGAGGAACTAGCGACAGCGAATTACTCGAACGAAGCCGGTATCCAGGTGTTGCTCGAAGGAGACCCGCAGATTCTGAAGGCAGTCGAAGTTATGCCCGAAGCCCGCCGCTTGCTGGAGAGGAACGTCGCATTCAGATAAGCCGGAATATTAGTTCGATTCACACGAGACGAACCCGCTTTGGGTTCGTCTTTTAGTTATCGCGCATTTTCACATAAAATATTTTTGGTTGTATGTACAAGCAGATCGGGATTTTAACTGGTGGTGGCGACGCTCCCGGACTGAACGCGGTGATCAGGGCGGTGGTTCGCACGGCGATCGGCGAGTTCGGTATGAAGTGTATCGGCATTGAAGATAGCTTCGAAGGAATTCTCGGCGAGCCGCACACGATGCCGCTAACGCAGAAAACCGTGAGCGGAATTCTTCCGCGAGGTGGCACGATCTTGGGTACGCGGAACCGGGGAAGCTTCGTGAAGATGATCGACGGCAAAGCCTTTTTTCCGGAGATGCCGATCGGCGAGGCGCTCGCGAATCTCGATATTCTGGGGATCGAGGCACTCATCGTGCTGGGTGGGGAAGGCACTCTTGCGATCGCCGAACAATTTCATAAACGCGGCTTTCCGGTGATCGGGGTCCCAAAAACCATCGACAACGATCTTGCCGCGACGGAGCTCACGTTCGGCTTCATGACCGCAATCGACATCGCGACCGAAGCTCTCGACCGTTTGCACACGACGGCAGCGTCACATGATCGCGTGATGATCCTGGAAGTTATGGGTAGGAACACCGGATGGATCGCCCTTCACGCCGGGTTAGCGGGCAGCGCCGACATCATCCTCATTCCGGAGATCCCATTCTCGTTCGAGTCGGTCGCGGCCAAGGTCCTCGCCCGCGAAAAAAGCGGCTCGAGGTTTACGAACATCGTGGTCGCGGAAGGCGCCAAGGAAGCCGGGAAGAGCGAGATCTATTCGGACGCGGCGGAGTTGCGACTTGGCGGAATGGGTGATCACGTCCGCCGGCGTATTGAGGAAATGACGGGCAAGGAATCGCGAACAGTCGTGCTGGGTCACCTTCAACGGGGTGGCAGCCCGAACGCGTTCGATCGGATGCTCGGAACGAACTTCGGGGCCTGCGCTGTCCGGGCGCTTGCGGACGGCGAGACGGGAAAGATGGTCGCGTTGCAGGCGGGTACGATCACCACGGCACCCCTTTCTGAAGCCTGTGCGAACATCAAGACCGTTCCGATAGACGGGCAGCTCGTGCGTACTGCACGCGATATCGGCATTTCATTCGCGGCGGCCGAGGAAGCAAAGGCGAAAGCTTAGGGATTTTAGATTTTGAATTTCGGGATCAGGGTGGGTCGGCCTCCGTGAGGATCCTTGAACGACAGATATGGAAGCAGTAAAGAAAAAGTTACAGGAAGAATTGGATTCGCTCGAAGACGAGCTTCATTTTAAGCTCCCGAAAGAGATCCAGAAGGCGAGGGAGTTTGGAGACCTGCGTGAGAACGCGGAGTACAAGGCAGCGATGGAGCGGCAGTCGATAGTTCGGACTCGGATCATGCAGGTGCGTCAGAGGCTCGGCGAGGTCGAGTCGATCGATATCTCTAAGATCCCGACCGACCGCGTTGCATATGGATCGAGCGTCGTGTTGTTCGACTTCGAGAAGGAAGAGAAAATCTCCTACCGTCTTGTCACCTCGGAAGAGAGCGATCCGGAGAATGGACTGATATCAACCGTGTCGCCGATCGGCCAGGCACTGATGGGCAAGGAAGAGGGCGACGAGATCAAAGTTAAAACGCCGACCGGCATGCGGACATTTGAGATCAGCCGGCTGACGACAATTCACGAACAGGAGTGAGCGTTCAGCTTTCAGCTCTCGGCGATCAGCGACTACCGCCGAGTTACTGAATGCCGACCGCTGAATGCTGAATGCTAGGTGAAAGCATCGGACGGGGCGCAATGCGGATCATAAACGCTATGGTCCGGGCACTTGCAGCGGCGGGCGTTCACCCGAATATCCTTACCGCGATCGGTGTATCGATCAATGTCGGGTGCGGTGTGCTCTTCGGACTCGGTGAATTTTTCTGGGCCGGTTTTGTCCTCATCGTTGCCAATCTATTCGACATGCTTGACGGGAATGTCGCGCGGCAGACGGGCAACGTCACAAAATTTGGAAGCTTTCTGGATTCGTCCCTGGATCGACTTTCCGACATGGTCGCGTTTTTAGGGATCATGATGTTTTACGCCGGCAACGCCCCGCAACACTCGCTTTTAAATGTTTTTCTTGCCGGCGTCGGCATGATCGCGTCCGTGATGGTCAGCTACACTACGGCCAGGTCTGAGGGACTCGGTGTAAAAGCGAATGTAGGATTCCTTCAACGTCCCGAGCGCATCGTTCTACTGATCATCGGAGCGCTGTCGACCTGGAACTGGAATTCCGATTTTTTCTTATTCAACCGTATGCCGCAGGTTTTATGGGTGCTTGCGGTCGGTTCTGTTTGGACGCTGATCCATCGAATGTATTTCATCTGGAAGGAATTCAGAACACTCGAGGCGACGTAACGATCGATGGAATGGCTTTCCGAAATTTGGATGTCGATGACGGCGGGAAGGATCCTGCTAGGCATAGTCCTGTTTGTGGTGTCTCTCCTCGGAAGCGCCCTCGTGGTGGGTGTAGTGATAGT
>DASUSJ010000201.1:0-13547 GCA_036375155.1 Pyrinomonadaceae bacterium
CTCGTCCCTGTTTCTTTGTTCGCGAATCCGTAAGCCCGGATAAAAACCGGCTTATCGTCCTTGACGACGACCATCGCGACGCTCGGCAGCTCGGGTATCGCCTCCATTGCCCGACGAATGTACGCGTCTAGGTCGGTTGCGAATTCTTTCTCGGAAATCTGTGGACTTGTTTTTGTTTGTGCGCAGGTCGAGATAGGACTGAGGAGGAGGCTAACGATCGCTAAGATAAATATGTTTTTCATGGCTTTAGTCCTCCGGCCAATTGCCGTAGGTAAGAGCCAATTTACCATCCCTTCATCGCCCAATCTTGAACAAAACGAGCATTTTCTACCGCCGGTGAAGTTTTCTGTATGTGTATGGAGTCACGCCCATTTCTATCCGAAATATCCGGTTGAAATGGCTCTGGTCCGCAAAGCCCGCTTCTTGCGCGACCTCGCATAATGGTGTTTCCGTCGACAAGAGCCGGTGGCAGGCGTATTCAAATCTTAGCCGGCGGACGTACTCACCGACCGTGCAGC
This sequence comes from Pyrinomonadaceae bacterium, assembly GCA_036375155.1. Taxonomy (GTDB): domain Bacteria; phylum Acidobacteriota; class Blastocatellia; order Pyrinomonadales; family Pyrinomonadaceae; genus OLB17. The sequence goes on from DASUSJ010000201.1 coordinate 519, forward strand.
CCAGCCTTTGGCGAAACACACGAGAAAGGTGGGCCGAGTGAACTCCGGCGACCTGGGCGATCTGTTCGAGACTTAACGTGCACGTAAAGTTGTCGTGGACAAAATCGGTCACTTTGGCCAGCCACCGGGCAACGCCCTTTTCTTCACTTAGCACGTTTCCGAGCGAACCCTCCATCAGCATCTCTGCGACGATCCCGTCTATCGCCAACGACGAAGCGCTGTCGACCCGCGCCATTTCATATCCGAGTCGTGAACCTAACCACGCGACAAGGGCGCTTCGATGGCTGGAACCGCGATCCAGACTGTCCGCCATGCCGCGCGAAATCCGCTCACCGCGGAACTCAACGCTGAAGATCCGTACGTCGGTCTCAAATGCAACGGCATGCTGTTCACCCGCAGGATGATAGATCAGCGTTGCTATCGTGCGCGAGTGTGCTTGGCGTCCGATTCGTTCTTCATACCGGCCCAATGCGACAAAGCTGAATGACGCGGAGTGATGCCGGTGGCGATCCTGGCGCATCCCGGCAGGATAAAACACTTCGTTGACCCGGGCGTCATCCAGCACCCGCGTGTTGATCAAATATGACTCTCCTGGATCGGGTTTCATAAGCAAGGTCAAAAGAGAGGGATTCTAAATCTGAAACGATAGTGGTCTATATCAGGTTCCCGATTTTATCTCGCTGACGCGGCCGGGCGGAAGGTGTGGTGGCCGGGTCGCTATTGTTTCGCCGGGCTTTGTTGTCCGAAAACAGAAAACGGTTGCCGATAACGACAACCGCAGTGTTGAATTGATGGTCGGGGCGAGAGGATTTGAACCTCCGACCTCACGGTCCCGAACCGTGCGCTCTACCAGGCTGAGCCACGCCCCGTTAAGTCAAGTTACAAAGTGTAGGTTACGCGAGAGCATAAGTCAACGAACGCCTATGAGACCGCCTTCTCATCCTCGATCACGTCGATCGCCTCGTCGATCATATCCCGCTTCCTGCTGAACTTGTGCTTTGCGAATTCGATGATCGGCGGCAGCAGCGACAGGAACACGACTACTATAACGACCTTTTCTATGTGGTCCTCGAGTTTGATACCGAGTGCCGTTTCGATCACGCCGCCCAGAAAATACCCGGCCAGCACCATACTGCATATCCATAGCAGTCCGCCGAGGATGCTGAAGGTCAGGAACTTCAAATACGGCATTTCGGCCGCACCGACAACGAGCGGCGCAAATGTCCGGACGATCGGGACGAATCTGGCTAGGACAACCGTCTTCACACCATACTTTTCAAAAAAGTGCTTTGCCTTCTCGACGCGGCTCGGTTTGAAGATGAACGAGCTTTCGCGATTGAAAAGCGTTTTCCCCATGAATCGACCCGTCCAGTAGCCGGTGCTGTCGCCTATAACCGATCCGAGGAAGAAGGCGAGCATTACAAGCAGGACATTCAGCTTTCCGGCAGCGGCAAAAAGACCCGCGACGACGAGAAGCGAATCGCCCGGTAAAAAGAAACCGACCGCAAGACCCGTCTCGGCAAAGATGATGAACCAAAGCCCGACGTAGACCCACGGCCCGAGTAACGCCAGAAGCCAATCAATAAGGAACTTCGGATTGAGATAATCCTTGACCTGGTAAATAAATTCTACAATTGATTCCATTTTGTATATTCAGAATAGGTGATAAGTGTTGAGGATAAGTGGTAACTGATATCTGCCATCAACATGAACCAGCACCTATCCCTATTCAGGAGGTGCATTCCTGTCCTTCCAGCCGTGATTTCCGATCAAGGGAACGAAAGCACACGGGCCGAAGTTTTCCGTCTCGAAGCCCGACTCCTTTCTCGTGACTCGGACAAGCGTTTGCGATTTCTGATTTTCGCCAATCGGGATCACCATTCGCCCGCCGACCTCAAGCTGCTTTACGAGCGGTTCGGGGATGATTGGTCCGCCCGCGGCGACCAGGATCGCATCGAACGGTGCATATACCTCCCAGCCCTTCGTGCCGTCGTCACAGCGATACGAGATGTTCCGAAAGCCAAGGTGCATCAATTTCTGTTTCGCCTCGGCATGAAGAACGGCCAGCCGCTCGACGGCGAAAACCTTGCGGGCGAGGGTCGCCAGAATTGCCGTTTGATATCCGGAACCGGATCCGATCTCCAGAACGCGCTCGCGTCCCTTCAGCTCAAGCAATTCCGTCATTCTCGCGACGATGAACGGTTGCGAGATGGTCTGTCCGGCGGCGATCGGGAGTGCGTTGTCCTTGTAGGCCTGTGCTTTAAGCGCGGACGGAACAAATGCGTGACGCGGCACCCGATTCATCGCGTCAAGCACCCGCTGATCAGCGATCTTGTAATAACTACGAAGATGTTCGACCATCCGCGCACGCGGAATCTCGAAACCGTCAGATTGAGTTGTGCGTGGGGCGCCGAAGCTCATTAGTCCGAAAGGGAATTATAGAGGGTATTTCGAAGACATTCTATTTGACGGGTTTAAATGTGAGAAATCATTCGGGATCACCGATGCGTCGCAGCAGGTGTATAAAGCGCGGATCGTTGCGAAGAGGGTCCCAGCTCGGCTCGACTTTCAAAAACTGCATTTGGAAAGCGCGCTCCTCATAGCCCTTCTCAAGCCATGCGAGCGCCTCGTCCTTGTCACCCAAACCCACATAAATAAGAGCGATGCCTACCGCCGGAATATACTCCCGGACGCGAAGGCGTTGGAGTTCGGCAAGCATTTTTCGGGCTTCGTCCTCATGGCCTGCAACCGCTAACACATATCCCAAAATTCCATTCACGACCATAGCGGAACTTCCAGGAACCTCTTTTACTTTTGCGACCGCTTGGTCGTGCATACCCTTTTGAATGTAAACCAGGGGCAAATATTGAAGTGCGGCCGGAAAACTCGGATCTAATTCCAACGTCTTATTAAGCTGCTCGAGCGCCTTATCGTATTGCCTACCTAAGTAAAACGCCCGCCCCAGCTCAAAGTTCGCAATTGGTGAGAGCGGATCCAGCTGAACAGCTATCCGTCTTTGGGCTAGCGCTTCGTCCAACGGGCTTTCGAAATAGCCCCGGTACCACTGCTGTGAAACCGGGTAGGCCGGATTCAGTTCAATCGCTCGTTTATACTCTTTCTCCGCTTCTTTCCAGTTCCATTCGTAAACCTGCAGGACCCGGGCAAGTGAAGTGTGGGCTTCAGCAAGAGAGTCGTCGATCTGCAGAGCGCGTATAGCTGCAGCCTTGGCCTTTGGCATCGCTTCTCTTGGCGCCATCCGATTTGCAGGCACAACGTACGAATCGGCCAGGCCGGCATAAGCGAGTGCAAATCCGGGGTCCTTTGCGATCGCGAGATCAAAATATTCGATCGCCTTCGGTATTGTTTCCGGTGTGCGCTTGTTCCAGAAGTAACGGCCTTTCAAATAGTCCTGGTAGGCTTCGGAGTTCGGGGTATAGCTCTTCGTGAGATCCCGCGCATCTGCGTTCGACAGCCGCGCGCGTAGCTTTTGTGAAACGTCCCGTGTTATTTCCCGCTGAAGGACTGCCAGGTCCTGGATTTTACGGTCATACTGCTCGCCCCAGAGATTCTTGCCGTTTGCGGCGTCGACAAGCGAAAGATGAAGGGTTAGATCGTCGCCACGCTGGGTAACGCGACCGAGCAACAAAGCCTGTACCGAAAGCTCGTGCGCGACTTTCTTCTCGTCTATATTGTCGACACCTTTGTACCGGAACACGGTATTTCTTGCCTTGACTGAAAGATTAGGTAATGTCGACAGCGTATTGATCAGCGATTCGGTCATGCCGTCGGACAAGTATTCGATATCAGCGTTGCCGCTCTCATTCGTAAAAGGTAGTACTGCGATGGAAGCGATCTGATTATCGCGGTAGAAATACCAGTAAGATGCCGCGATGAGGCCGAGAATAAGAATGACGCCCGCGGCCACGGCCGCGAGTCTCTGGTTCTGATACCCACCAATCGGGCTTTGTTGAGACGGGTCGGTCTGCGGCGTTCTCTGAAATTCTTGTGTCTCTTGCGATTCAACGGGGGTGGTTTCTCTCGCCTCGACCGGTTTGCTCAATGTCTTCATATCGACCAGCAGGTCCGCGGCCGTTTGATAACGATCGCTGCATTCCTTCTCGAGACATTTATTAATGATCCGATCTAATTCGGCGGGAATTGCGGGGTTGTGAGCGCTCGCGTTCGAAGGTTTCTTCTGTATGATCTCCGCGATTATGTCGGTCGTGGTCTCACCGGTAAAGGGCGGGCGACCGGCGCACATTTCATAAAGCACGATCCCAAAGCTAAAGATGTCGGTACGAAAATCGACCGATCGTGACCTGGCCTGCTCGGGCGACATGTACGTCGCGGTTCCCATGATGATGCCCGGCATGCTGAAAGCTTGTGTTCTTGTATTATCAGTTTCCAGAGACCTCATGTCGCCGGTTAGTTTCGCAAGTCCGAAGTCCAGGACCTTTACGTAACCATCGTCGCGGATCATGATGTTCTCCGGTTTTATGTCACGATGAATAATGCCTGCCGCGTGGGCCGTCTGAAGTGCCGAGGCGACCTGCACCGCGACATCGATCGCCGTACCCAATTCCAGCGGCCCTTCTTCAAGTCGCTCGCGAAGCGTACTCCCTCTGACATATTCAGAAGCAAGAAGCGGTACGCCATCCACATCATCAAACTCAAACACCGTCAGGATATTCGGATGATTTAACGCTGAAACGGCAAGAGCCTCACGCTTGAACCGTCGGAGCCGGTCATTGTTCTCGAGGACCTCGTTCGGAAGGATCTTGAGAGCCACTTGCCGATGAAGTTTTTGGTCCTCGGCAAGATAGACCTGCCCCATTCCGCCAACACCGATGGGTTCGACGATCCGGTAATGAGAAACGAGGTCACCATTCTCGAACTGCCATAAGACATCTCTGTCCGCTGAAGACATAAAGGCCGGCTCTTCAAGAAAGGATTTCGCTTCGTTCAGCGACAATAGAAGGGATTCGACCTCGATCCGCAGACCGACATCGCCATTGCAGGATTCATCGAGGTAAGCATCGCGATCCGGCGGCTGCCGGCGCAGGGCTTCATGGAAGATCTCTTTTACTCTTTTCCACTTTGGGTTTGCGAGATCGGCATTCATCGGTGTCGCTTCACCCCTCAGCGAGTTAGCTCGCGATGCAGCCACGCTTTTGCGATCTGCCATTCTCGCGCAGCCGTAGCGCGCGAAATGTTCATTGCTTTGGCCGTTTCTTCAAGCGATAGCCCTGCGAAGTACCTAAGCTCAACCAGCCGCTCCTGGTGCGGGTCGAAACTCGCGAGGCGTGAGAGAGCTTCGTCCAGGGCTTCAATATCGACTTTACTCTCAACGGTGGGGACTTGAAATTCGTCATCGAGCTGGAGGTCCGCAGCCGGGCCGCCGCGTTTTGCCCGGTTCCTGTGTTTTGCATGATCGACGAGTATGCGTCGCATGGCCTGTGCGGCAACGGCGAAGAAATGACCGCGATCTTTCCATTCGACCATCTCCTGATCAACGAGCCTCAGATACGCTTCATGCACTAACGCCGTTGTCTGCAGCGTGTGGTTGATTCGTTCCCGGCGCAAATATCTCGCGGCGCGGCGATGGAGTTCGTCGTAGACATACGGGAGCAACTCGTCCATGGCGGCCGTGCGGCCGTCCGTCCATTCGCGGAGAAGCGCGGTGACACGATGTGAATCTTGCCGTTTCTCGATCATCCGGAATCATCAATTATTATCCCTTTCATTCTGGATAATCAACGAATTTCTAATTCCTCGAATTTTTTTGAGACTGTTTTTCTCGAATTGTCGCGGTATCTGGTGAAGGCGAAGAAAGGACTTCGAGCTTCGCACTAATTCATCTGGATAGGAGGCATTATGAACAGAATAATTAAACAGGCTAGCGTGATCGGACTCTTGGTACTGGCTGTTACGATCGGGGCAAGCGCCCAGACATCTCAACAATATCGTGCGGAGATACCGTTTGACTTCGAAGCACGAGGTCAGCACTTTGCTGCAGGTCAGTATTCGATCGGTCCGTTATCCGAGGTTTCACAGGGCGGGGTCGCTCTTCGGAATCTTCGAAAGGGAGGTGTTCGCGTCCTTGGGCTGAACGCACTTGGGGGGAATGGCGATTGGAACAAACCCGGAACGATCACTTTTCTGAAGATCAATGGACGGTACAGAATGAGCGAGATCTCCACCGCAACGTTCAGTATGAAGATCAAGGGTCCGAAGTCGAGCCGGGGCCTTGCTAGAGACAACACTCCCTCGCCCGAGGCGGTAGCGGTCAACCTCTACAAATAAGACAAACCCCCTCGGAGAAATGAAGGCACGCGACCCCCGAGTCGCGTGCCTTTCCTGCGCCCAACGTTTATTTATTCCACGCCTTCAATTCTTCAAGCGCCTTGTGATCGGTCAAGTCGGCCCGCATAGGAGTTATCGAAACGTATCCTTCGTCGACCGCCTCAAAGTCCGTACCGCCCTCTGCACGAAATCCGGCCCGCATTTCGCCGATCCAGTAATACGGCTTCCCGCGGGGGTCGATATGTTCGCTAATGACTGGCTTCGCCTCTTTGAAACCTTGGCGAGTTACGCGTATGCCTTTCGGCACGCCTTTTGGGATGTTGACATTGAGGAGCGTCCACTCTGGAATGCCTTCGGCAAGGGCCTTTCTTGTGACATCGATCGCAACTCGCGCCGATTCCGTAAAATCATGCGTGCGTGTCGCGACAAGGCTGAACGCGAGACCGGGAACGCCGAGGATCGTCGCTTCCATCGCACCGGCCACCGTCCCGGAATATGTTGCGTCGTCACCAAGATTCGCACCATGATTAATTCCGGAAACACAGATGTTCGGGCGATCGCCGTCCGTCAATATCCTGTTGAGTGCGAGCGTGACGCAATCGGTCGGCGTGCCGTCGACGGTCCAATGCCGGTCATCTATCTGCCGGATCCTCAGCGGCCGCTCGAGCGTCAGGCTGTGAGAGGCGCCGCTCATCTCGGACGCCGGTGCGACAACAAATACGTCGCCGATCTCGTTCATTGCCGTTTCGAGGGCTTCGATGCCTTCGGAATGAATACCGTCGTCATTGGTTATGAGGATGCGTGGTCTTTGTGAAGTCATTTCTCCGGTTGCGACCCTTCAGGGATCCTAAAAAACAAGTATAAAAAACCGACCGAAAACTGAGAAAGCGTGAGACGATTCCTCATCTCACGCTTTCAATTTTATCGAGGTCGTGACTAACGCGAGGGACCGCCGCTGCCCATCGGCCTCGGCGACGCGTTCATCGGACGCTGCTGGCGAAAGCGCCGGCGATTGCGCTTACGTGCGTTCACTGACTTAAGCTTTGCCTTCTGACCCGGCGGGATGAAGTGAGCGTGTTTCTTTAGATCCTTGATGATCTCTTCGCTGATCACCTTGCGCTTGAAGCGACGCAGCGCACTCTCGATCGATTCATTTGCGTTTACTGTTATATAAGCCATTTATTGTCTCACCTCCTCTCGGCCAAGATTTCCGCCCGTTAGGCGAACTGTAATTAGACAACTTTAAGCCGAAAAATTCAAATCGCTGAGGGAATAGCCCTCGCGAAGCTTGATCGGCTTACGAACTGGTGGACGATGCTCCGGTCCCCCACAGGCTTTTCCGTTTACTCAGCGGTTCCGCGGGAAGACAACCACCGAGGACAATAAATACGGGAAAGCACGGATCCCCGGCGGTATCTCTCCAACAGAAAAATGCCCCGCCTTTAGAAGGCGAGGCAAGTCTTAACTAAACGTGAATGGTGCTTAGCCTCTGAAATCGAGCACGCTTCCCAGGATCAGGCTTACGAGGTCGACGTCTCCGCCGCGGTCGGCCAGATCAAATTCGTCGCGGCCGGCAAGAGCATCCTGATAGCCCATCTCATAGCCTTCGCTGAAGTAGCGCCGGCAGTCGCCGATGCTTGACGAATAGGGATCGTACATCGCCTGCTGATAGAGGTACGGATCGTGGTAATACTCGTCTCCCCATCCCTGCTCGCGGGCCATCTGTCCTTCAAGCAGGCCTTGATAATAACCGGTACCGAGAGCACGCTGGATCAGCTCGCCTTCGAGCGTACCGGAATAAAGGGCGACCATGTCGCCGTACGGCAACTGGCTAAACACCGAATACTCATACGGCAGACCCTGATACGCATACTGGTCGTAACCGTAATAAGCAGCCGGTTCGTAATAGGCGTAGGCGGGTTCGTAACCGAACGTGTAGTACGGATATGAGCTGTATTCAGAGGCGTATCCATAGTCGTAATACCCGTCGTCATAGTAAGCGGTGTCGTAATACTGCGGGTACTGGTCGTAGTATCCGATGTTATCCCCGTTCGAAAAGAACATTGCGATCACACTGCGAAACAGCATCGACTTCCAATCCAATCCGTCATCGAAGAAATCGTCATAACCGGCGGATGAGTAATAGTACCGATCATAGTCGTCGTCGTAATCAAATATCCGGTATGTATACAGCGGGTAATCCTCGTAATTTAGATACGGGTACTGAGAACCGTACGAGGGGTATTGCGGATACTGCCGGTAAGAGTAATTTTCGCGATAGACCGGTCCCGAATATTGACCGCCGTAATACCGGTCACCACGACTATAGTTCCGGTCGTCGTAGCTGTAGGTCCGGTCGCCGGAATACGGAATGCTTCTCTGGTCGTCGTACCTGTAGGTCCGGTCGCCGGAATACGGAATGCTTCTTTGATAGTCCTTTCCGGCCTGCCGAAAAGCCTTAGATTCGAAGTGCTGCTGCTTTCGCTCAAACTTTAATGCCTGACGATCAGCTTTTCGCTGGGCCTTAAGCGAATCGCGATACCGCTTTGCTTCGAATGCCTGCTCCCGACGTATCTGCCCCCAATTCTGTCGCGGCTGCGTATAAACGCGCTGCCGCTGCTGTTGTTGCTGGCGCCGGGCTTGCTGCATCACTCGCTGCTGTTGTCGCTGAGCCTGCTGCAAGTTCCGCTCCTGACTTCGCTCGACTTGCCACTGGCGTTGCTGTTGTTGTCTCTGAGACTGCTGCCACCGGCGCTGCTCGTGCTGCTGTCTTTGAGCCTGCTGCCACTGACGCTGCTGTCGCTGCTGCCGGAACATATCCTGCTGCTGTCGTTGCTGCCGGAACATATCCTGCTGCTGTCGCTGGATCTGCTGCCGCTGCACCTGCTGCTGACGCTGCGCATGCTGCCACTGCTGAGCCTGCTGGCGCCGTGCATGTTGCCACTGCTGACCCTGCTGGCGTTGTACCTGCTGAACCTGGCGCTGTTGATGTTGCTGCCAGCCGCCGCCCATCTGTCGCTGGGGCTGAGGCTGCTGCCTGATCTGACCCTGACCGCCACCGGGATTACCGCCCGGATGTCCGCCGCCGCGCTGTTGCTGGTGTCCCCCACCGCCGCGGTTTCCACCCCCGCCTCCTTTACCGCCCCCCTTGCCCTGAGCGAAGGCTGAGCCGCCGATAAGGAACATTAAAGCAACGGCAGAAAATATTTTTATAAACAAAAGGTTGGCTCGCATATATCCTCCTTGTACGAAAAACCTCAAGAATCGGTGTTATTAGTAAAGAATGACCAGCAATCACCGTTCCCCTGAGGAAAACGCGTTACTTAAACCAGGTAAAGAGATGAAAGTAACGGATATCGTGCGCGAAAAAGACAATATGCGCAGTGAAAAGGTATATTTCTCTCTATGGAAATCTCGGCTATCGAACAGGCTCGTGAACGCATAGCCTCACGAATAAAACGGACACCCTTACAACGAAGTGAAACTCTCAGCCAGCGACTCGGAACGAACGTTTTCGTTAAACTCGAGCTTTTTCAAAAGACAGGTTCCTTTAAGGTCCGCGGCGCTTTCAATAAGCTTCTGAGCCTTTCGGTAGAAGAACTTGCCAACGGAGTAGTCGCCGTTAGCGGCGGCAATCACGCCCAGGCGATCGCACACGCTGCAAAGGTGTTGGACCTCGATGCCGTGGTCCTGATGCCTGAATCCACACCGCGAAATTACGTCGAAGCGACTCGCGGGTATGGCGCCCGCGTCGAACTTACACCCACGATCGCCGAGGCGTTCGTCGCGATCGAACGGTACAAATCCGAAGGCCGCGTTTTCGTACATCCGTTCGATGATGAAGTCGTAATGGCAGGGCAGGGAACTCTAGGTCTCGAGATCGTCGAGGATCTGCCGGAAGTGACTGACGTCCTTGTCTCGATAGGCGGCGGGGGTTTGATGGCCGGAGTTGCATCCGCCATAAAGGCAAAAAAACCTGATGCTCGGATATGGGGCGTGGAAACTGTCGGCGCCGACGCGATGTCCCAGGCTCTGGCAGCCGGGCGCCCGGTCGAGCTTTCAGCTATTACATCGATCGCAAAAACGCTCGGAGCACCTTCGGTCTCGGAAGCAACGCTTGCCGCGGCGCAAACGTATCTCGAAACCGTCACCGTCGTCACTGACGCCGAAGCTCTCGAGCAGCTCCGCTTTCTTCTCGAGCGCCTAAAAGTCTTGACCGAGCCCGCCGCATCGTGCACGCTGGCTGCCGCGGAGAAATTGAGAACAGAGTTGGGATCGAATGTCGTGTTGATCCTATGTGGCGGGAATCTGGCGCTCGATGATCTTTGCGCATTCACGAAATAGTTTCTGAATTTTTTGCGCGCACGATTTCTAATTTTGCTAAACTCGACACAGTACTTTTTGATCACGGGAGGACCAATGGCTACTACAAAAAAGACTTCATCAAAAACTTCGGCTAAGAAATCGACTTCATCGAGATCCACCTCAAAAGCAGGATCGAGATCGAAGACCACCTCAACGGCAAAAAAGGCTGCACCTAAAAAGGCGACTGCAAAGAAGGCTTCCTCGTCAACGGGATCTTCGGCGAAGAAGGGAGCGTCGTCGAGGGCGAGGTCGTCGTCGAAGAAGACTTCGACGGCCGGTGCAAGATCAACCGGCGCAAAATCAACCGCGCGGAAATCTACGTCGGGCGGAGCAAAATCGTCGTCGAGGAAAACCGGCGGCGCCACATCATCCAGAAAGACAGGCGGCTCATCATCGTCGAGGAAGACGGGTGGTGCATCTTCGTCGCGGAAGGCATCTTCTTCGAGCAAGAGCACCGCCAGCCGTGCTCGTTCGGGTGGCGGCGGAGCCAAATCGGCCGCTGCTAAAAGCAGGAAGACTACGAGTGGGGCAAAATCTCCGGCGAAGAAAGTGACCCAGAAAACTGCGGCTAGTCGGAAAACGACAACGGCGAAAAAACGCACCTCAACGGCGAGGGCTTCATCAGGAACGAAGAAGCGAACCACAGCGACCGCGAGAAGGAAGCCGACACCGAGAGGCGTCGTTAGTAAAGCTGCGGACGCCGTGACAGAGGTCGTGCAAGGCGTACTGGCGGGGGCCGTCACCGGTGCTGCCGCGGGAGCTGTTCAGGGTGCCGTCACTGCAGTCGGCAATCAACTTGGCGCAGGAGAGTCGTCTACACAGCAGACCGGCGGACAAGGTCAGCAAGGCGGGCAAACAGAAAACGACTCGCCGCGAACGGGCGAGTCGTCGAGTACGTAATAAGACCTGCTGTAAGATTCCTATTGATTCTGCTTAGACCTCGCGGTCGTCATCCGATTTTTTGGCTGGCGATCGCGTTTTAGTTCTTCCCATTCGATGTGGGTGGAGTAACTGTTTCGCGGTCGTGGTACAAAGATAGCCGGCAGTGGGTATGGCGGCTTGGCGATCGGTTTATCGGTTGTTTGTGCTTCCCCTTTCATGTTCACCTCCCCGTAATCATTCAGTACACTTTAATAATGCCCGCAGTTGATTTCGCAATCGTTATTCCACTAAAACTAAGATTGGTGCAACTCGGCACACGTGTTATGGAATCGGTTGTGTGTAAACATCTATTAAGACTTCAAGTGAGGACATCATGATCAGACGATTGAGACCAGCAATATTATTCCTGGCGATTATCACGCTAACTGCAGGTTCGGCGGTCGCGCAGGGCAAGGATAAGAAGGACAAGAAGGCAGGCCCGATCACCAATCCGGTCTTATGGCAGGAGGTCGACATCGCGAGTCTTGATCTGTACAACGGCCCAGGCGGAACTGCAATGCGTCCTGACATCAGCCGAGTGGAGTTCATTAAGGAAGAAACTCAGGGTCATAACAAGAAGTACCGGATAAAGGATGCAAAAGGACAGATCTGGGTCGCGAAACTGGGACGCGAAGCCCAGCCGGAAACGGCGGCGGTCCGCCTGCTCTATGGACTCGGCTATAAGACCGAGGTCAATTACCTCGTTCCCGAGATCACGATCCCCGGAAAAGGGACGCACAAGAACGTGAGGCTCGAAGCTCGGCCGGCAAATATTGAGCGGCTTGATGAATGGAAGTGGAAAGATAATCCGTTCGTCGGCACGAACGAGCTGCAGGCGCTAAAGATCATGATGGTCTTTCTGACCAACTGGGACTTGCTCGACCTCCAGAACAAGGTCCTTCGCGTCGACAACAACGGCCGGATCGAACATCACTTTATCGTTAGCGATCTCGGAGCGACATTCGGGAAACTCGGCAATAACAATCTGCCCTTCTTCTTCCGCCTCGGCCGCAAGACGAACGATCCGGGAACCTGGTACGAAGCTGGTTTTGTCACGAAGGTCGAGAACGGGTTGATCGATTTCGATTTCAAGGGCAAAGGACGCAGCCTGATGGAAGACATCACGGTTCCGCACGGGCGATGGCTCGCTGATCGCCTTGTGCGGCTGACGGACAAACAGTTGGAAGACGCATTCCGGGCAGCAAATTATTCTGCCGACGAGATCAAGCTTCTACGCGAAGGCGTTCGGCTTCGAACCGAGGAGCTGGACAAAGCTACGCGTGGCGGAAATATAGCGACCAAGTGAGGGATCTAAGCTGGCTCGACACGTGAAGCGGCCCGGATTCGGGCCGCTTTTTTCTTACAACGAGATCGCCCCCCGAGTTCAGCTAACCGGCTTGGTTTGCGAGTCAGGGACGGCGGGCAGTGGAACGCCCTGCT